>NZ_JBQCVO010000004.1:0-173020 GCF_051958295.1 Neisseria sp. P0014.S002 | reverse complement strand
AAACAAAAACAGCCGAAAATCTTTATTTAGGTTTCGGCTGTTGGGGAAAAGGAATTTTGCAAAGGTCTCGGCCTTTTAAATCATGAATGCATCTCTTGTTCAAACGACAGCAGAATCTGTTTCACTTCATCCGCTTCTTTGACGGTGCGGATACGGTCAAACAATATCTGCGCCTGTTCAAACTCTTTTTTCATCATGCCCAGCCATTGTTTCAAACGGGCAACCGGATATTTGTTGTTGGCTTCTTTGGCAAGGCACAAGTCGAAGAATTGGACTATCCATGAGGAGACTTCGGCAAAGTCGGTGTCTTTCACTGTTTCGCCGTTTTCATATTGCTTGATTTGTCGCGCCAAATCGGGACGGATAACGGCGCCGCGTCCGAGCATCACGCTGTCGCAGCCGCTGACAGTTTTAATATCGAGATAGTCTTGAAGGCTGAACACATCGCCGTTGGCAGTAACGGGAATATTGACTGCATCGCGGATTTTGCGCACCCATTCCCAATGTGCCGGCGGTTCGTAGCCTTCGACTTTGGTACGCGCATGGACGGTCAACGCGCATGCGCCGCCGTTTTCAATCGCGGAAGCGCATTCCAATGCCAGATTTTTGTTTTCATAACCGAGCCGCATCTTTGCCGTCAGCGGAATGTTTTGCGGCAGGCGTTGGCGCAGGGTGTGGACGATTTGGTAAATCAAGTCGGGCTCTTTGAGCAAGACCGCGCCGCCTTTGTGTTTATTGACCGTCGGCGCGGGGCAGCCGAAGTTGAGGTCGATTTTGTCCGCACCGAAACGCACGGCTTCCAAAGCATTGACGGCCATGTTTTCCGCATCGCTGCCCAAAAGCTGGACAGTACAGGGCGTGCCGGTCGGCGTGCGGTTGGCATGGGCGATTTCGGGAACATATTTAAGCCAAGTGGCGCGTGAGTGGACCGTGTGCGTAATGCGGACAAATTCGCTGACGCATTCGTCAAATCCGCCGATGCGCGTCAACAGGTCGCGCATCACATCGTCCACCAGCCCCTGCATGGGGGCAAGAATAAGCTGCATGAGTCAGGCCGTCTGAAAAAAGGAGGACATATTGTAGCGGTATATCGGTTAAAATACAGCTTCCTTTTTCAGACGGCCTTTTTATGATGCACACAATTCCGGCAACCGCCGCCATGTTGGTAAAAAATTCAGAACGTTATCTTTCAGAAGTTTTGAGTGCGCTGAAAGACTTTGACGAAGTCCTGCTGTTGGACAACGGCTCGACCGACCGTACTTTTGAAATTGCCAAGGGTTTTTCCAATGTCAGCTATTACAAGCATGACTTTATCGGATTTGGCCCGATGAAAAATCTGGCGGCCAGACTGGCGCAAAACGATTGGATTTTCAGCATAGACAGCGATGAAGTGGCGGATGAGACTTTAATCGAATCGATTCGTACGGCCGTTTTGGAAAATGAGAAGGAACATATTTTTTCGCTTTCCCGTCTGAACCATTACCACGGCAGACTGATTAAAGGCTGCGGCTGGTATCCGGATATTATTCCGCGCCTTTATCATCGCAGATTTACCCGTTTTTCCGACCGTCAGGTGCATGAGTCTTTGGTGTTGCCGCAGGAAGCCAAGGTTAAACAACTTGATGGCCGTCTGAAACATTATTCTTTTGAAAATGCCGAAGGGCTGATTCAGAAAATGCAGCAGTACAGCTCGCTGTATGCGGAAGAAAACCGCTTTAAGAAAGACAGTTCGCCGTTTAAGGCTTTGCTGCATGGCGGCGTATCGTTTATGAAAAATTACCTGCTCAAGCGCGGTTTTGCCTATGGGGCGGACGGGCTGACGATTTCAGTTTCTAACGCACAAGGTTCGTATTACAAATATGTCAAACTCTACGAGCGCAACCGCACGATAACCGTCTCCCTCATCATCACCACCTACAACCGCCCCGATGCTTTGGAGCTGGTGTTGAAATCGGCTTTATCGCAAACCCGTCTGCCGGATGAAATTATTGTTGCGGATGACGGCTCAAGGCAGGAAACCGCCGAAGTGGTTGATTTTATCCGCCGTAGGACAAGCATTCCTGTTAAGCATTCATGGCAGCCGGATAGGGGCTTTCGTGCCGCCGAATCGCGCAACCGTGCGCTGGCGCAGGCGAAAAGCGATTATATTGTGTTGATTGACGGCGATATGGTTTTGGATCCGTCTTTTATCGCCGATCATTTGAAGATCGCCCGCAAAGGCCGTCTGATACAGGGCTCCCGCGTGATTTTGACTGAGGATAAAACGCAGGATATTTTGGACGAAGGCGATTTACCTGCCTTGTCTATGTTCAGCTCGGGGATAGAAAAACGGCTTTCCGCCTTGCGCTGCCGTTGTTTGGCCAAATTGGCAGGCCGAAAAGGCAACCGCAAACATAAAGGCATCAAAACTTGCAATATGGGCTTTTTCCGCAGCGATGCGCTTGCCGTCAATGGGTTTGACAATAGCTTTGTCGGTTGGGGCAGGGAAGACAGCGAATTTGTCGCCCGTTGCTATCATAACGGGATGAAACGCCATAATTTGAAATTTGCCGGCATTGCGTACCACCTCTGGCACAATGAGGCGGAGCGTGATTCCTTACCGCAAAACGATGCCTTGTTGGAGGCAACTTTGTCGGAACGTAAAATCCGCTGTGTTCATGGCGTATCAGATTTTATAAAAGATGAAGAAGTAGCCGGAAAATAGCCGTATCATCTTTTTAAACCATAGAGGCCGTCTGAAAATCTTCAGACGGCCTCTTTTGTGCTTTTAATGTGTCTATTGGTTAAATGAGAATATTATTTATTTGATGTAGATTGGTATGTATAATTAGGTAAAGTATAGTTAGGGAAGAGGGTTTACTCTATAATCTAACTATTTGTAATTTTATTTCGGTCAAGGCCGGATTTTGGGAGTTGTGATGTCAACTATGTTTTTTATCCAGTTTGCCATTGTGCTGCTGTGTATCCTGATTGGTGCGCAGGTTGGTGGGATTGGTTTGGGCGTGCTCGGCGGTATCGGTTTGGCCGTATTGTCTTTTGGTTTCCATCTTCAGCCGACCAGCCCGCCGATTGATGTGATGCTGATGATTATGGCGGTAGTGTCTGCCGCGGCGGCCATGCAGGCCAGCGGCGGTTTGGACTATATGATTAAGATTGCCACGCGCGTGTTGCACCGCAATCCGAAATACATCACCTTTATCGCGCCGGCGGTAACTTACACCTTTACCGTCTTGGCAGGTACGGGCCATGTGGCTTATTCGGTCTTGCCTGTGATTGCCGAAGTCAGCCGTCGCAATGGCATCCGTCCTTCCCGTCCGCTGACGATGGCGGTTATCGCTTCCCAATTTGCGATTGTCGCCAGCCCGATTGCCGCAGCCGTTGTTGCCTGCGTCACCATGCTTGAGCCGCAACACATTACAATGGCGGACGTGTTGAAAGTTACCGTTCCCTCCACGATTTTGGGTATCGGTTTGGCTTGCGTGTTCGTAAACAAATTGGGCAAAGAATTGAAAGACGATCCGCATTATCAGGCTTTGCTGAAAGACCCGAACTATGTGAAAGAATACATCGATGTGGAGGAGCAACAAACCGATGTCGCCATTTCGCCGAAAGCCAAATTGTCGGTCGGTATTTTCTTGACTGCGGCATTGCTGGTGGTCGTGATGGGTGCGCTGCCTGAGTTGCGTCCGGCTTTTGAACACGATGGCGCGATCAAGCCTATGGGTATGGCGCATACGATTGAAATCGTGATGTTGTCTGCTTCTGCGCTGATTATCTTGGCGTGTAAACCCAATGGCGATGCGATTACCCGAGGTTCGGTATTCCATGCCGGTATGCGTGCCGTGATTGCGGTGTTTGGCGTGGCTTGGTTGGGCGATACCTTGATGAACGGTCACTTAACAGAAGTGGAATCGACCGTCAGCCATTTGGTCGAATCTGCACCGTGGACCTTTGCCTTTGCTCTGTTTGTCTTATCGGTATTGGTCAACAGCCAAGGCGCGACAGTGGCGACGCTGTTCCCGATCGCCATCAAACTGGGTATTCCTGCGCCCATCATTATCGGCACATTCGTTGCGGTAAACGGCTATTTCTTTATTCCGAACTACGGTCCGATTATTGCCGCTATTGACTTCGATACAACCGGCTCGACCAAAATCGGCAAATTCATCTTCAACCACAGCTTCATGATTCCAGGCTTGTTAAGTATGGCATTTAGTCTGGCTTTCGGTTTGTTGTTGGTTCAACTGTATTATTGATAGGCTGAAAAATAAAAGGCCGTCTGAAATTTAATTTCAGACGGCCTTTTTGATATTGTGATTCGAGAGCTTAATTGCAGTATTTGTTGACGTCGTTTTGGTATTGTTTAATCAGGCTGTCGCGATTGGCCAAGCGTGCGCTTTCGGCGACTTGACGGTTGATTTTGGCGATTTTGCAGTTTTCCAGCTTGTTTTGGCGGTTTTGCTCTTCGATTTTTTTATTGCGCTCTTCGATTTGTTTGTTTTGTTCCGCAACCTGCTCATTAGGCTGCTCGGCAACCGGCTCAGATGCCGCAACAGCAGGCGCAACGGCAGGTTTGACGTTGTGCGTGCGGATGTTGACCACACCGGAACGCTTCGGTTGCAGACGGTTTGGCGTATCGGAATAGCTGTTGCCCGATGCGCCTTTCCAAGTGTAAACCTCGGCTGCGCCGGTCAGGGCGGCGGAAGAGAGAAGGGCTGCTGTCAGACAGGTTTTGAGTACGGAAGATTTCATGGGTTTCCCTTATGTAAATGATGTTCTCATCCAACCTATTTTACTTGAAACTGCAATGCGTTGGCATATTTTTGTACCGCAGATCAAATCATGTAAAAAAATAACGTTAAAACATGTATTGCCAATGTTAGCATCAAGCCGGTGTGATATAATGCCGTGCATCTCGCACAAACTGAAAGACCGAGCATCATGCGTATTGTAGAAAAAGCCTATACTTTCGACGACGTTTTGTTGGTTCCAGCGCACTCAAACGTGCTGCCTCGAGATGTCAAACTTCAAACCAAACTCACCCGCGATATCACGCTCAACCTCCCTCTACTTTCTGCTGCAATGGATACCGTTACCGAAGCGCGTCTGGCCATTTCTATGGCTCAAGAAGGCGGTATCGGTATTATCCATAAAAACATGACGCCGGAGTTGCAAGCGCGTGCCGTTTCCAAAGTGAAGCGCCATGAGAGCGGCGTGGTGAAAGATCCCGTTACCGTTGCGCCGACCGCATTGATCCGCGAAGTCTTGGAAATGCGCGCACAACGCAAACGCAAAATGTCCGGTCTGCCTGTTGTTGAAAACGGCAAAGTGGTCGGTATCGTGACCAACCGCGACCTGCGTTTTGAAAACCGTGTCGATCTGCCGGTTTCTGCCATCATGACCCCCCGCGACCGTTTGGTTACCGTTCCTGAAGGTACCAGCATTGATGAAGCCCGCGAAATCATGCATGCGCACAAAGTTGAGCGCGTTTTGGTGTTGAACGACCAAGATGAACTCAAAGGTCTGATTACAGTTAAAGATATTCTGAAAACAACCGAATTCCCTAATGCCAACAAAGATGCCGAAGGCCGTCTGCGCGTCGGTGCCGCGGTAGGTACCGGCGGCGATACCGAAGAGCGCGTCAAAGCATTGGTGGAAGCCGGTGTGGACGTGATTGTGGTCGATACTGCCCACGGCCATAGCCAAGGCGTTATCGATCGCGTGCGCTGGGTCAAAGAAACCTATCCGCACATCCAAGTCATCGGCGGCAACATCGCGACTGCTAAAGCTGCTTTGGATTTGGTGGCTGCAGGTGCGGATGCCGTTAAAGTCGGTATCGGCCCGGGCTCGATTTGTACAACCCGTATCGTGGCCGGTGTGGGCGTGCCTCAACTAACTGCGATTCACAATGTTTCCGAAGCCTTGAAAGGTACAGGCGTTCCCCTGATTGCCGACGGCGGTATCCGCTTCTCCGGCGATATTGCCAAGGCTCTGGCAGCAGGTGCCTACAGCGTCATGCTCGGCGGTATGTTTGCCGGTACGGAAGAAGCTCCGGGCGAAATCGAACTCTACCAAGGCCGCTCTTACAAGTCTTACCGCGGCATGGGTTCGTTGGGTGCGATGAGTCAAGGTTCTGCCGACCGCTACTTCCAAGACAAAACCGACAGCACAGACAAATATGTTCCTGAAGGCATCGAAGGCCGCGTGCCTTACAAAGGCCCGATTGTGAACATCATCCACCAGCTGACCGGCGGTCTGCGCTCCAGCATGGGTTATTTGGGTTGCGCCAATATTGCTGAAATGCACGAGAAAGCAGAATTTGTGGAAATCACTTCTGCCGGTATGAGCGAATCTCACGTTCACGACGTACAAATCACTAAAGAAGCGCCTAACTACCATCGTTAAACCAGTATAAAAAGGTCGTCTGAAAATATTTCAGACGGCCTTTCTGTTTTTATAAGGTTTTAAAAATGAAGAGAATATTGCTTGCCGCCGTTATGCTTGGTATTTCAGGCTTGGCATTTTCAGAGTCTATTGAAGAATCGGGAAGAAGGCTGCCTAGGGTGTTGAAAATTCAGAGTATACCTGTTGAGGTGCAAAAAGGGTTTGTTTGGGCTATTGTACCTGTTGATGAAACTGGTAAGGTTGGTAAAGCAGTATGGAGGGAGGAGGGTAAAGTTTCTTCTAAGTTTATGAAATTGGCAAAACAGAAAATTGCTTCATTTAAACAAATCAAACCTCAGTGGGTTTATGCTCATACCTTGGAAGGATATCACGAGAAATTGCGAGAAGTGCAGGAACAAAAATGTGCAGCAATTGATCCTGATAGATTTAAACAATGGAATGACAATCCGTATATTACATTGGATTTAACAAGTGATGATCCTTTATTTGATTGTTTGAATAAAGTATCAGAGGAGCAGGCCAACATTAAAGTCAATATTCCTAGCGTTGCCAAATTTTTTATTATTTCTGAGAAACAGTGGCTTAGGAAAATTGCACAGGTGCCTTCCCCAAGATATCCCAGTCTATCAATAGAAAATGGAGAAGAGGGCTCTGTCATTCTGGAGTTACATATAGCAGGAGGGAAGGTTGATACAGCAAAAATTTTTAAAAGCAGCGGTTATTCACGATTAGATACTGCTGCACGTAGAGCTGTTTGGGGATTAACTGTTTCCAAAAAATCTCGAGAAGATGTTAGATATTATCAATTGATACGTTTTGAACTGAGCGATTAAACTGAGTTTCAGACGGCCTTTTAAAAATCGTATTACAATAAGCCAAAATTAAAAACACATTCCATTATGTCCAAAAAAATCCTGATTATTACCCCAAGCTGGATTGGCGACTGCGTCATGACCCAACCGCTTTATCGCCGTTTGCATGAGCTACATCCCAGCTGCACCATTGATGCTTTTGCACCCAAATGGTCGATGGCCGTATTTGAGCGTATGCCTGAAATCAACCGTGTGATGGAAAACCCTTTTGGACATGGTGCATTGGAATTGAAAAAACGCTGGCGTATCGGGCGTGAATTGGGAAAAGAAGGCTATGATCAAGTGATTGTTTTGCCCGGTTCGCTCAAATCCGCCATTATTGCCTTGGCTACGGGCATTAAGCAGCGTACGGGCTACGTCGGCGAATCGCGCTATTTTTTGCTTAACGATATCCGCAAGTTGGATAAGGCCGCGTTGCCTCTGATGGTCGACCGCTATACTGCGCTGGCGCATCCGACCCAAGCGGATTTTAACGGGCATTCCGATAATCCCTGTTTCACGATTGATCCTGAAAGCCGTCAAGCCGCTTTGGCAAAACATGGTTTGGCGGCGGATAAACCGATTTTGGCATTTTGTCCCGGTGCGGAATATGGTCCGGCCAAGCGTTGGCCTGCGCGTCATTTCGCAGAACTCGGCCGCCGCTATTTGGCCGAGGGTTGGCAGGTTTGGCTGTTTGGTTCGCAAAAAGATTTTGATATTGCAGATGAAATCAACCGGCTTTCAGACGGCCTGTGCACCAATCTTTGCGGTAAAACCAATCTTTCGGAGGCGATTGATTTGTTGTCTTGCGCCGATACGGTCGTGTGTAACGACAGCGGTCTGATGCACCTTGCGGCCGCGCTTGATCGGAAATTGGTTGCAGTTTACGGCTCATCCAGCCCTGACCATACGCCGCCTCTAAGCCAAAAGGCAAAAATCGTCAGTTTGAATTTGGATTGCTCGCCTTGTTTCAAACGCGAATGTCCGTTGGGGCATACGGATTGTTTGAACAAGCTGACGCCGGATAGGGTACAAAAAGCGGCGGAAGAGCTGGCTCGTTCGGCGTAATCCAATAAAGATTAGATGGGAAACAGCTAAGGGCGGATTTGAATCTGCCCTTTTGGTTTTTCGTTTCTTTTATTTTTTAATAAAAGGCCGTCTGAAAATCATATTTCAGACGGCCTTTTGGGGTTTGAAATGAATACATCTGATTATTTTTGATGCAGATTATAAACGTATTCCACTTCTTCGCGGCTGCCCATGAATACGGCAACACGTTGGTGCAGGCCGGTAGGTTGGATGTCGAGCATGGCTTCGATGGCATTGTTTGATGCGCCGCCGGCCTGTTCCATAAGCAGGCTCATCGGGTTGGCTTCGTACATCAGGCGCAGTTTGCCCGGTTTGGATGGGTCGCGTTTGTCTTGCGGATACATGAATACGCCGCCGCGCATCAGGATGCGGTGGATTTCGGCAACCATGCTGGCTACCCAGCGCATATTGTAGTTTTTTCCGCGTACGCCGGTTTCGCCTGCCAGCAATTCGTCAATGTATTGTTGAACAGGGGCGAACCAATGTCTTTGGTTGGACATATTGATGGCGAATTCTTTAGTGGATTCCGGCACGCGCGGATTTTCTTTGGTTAGCAGGAATTGGTTGGCATCGTCCAAAGTGAAGACGAACACGCCATGACCGACAGTCAGTACCAGTTGGGTTTGCGGACCGTATAAAACATAACCTGCAGCCACTTGGTCGCGGCCTTTTTGTAGGAAGGACTCGGTAGTCAATGCGCCTTCAGGTTTCGCCAAAATGGAGAAGATGGTGCCGACGGAGATGTTGACGTCGATATTGGAAGAGCCGTCCAGCGGATCAAACAATACCAAATAGCCGCCGTTTTCGTGTGTGGCGACATAGGTGTCTTCTTCTTCGCTGGCAAGGCCTGCGATGTTGGCATTGGCTTTTAAAACATCAATCATGATGTTGTTGGCGATGACGTCAAGTTTCTTTTGGTCTTCGCCTTGGATGTTGCCGGTACCTGCCATGCCCAAAACGCCGGAAAGCGCGCCGAGGCGGACTTTGGCGTTGATGTCCAAACAGGCGGTAGCCACGGATTCCAATACGCTGGCCAGCTCTTGCGGCAGTTTGTGTTTGGGCAGGTGTTGGGCTAAGAATTGGTTCAGTGTATTCATGGTTTCACTCTTTTCCTAAGTTTGAATCGGGTATTTTTCAATTTCAGGCCGTCTGAAAACGGCGTGTTCATTTGGTTTTGCTGTCGGCCATACCTAAAACTTCTTTAGTGCAGGCGATGCTGGTGTCTTTGATGCGTTTTTTCAGCTCGTCGCTCATGGAGTCGCTACCGCCCAAAAGCGAGGTTGCTTCTTCAGGATTGATTTGGTCGACTGTTTTTTCACCGATGCAGCGGCAAATTTTTTCAGTGGTCGCGGAATCAAACGGGCTTTTTCCGGAAGCTTTTTCTACGCAGGCTTCGGTTGCCGAGCGGACAAATTCGGTGCGGAAACTTTGTGTAAATTCTTCTTTAAATTCGTTTTTTGCTGATTCGCTGCACGCGCAAAGCAGGAGCGTGCAGGCTAGGGGTGTGCGTATATTCATGAGGGACGGCCGTTAATTGTTATGTTGTGAATTGTAGTGGAAAAAGGCTTAAGTATAAAGGGTTAAGGCCGTCTGAACGGGTATGGCGGCAAAATCAAAGTGCTTGGGTATACGTTCAGACGGCAGCATTTATTTCGTTTTGCTTTCCAATACATAATGCGCGCCGGCATCTTGCGCCAAAATTTTGGAAAGTTCGGGCAGATTGTTTTGCAACTGTTCGGCAAGCATATAGGGCGGATTGATGACGAACATGCCGCTGCCGTGCATACCGAAACCGTCACTGCGCGGCGTATGGACATGGAGCTCGGCGTGCAGATAATTGTCGGGAGCGATTTTTTTGAGTTCGTCCGGCAGTTTGCGGCTTTCTTCACGGCTCAGGCAGGGATACCAAACCATGTAGCAGCCGGTTTCAAAGCGTTTCAAGGCATCTTTCAAAACTTGGACGACACGGCGGTAGTCTTGTTTTTCTTCGTAGGGCGGATCAATCAAGACGGCGGTGCGGCGCGGAGGAGGAGGCAAGAGTGAAATCAAACCTTGATAACCGTCCGCTTGGCTGACCTGTGCTTTACGCGCAGGACGGACTTCACGCATATTGTTTTGCAAATGGACAAAATCGGCAGGGTGCAGCTCAAAGAGGCGCATTTTGTCGCTGTCGCGCGTGAGTGCCTGTGCCAGCCAAGGCGAGCCGCAGTAAAGGTTGTCTTGCGGCAGTATTTGTTTCAGACGGCCCACAAATTCGGCCAATTCGGCAGGCAGCTTGTCAGCTTGTTCCAAGAGCGCAATGCCTTGTTTGTATTCGCCGACTTTTTGCGCTTCATCGCCGCTCAAATCATACAAACCGGCACCACTGTGCGTATCGATATACCAATAAGGTTTGTCTTTGCGGTTGAAATATTCGAGGACGAGGAAGAGGGTAAAGTGCTTGAGCATATCGGCATGGTTGCCGGCATGGAAGGCGTGGCGGTAGCTGAGCATGATCGGGCTGCGGAAATAAAAATCCGATTATACCCCAAACCATCGCCATCACTGCTTTCAGACGGCCTTTGTGCCTGGAAAATGCTACAATATCCGCCTTATCGTACCATCGGAAAGAAGACATCATGTTTACAGGCATCGTACAAGGCATGGGCAAAATTACAGACATTGCCCAACCTTCGCCCGACTTTCGTACCCACACTGTCGAGCTGCCCCCCGAAATCGCCGACAATCTGCAAACCGGCGCCTCTGTTGCCAACAACGGCTGCTGCCTGACCATTACCCGAATCGACGGTAACAAAGTCAGCTTCGATTTGATGGACGAAACCTTACGCAAAACTAATCTCGGCAGCTTGAAAGTCGGCGACAGTGTCAATTTGGAACGCGCGGCGCGGTTTGGCGACGAAATCGGCGGTCATGTGATGAGCGGCCATGTGATGGCGGTTACCCGAATTTCCCGTATCGAATCCAGCGAGTTCAACCGTACCGTTTGGTTTGAGCTGCCGGGAAACCTCAAGCCCTACATCCTGACCAAAGGCTTTGTTGGTTTGGACGGTTGCAGCCTGACCATAGGCGAGGTCAGCGATAGCGAATTTTGCGTACACCTGATTCCGGAGACTTTGGAGCGTACCCTGTTTGGCAGCCGCAAAGAAGGCGACCTCATCAATATTGAAATTGATCCGCAAACCCAAGCCGTTGTCGATACCGTGATGCGTGTATTGGCTCAAAAGGCCGTCTGAAAAAAAGAAAGCCGAAATGAAATTATCCAATTTTTTGAAAAAAGCTAATTCCGTTTTAAACCGTCTTGATTTAATCCTGCCTGACGAAGCCGGTAAAACCGACTGGCACGCTTTGGCCTACCGTTGGCACAGCGTGGGCAAAAAAGGTATTTTGGAAAGCCTGCCGCGTCCGCATACCTTTCCTTTGAGCAGATTGGCGGCAGTCGGTTCGCAAACCGACAGGCTGAAACGCAATACCGAGCAATTTTTGGCAGGCCGTCCTGCAAATAATGTCTTGATGACCGGCGCGCGCGGTACGGGTAAATCCTCCTTGGTTAAAGCGTTGTTGCACGAATACGCCGAACGCGGCCTGCGACTGATTGAGGTGGATAAAAGCGATTTGATCAGCTTGCCGGCTTTATTGACGCTGTTGTCCGAACGTCCCGAGAAATTTATCGTTTTCTGCGATGATTTGTCGTTTGAAACCGGCGATGAAACCTATAAAGCCTTGAAAACTGCTTTAGACGGCGGACTGTCGCAACGATGCACCAATGTTTTGGTTTATGCCACTTCCAACCGCCGTCATTTGATTCCCGAATACATGGATGAAAACGGCGGTACTACGGGCACTCGCGGAGAAATCCATCAGAAAGAGGCCGTCGAGGAGAAAATCTCCCTTTCCGACCGCTTCGGCTTATGGCTGAGTTTTTATCCTTTCGATCAAAACGATTATTTGACTGCCGTGGCGAACTGGTTGGACGATTTCAATGTGCCTTTTGACGATACGGCGCGGCGCGCTGCGTTGCAATGGGCGCAAATGCGCGGCAGCCGCTCAGGCCGCTCGGCATGGCAGTTTGCCTGCGACTGGGCGGGTCGCTTGCCGGATGAAAGAGTGCTGGATTAAGGCTGAAAAAGTAAAGGCCGTCTGAATATGGTTTCAGACGGCCTTTTTGTATTTTTATTTATCCATCAGCGCAAGCATGAAGACAACCATTGCTGGCGTTGGCGCGGATTGAGCAGATGATAGAAGCGGTATTGGATTTCCATTTCATCCACCGCATAGTCCATGCTGGAGAGGTAGCGGTTTTCAACATAATCGCGGGCGGCGTTTGAGTCGAATGAGTCGCCGGAGAGGATTTTGATGATGGTTTGACGGCGGTTGCGGTCAGAGCGTACGGTTTTACGGTAGGCTTTATCGTTGATTTGTTTAAAGTCGGTACGCAGGCGGCGCAAGACGGCGTGTTGGTCGGCGGATAAATTGAGCTGTCGAATGTCGCAATTTGGGTGGAAGTCGTCCAAAGTGGCCAGAAACGGTCCGGCATGTGCAGGCAGACTGGAACAGAGTAGGGCGAGTGCTAAGAAAATAAAAGTCGGATAGCGGGAAAGTGCAACAGACACGGTGTTTTCCTAATGTTTCATCAGGTTTAGAAATATAACCGATAAGCGTGTGAAAGGCAGTATCAATGCAGTTAACTTTTGTTAATGATGTTAGATTTTTTTGCAGATGTATGTAATCTAATAATTTATTTTCAAAGTCTTACTATATGATTATAAGTTTCATTAATGTATATGAAATGTAAATTCATAAAAATGACGGCAGAGATGTTGTCGGCGGCATACAACATAGGGTTAAAAATGCGATAATGACAAAGGAACACACTTTAGGAGAATAAACATGACCGACTACCGTATTGCACCCAGTATTTTGTCCGCTGATTTTGCCCGTTTGGGCGAAGAGGTTGCCGAAGTTATCCGCGCCGGTGCGGATTTGATTCATTTTGACGTGATGGACAATCATTATGTGCCGAATCTGACTTTCGGCCCTATGGTTTGCGCGGCTTTGAAACCGTATGCAACCGTGCCGGTCGATGTGCATTTGATGGTTGAGCCGGTGGACGATTTGATTCATGCGTTTGCCAAAGCCGGTGCCAATATCATTACCTTTCATCCCGAAGCCAGCCGCCATGTCGACCGCAGCTTGGGTTTGATTAAAGAATACGGCTGTCAGGCAGGTTTGGTATTGAATCCTGCTACGCCGGTCAATATTCTGGAAAACGTTTTGGACAAACTGGATATGGTGTTGCTGATGTCGGTCAACCCTGGCTTCGGCGGACAAAGCTTTATCCCGAATACGCTGGTGAAAATCCGCAAAGTGCGCGAGATGTTGGACGAGTATGAACGGCAAAGCGGCCGCCATATCGCATTGGAAGTCGATGGCGGCGTGAAAACAGACAATATTGCTGAAATTGCAGCGGCAGGTGCAGATACGTTTGTGGCCGGTTCGGCGATTTTTGGTAAACCGGATTACAAAGCCGTTATCGATGAAATGCGTCAACAGTTGGCGCAAGTCGGATAACAAAGCCGGGATATTCTTGGTTTCCAAACTTTAAATAATCAATGTTTTAATATTAAAGGCCGTCTGAAATGATTTTCAGACGGCTTTTTTTAGCCTAAACCCTTACAGCGGCCATTTCAATGCTGGATTGCTTTCAATGACTGCTTTGAATTGGTTTTGAATACGCTCAATCGCTTCTTGCGTATCCGCTTCAAAACGCAATACCAAAATCGGCGTGGTATTGGAAGCACGCATCAGTCCGAAGCCGTCAGGGAATTCAACGCGCAAGCCGTCGATGGTGATGATTTCGGTCGCACCTTCAAACTTGGCATTGGCAGCCAGCTCTTCAATCACTTTGTGGCCGTTGCTGCCTTCCGGCAGGTCGATGTTGAGTTCCGGAGTGGAAATGCTTTGCGGCAGCTTGTTCAACACTTCGGACGGATTGTCGAAGGCAGACAGGATTTCCAAGAGGCGTGCGCCGGCATACATGCCGTCGTCGAAGCCGTACCAGCGTTCTTTAAAGAAAACGTGGCCGCTCATTTCGCCGGCAACCAGTGCGCCGGTTTTTTTCATGGTGGATTTGATGAAGCTGTGGCCGGTTTTTTCCATCACAGGTTCGCCGCCGTGTTCTTTAATCCAAGGAGCGAGCAGACGGGTGGATTTGACGTCGAAAATCACTTTGGCTTTAGGATTGCGGCGCAACACGTCTTGCGCGAAAAGCATCAGTTGGCGGTCTGGATAGATGATGTTACCGTCTTTGGTGACCACGCCCAAGCGGTCGGCATCGCCGTCAAATGCCAAGCCGATTTCGGCATCGCCGTTTTTAAGCTCGACGATGAGGTCTTGCAGGTTTTTCGGTTTGGACGGATCGGGGTGGTGATTAGGGAAATTGCCGTCCACTTCGCAGAAAAGTTCGGTAACTTCATTGCTCAAACCTTTGTAGAGTTTGCCTGCAAATGCGCCGCCGACACCGTTGCCCGCGTCAATCACGATTTTCATCGGGCGTTTGAGCTTGATGTGGCCGACGATGTTGTTGTGGTATTCGCCAGAGATGTCTTTTTCGGTTACGCTGCCTTGTTTATCGGCGGCAACAAAACCGTCTTTCTCAACAATAGCTAAAAGTTCTTGAATGGCTTCGCCTGCGAGCGTGTCGCCGCCGAGCATCATTTTGAAACCGTTGTAATCAGGCGGATTGTGGCTGCCGGTAATCATTACGCCGCTGCCGCCGCATTCGTTGATGGCTGCGAAGTAGAGCATAGGGGTGGCAACCATGCCGACGTTAAGGACATCGATGCCGCTGTCTGTGAAACCGCGTTGAATTTGTGCCATCAGGCCGGGACCGCTCAAACGGCCGTCGCGGCCGAGTGCGATGCGGGTAATGCCTTTTTCGGAGGCTTTAGTGGCAATGGCTTTGCCGATTAAGTAGGCAGCTTCGTCGGTCAGGGTTTTACCGACGATGCCTCGGATGTCGTAGGCTTTGAAAATGTCGCGGGCGATATTTGCCATGTGGATTTCCTTTAAATTTAAGGGGAAATAATGGGGCTTATTCTAACACGGCTAAAAGGCCGTCTGAAAAATTCAGACGGCCTTTTGTCGTTACATCAAAGAACAGTGTTGCTTGGACGAATCAATTGTTGAAAGTGTTGCACTGGTTGATGTCGCCGCTTTCCAAACCGCGCTTGAGCCAAGTCATGCGTTCTTCAGACGAGCCATGGGTAAAGCTGTCGGGAACAACATAGCCCTGAGCCTGTTTCTGCAAGCGGTCATCACCGACGGATTCGGCAGCCAGCATCGCTTTTTGAATGTCTTCTGCTTTGAAGATATTGTTGTTGACGGCGTAGTGTCCCCAAATACCGGCGAAACAGTCGGCCTGCAATTCGAGTTTGACAGAAAGGGCATTGGCCTCTTTCTTGCCGACTTGCTGCTGCATTTTGTGGACTTTAGGCAGAATGCCGAGCAGGTTTTGAACGTGATGGCCGACTTCATGGGCAATAACGTAGGCAAACGCGGCATCGCTGGCGGATTCGAGCTTGGTGCGCATGTCTTCGTAGAAGCTCAAATCCAAATAAACTTTTTGGTCGCCCGGGCAGTAAAACGGACCCATGGCAGATTGGCCCGTACCGCAGGCGGTGGATGTACCGCCTTCATACAATACCATGGTTGCCGGTGTATAGCGTTGTCCGTGTTGTTGGAAATATTTGCTCCATGCTTTTTCCGTATCGGCAAGGACGACGCGGGACAGTTCGTTCAATTCGGCTTCTTGTTGGCTGTCGAGTCGGGAAGCTTGCTGGGTAGGAATGCCCATCGAAGATGAGCCGCCAACCAAACCGCTCAAATCCACGCCGTAATATGCGCCAACCAAAACCACGATAATGCCGAGTATGCCCGGTGTTTTGCCACCGCCGCCACCGCCGCCGCCACGGCTTCCACGGCGATCTTCTACGTTTTGGCTTTGCTCACGACCTTTCCAATCCATAATGCGAATCCTGTGTAGTTTTCATGCGGCGGATTATACTATGGAATGTCAAATGTGTTTGATCGAATTGTGAATATTGCTTGAGGCCGTCTGAAAATGCGACATCGGGAAAGTGAAAACGGCAGTATCTTTCAGATGGCCTTGGTGTTTGTTAGAATGAGCCAACCTACTATTGGGAGATGTAAGATGAAAGTCAGCAGTAAAGCTATTGTTAACGGCGAATTTGAAGACAAATACGGCAAGCGCGGCAGCCAGTTCAGCCCGAGCGGTATGCCTTCTTATTCGATTCCTTTTGAGATTGAAGATGCGCCTGAAGGAACAAAATCGTTTGCTGTGGTGTTGGAAGACAAAGATGCCATTTCAGCATCGGGTTTCGTATGGACGCATTGGTTGATTTCGGATTTGAAACGCACTTCCGTGGCAGAAAATGAAAGTATTTCTGCAACAGATTTCACACAGGGCGCGAACACTTGGGCGAGCGCGTTGGGTAAATTTGAAATCGAAGAGGCCTCATTTTACGGCGGTATGGCACCACCGAACAACCGTCATCGTTATGAACTGATTGTGTACGCGCTGGATACCGTTTTGGATTTGCCGCACGGTTTCCGCTTTAATGAGCTGCATTTTGCCATGCAAGGCCATGTTTTGGATTCGGCATGCGTGGTCGGTACTTATGATGTGTGACGGTATGTGTCATTATTGAAAAACAGCCTGTCCGTTTGCAATTCGGACAGGCTGTTTTTATGGGAAATCAAATCGATTAAACCACTTCGGCTTTAGTGATGATGACAGGTTCGCTCGGTACGTCGTCGTGGTAGCCGTGACGTTTGGTAGAAACGCCTTCGATGGCATCGACAACGTCAAAACCGTCAACGACTTTACCGAATACGGCATAGCCCCAGTCTTGGACGACAGTTTTGCCGTACAACTCTTTAGAACGGAAGTTCAGGAAAGCGTTGTCGGCAGTGTTGATGAAGAATTGCGCGCTGGCAGAGTGCGGATCGGAAGTACGCGCCATGGCGATGGTGTATTTTTCGTTAGGTAAACCGTTGGACGCTTCGTTTTGAATCGGATCGCGGGTTTCTTTTTCGTTCATGTTTTCATCCATGCCGCCGCCTTGAATCATAAAGCCTTTGATGACGCGGTGGAAGATTACGCCGTCGTAGAAGCCATCTTTAACGTATTGCTCGAAGTTTTTAGCAGTAACGGGGGCTTTGTCGAAATCGAGTTCGATTTTGATGTCGCCTTTGTTGGTGTGCAGGATAATCATGGGTTTCCTTTCGTTAGAATCCGGTTTTAATCATTCGTTAAATTGTGTCTGAATGACAAACTTCAAGGCCGTCTGAAAAATATTCTTTCAGACGGCCTTGTTGTTTAGGTCGATGGTTTACATCAGTACAGCATAAGCCCACAGAGCAACCAATACTACGCAGAGGATGTTCAGCAATAAGCCGACATTCATCATCTCGCGTTGTTTGATTAAGCCTGTACCGAACACAATCGCGTTAGGCGGTGTGGCAACCGGCAACATGAAGGCACAAGATGCGCCGACACCGATGACGAATACCAAGACTTGTTCGGGCAGACCCATTTGCGCGGCGATGCTGGCGAAAATAGGTACAAGCAGGGCAGCGGAAGCCGTGTTACTGGTGAACTCGGTCAGGAAGATGATAAAGGTAGCAACCACGAAAATCACCAGCAATGCAGGAGAATGGGAGAACGTGGAAGCAACTTGCTGACCCAGAGCTTCAGATGCGCCGGAAGATTGCAACAACGCGCTCAAGCTGATACCGCCACCGAAGAGCATCAATACACCCCAGTCGGTATTACGGGCAACTTCTTTCCATTGCGCCACACCGAATACGACGACGGCAACGGCGGCAATCAGGGCGATAACGGTATCGGGGTTGGAAATACCGAATGCAGCTTTGATTTTGGAGCTGAATACCCAAGCGATGGCGGCGGCCAAGAAAATCAACAACGCAATAACGCGGTGCAATGTCCAAGGGATAGATTCGGCTTTAACTTCCACGCGCTCGTTCAAATTAGGTTTGAGGATGACGTACATGGAGAACAGCATCAGCGGTAGAATCAACAGCATCATCGGCAGGCCGAGCTTCATCCAGCCGACGAAGTCCAAGTTCAGCGCTTTGGCAGCAATCATGTTTGGCGGCGAACCGACCACGGTACCCAAGCCGCCGATACTGGCGCAATAGGCGATACCGAGCAGGACGAAAACGTAGGTTTTGCGTTCTTTTTCTTGATCGAGGTGGCTCATCATACCCATTGCCAAAGGCAGCATCATCGCGGCAGTCGCAGTGTTGCTGATCCACATAGACAGGAAGGCGGTAACGGCAAACAGCATCAATACGGCAACTTTCATATTGCCGCGGGACAGGCGCAACAGGCTGACAGCGATTTTACGGTCGAGACGTTGCATGTGCAGGGCGGTTGCAAGCGCGAAGCCGCCAAAGAAGATATAAATCGTCGGGTCGGAGAAACCTGACATTGCTTTTTTGATGTCCATATCTGGGAAGCCGAGTACAACGGCAAGGATAGGGATCATCAGCGCGGTAACGGTAATGTGTACGGCTTCGGTAAACCAAAGTGCCGCAACGAAAATCAACAGCGCGATACCTTTGTTGGCATCAGGGCTATAAGGAAGTATGTAATAAATGCCGAAGCAGACAACAGCAGAGATAATGGTCGTCAGCAGTCCTTTAAAGTCGGTAATCGGCTTCTGCGCACTGAGAAGCTCGACGTTCTCAGGATGCTGAGTCTTATCCTTGGCGTTTAAGTCCATGATGTATTCCTCTGAAACATGATTGGTTTTTCTTTTCAGCCGTACGTTCAGACGACTAATAGGCGACAGTATATTTGTAATTTGATGTAGTGTAAACAAATTGTAAATTATTTTTTAAAAATGAAATGAAAACCGGATAAGCAGCAAGAAAACTGCTTATCCGGCGAAATGAAGACCCATCGTGGGTTAATAAGCATCAGGACAAATCGGTAAAACTGCCAAAATTACGGTAGAGTCAGTAATACCATCCTGATTTATATGGATTTAAACATTTTGCGTCAGATTGTCTTGTTCCTTAAACAACAAGCCGCAAACGGCCAGACCTGCCGCCGCCAGCAAGGCTCCGGCAATGCCGATATTGGAAAGGCCGAACCAGACGGTTACATAATGTCCCAAAAGCGCACCGCCGCCGATGCCGACATTGTACAAACCTGAATAAATCGAGTTGGCCACATCTGTTGCATCCGAGGCGAATGCCAAGACTTTCGACACCATGCCCAAGCTGACGATGACGATGGCCACACCCCAAATAAACACCAGCGCATACACCGCATAAGGGAAAGAGGCAAACGGCAGAAGCAGCAGGGCGGAGAGCAGGATGACCGCCACCGCGCCAAGCATAAACAGGCGTTGCGATTTGGCAAACCATTTGCCAAACAGATAAGAAGCAGCGAAGCCTGCCAAACCATACAGGCTCAAAACGATGGTAACTTGTTCAGCCTTAAATCCGCCAACTTGCAACACAAAAGGCTCGATATAGCTGTATGCCGTGAAATGTGCCGTAATAATCAACACCGTCATGGCATAAAGCAGCATCAGGTTGCGGCGTTTAAACAAACTTGGCAGGCTGCTTAAAGAGCCGGTATTTTGGCTGGGTAAAGCAGGCAGATTTTTAGCCAACACCAGCATTACGCCGGCAGCGCAGACCCCGATCAGCAGGAAGCTGAGCTGCCAACCGAAGTATTGCCCGACCACGCGCCCCAGCGGAATGCCCAAAACCATCGCCAAAACAGTACCCGTACTGAGTAAGCCCAAAGCCTGATTGGTTTTGCCGGTGGGCGCAAGCCGTACCGCCAAAGAAGCCGTAATCGACCAAAATACCGCGTGTGTCAGTGCAATCCCGATACGGCTGACCAAGAGGATGTTGAAGTTCCAAGAAAAAAACGACAGCGCGTGAAACAGAGCAAACAGTGCAAACAGCATCAGCAATAATTTGCGCCGTTCGATGTTTTTCGTCATCAGCATCAGCGGCAGCGATAGGAGGGCAACAATCCACGCATACACCGTAATCATCATGCCCACTTCCGTTGCAGGTTTGTCAAAGCTCTGACCGATGTCGCTCAAAAGCGCAATCGGAATGTATTCGGTGGTATTGAAAATAAACGCCCCCACCGCCAGCGCGCATACGCTAACCCATTGTTTGAATGTTGAAGTCATTATTATGTCCGTTTGATGAAGCAAAAGGCGTTATTGTACGCTTATCTGCATTTTTCAGACGGCCTTTAATGAAGAATTTGCAAGCTGTTTGTGTAAGGAGTAAAGTGTTTGGCAACCATATTTGTTTGAATGAAAGGAAATACAAATGCAAACTGTTACCCTCAATATCGACGGCATGACCTGCGGCGGCTGCGTGAAAAGCGTAACCCGTCTTTTGGAAGGCGTAGAAGGCGTGGAAAAAGCAGAAGTCAGCTTGGAAAACAAAAATGCAGTGATTACTTTCGATGAAAGCAAGACAGATGCCGACGCGCTGATTGATGCCGTAGAAGACGGCGGCTACGACGTGGCTTTGTAACCGATAAGCTTATTTTTGAATAAAGGCCGTCTGAAACGTTTCAGACGGCCTTTGTCTCTTGATCACTTACTTTTTGCCATTATTTGGATTACACCGCCACACGGGTAAACAAAAGTTTTTGCGCATATCTGAAGCAAAGCGGCGGCAAGTGGCTGCCGTATTACGACGAGGCCTGTACCAAACCGTTAGCGGCCGACTAAGGCTACCTGAAACTTTTCAGGTAACCTGTTTCTATTCTGCCCAAGCCGCCTAACGCTCCTCCAGCCCGGCCAAAATCGCACAATCCGGGCAGTCGTCTCCCACGCAGGCATCGTGCCAACGTTGCAGCTCGGCCACCATGCCCTGCAAGCGTTCGATTTTGGCTTCCAGCTCGGCGATGTACCGCGCGGTGAGCGTTTTCACTTCGCGGCTGGTACGCTGCGGGTTGTGTTGCAGGCTCAAAAGCTGCCCGATCTGCGGCAGCGAAAAGCCCACTTCCCGCGCATGGCGGATAAAGCGCAGCCGGACAAGGTCGGCCTGTCCGTAGCGGCGGTAGCCCGCTTCGCTGCGCGCGGCCGGGGCGATTAGGCCGTGCTTTTCGTAGTCGCGGATTTGTTTGGCGGAAAGGCCGCTCTCGGCCGCGGCCTGGCTGATGTTCATCATGATGCTTGACCTTTACTCCGGGTAAAGCTTTATAGTGGCGGCACTTAGCGGGAAAGCAAGAGCAGACCCATCATTTCAGGTTACCTGAAAGCTTTGGCTGCAACGGGCTTTAAAACCTCAGCCTCATTCCAACAGAAAGGAAACCCTATGCAAACCATCACATTAAACATCGAAGGCATGACCTGCGGCGGCTGCGTGAAAAGCGTTACCAGCATCCTCGAAGGCGTAAACGGCGTGGACAAGGCCGAAGTGAGCCTGGAAAACAAGAATGCCGTCGTGGAATTCGACCCCGCCCAAACCAACCCCGCCGCGCTGATAGAAGCGGTGGAAGACGGCGGCTTTGATGCGGCTTTGTAAATCGAATCGCAACAAATCGACTGCAACACCCCAAAGGCTACCTGAAAACCCTGCTCCGCTTTTTTCAGGTAGCCCAACCACATTCAGAAGGAAGAAACCATGCAACAAAAAGTCCGTTTCCAAATCGAAGGCATGACTTGTCAGGCCTGTGCTTCGCGTATTGAAAAAGTGTTGAACAAAAAAGATTTTGTCGAATCGGCAGGGGTGAACTTTGCCAGCGAGGAAGCGCAGGTTACATTTGACGACAGCAAAACCTCCGCAGCCGACATTGCCAAAATCATTGAGAAAACCGGTTACGGCGCGAAGGAAAAGACGGAAGATACATTGCCGCAACCTGAAGCAGAACATCATATTGGCTGGAAGCTGTGGCTTTTGTTGGCCATCAATATTCCGTTTTTAATTGGCATGGCAGGCATGATGATCGGGCGGCACGATTGGATGATTCCGCCGTTGTGGCAGTTTGTGCTGGCAAGCGTGGTACAGCTTTGGCTGGCAGTACCGTTTTACAAAAGCGCGTGGGCAAGCATTAAAGGCGGCTTGGCGAACATGGACGTGCTGGTTACCATCGGCACGGTATCGATTTACCTGTATTCCGTTTATATGCTGTTTTTCAGCCCGCACGCGGCGCACGGCATGGCACACGTGTATTTTGAAGTAGGCGTGATGGTGATCGGTTTTGTGTCGCTGGGCAAATTTTTGGAACACCGCACCAAAAAATCCAGCCTGAACAGCTTGGGCTTGCTGCTCAAACTCACGCCGACCCAAGTCAATGTACAACGCAACGGCGAATGGCAACAGCTTCCCATCGACCAAGTACAAATCGGCGACCTTATCCGCGCCAATCACGGCGAACGCATTGCCGCCGACGGCATTATTGAAAGCGGCAGCGGTTGGGCGGACGAGAGCCACCTCACCGGCGAATCCAATCCTGAAGAGAAAAAGGCAGGCGGCAAAGTATTGGCAGGCGCGCTGATGACCGAAGGCAGCGTGGTGTACCGCGCCACGCAGCTCGGCAGCCAAACCCTTCTTGGCGACATGATGAATGCGCTGTCCGAAGCACAAGGCAGTAAAGCACCGATTGCGCGCGTGGCAGACAAGGCTGCGGCGGTGTTTGTGCCAACTGTCGTGGGCATCGCACTTTTGACTTTTATCGTTACTTGGCTGATTAAAGGCGATTGGACGGTTGCACTGATGCACGCCGTTGCCGTTTTGGTGATTGCCTGCCCGTGCGCGCTCGGTTTGGCAACCCCTGCCGCGATTATGGTCGGCATGGGCAAAGCAGTGAAACACGGTATTTGGTTTAAAGACGCGGCGGCAATGGAAGAAGCCGCCCACGTCGATGCCGTCGTGTTGGACAAAACAGGCACGCTGACAGAAGGCAAGCCGCAGGTTGCCGCCGTTTATTGTGTTCCTGACAGCGGCTTTGACGAAGACGCTTTGTACCGCATCGCCGCCGCTGTCGAACAAAACGCCGCTCATCCGCTTGCCCGAGCAATCGTCTCCGCCGCCCAAGCGCGCGGTTTGGAGATTCCCACCGCAAAAGACGCGCAAACCGTGGTCGGCGCAGGCATTACCGCCGAAGTGGAAGGCGTGGGTTTGGTGAAAGCGGGCAAAGCCGAATTTGCCGAACTGACCTTGCCGAAGTTTTCAGACGGCGTTTGGGACATTGCAAGCATTGTTGCAGTCTCAGTTGACAACAAACCCATCGGCGCATTCGCACTCGCCGACGCGCTGAAAGCCGATACCGCCGAAGCCATAGGCCGTCTGAAAAAACACAATATCGATGTCTATATTATGAGCGGCGACAACCAAGGTACGGTCGAATACGTCGCCAAACAACTGGGTATCGCACACGCCTTCGGTAATATGAGTCCGCGCGATAAAGCTGCCGAAGTGCAGAAACTCAAAGCCGCCGGCAAAACCGTGGCGATGGTCGGCGACGGCATCAACGACGCGCCCGCGCTCGCCGCCGCCAACGTCAGCTTCGCCATGAAAGGCGGTGCGGACGTTGCCGAACACACCGCATCCGCCACGTTGATGCAACATTCGGTCAACCAACTCGCCGATGCCCTGTTGGTGTCGCAAGCGACTTTGAAGAACATTAAGCAAAACCTGTTTTTCGCCTTCTTCTACAATATTTTAGGCATCCCACTCGCCGCACTCGGCTTTTTAAATCCCGTCATCGCGGGCGCGGCAATGGCGGCAAGCTCGGTTTCCGTGTTGAGCAATGCCTTGCGCCTGAAACGGGTGAATATTGAGTGATAATATAAAGGCCGTCTGAAGACTGTTTTTTTCAGACGGCCTGTCATCAAGTATTTTTGAAGGAATAATCAGATGAAAACACTTCGTTTATTGTTTGGCTTGGCATTGGTTGCCACTGCGTTTAGCGTGCAGGCTGAGGATTACAGCGAGAAGCAGCACGATAAGCTGATACGAGAATGTAATCGGAACAATCTGGAGAGTTGCGTCACTGCGGCCATTTGGACGCGCGATTATCTTGAAGCGCCTGCTAATGCTTATCCGTTTCTGAAAAAAGCTTGTGATGGCGGCAATATGCGCGGCTGTAATGTTTTGGGTAATCTGTATCTCAATCCGTCCAGCGGTTTGGGCATGGATTATGCCACCGCGGTCAAACTCTACGAACGAGCCTGTAAAGGCGGTTATGAAAATGCCTGTACCAATCTTGAAGACACTAAAGCAGAGATGGCGCAAGGCAATACATCAGACCGCGACAGCCGTTTAAACCAACTGAGCGAATCTTGTGCTTTGGAAAATGAAGCCGCTTGTCAGGCATTGATGCTGGAAATGCAACGTTGAGCGTCACGCTGAGGCCGTCTGAAGACTGTTTTTTCAGACGGCCTTTAATCCATATTTTCTGATTTCGAGACTCAAGCGGGAGTATGTCGTATGGACATGATGTTGTTTACCAATATTGTATTGATTGTTTTATGTATTTTTACCATGTTGCTGGTGTGGTCGCGCAACTGGAAACGCAAGCAGGCGTATTTTGAGAAAATCAAAAGCAATCCGGAAAACCTCAAATGGGTCGGGCAAAATCTGACCGGTCAGGAGTGGAAGGATTTGAAAGTCGTGAGCGACCGTTTTGGGCTGCCGATGTTGCAGGCCAAGCAATTAATTGATTTTTATAAAAACAGTCAGCGTTAATTTATGATTTAACAATAGAATTTGACTGAAGTTAAGGCCGTCTGAAATAGCACTCTTATAATAATATAAGTGATATTTCAGACGGCCTTGCTGTTGGTTCAAATAAAGGGAGGAGAACAAAAATGACCGTTTACTTAATCGGCGATTCCGTTCGGCTTGCATCGGAGCCTTACACACGCGCCGCTTTGCCTGAGGCGGATATTGTTTCTCCATCGGAAAACTGCCGTTCGTCGCATGATGTGTTAGAACATATCGAGCAATGGACAGAGGGCGCGACTGTGGGAGACATTATCCACATCAATTGCGGTTTGCACGACATCCGCCATAATCAAGGCTGTAATGAGCCGGTGGCCGATATAAAAACCTATCGCAGCAACCTGATTCAAATTTTCGATTATCTGAAACAGACAGGGGCAAAAATTATTTGGGCGAGCAGTACGCCGTTTTTGGAAAGCGTACACAATATCGTCAAACCCTCGCGCCGCTATCTGGCCGACTTGAAGGCCTATAACCGTGTGGCGGAGGATTTGGCAAGGCAATATGGTTTTACCGTCAATGATTTATACAGTCTGATGTTTGAGCAGGATTTGACCGATGTGATGCTGTGCGATGGACTTCATTTCAATGAGTTCGGCAGCAAGATGATAGGCGAGGCAGTAGCCGAAGCGATATTGAAACAGTTGTGCTAACTTGACGTAATCCATTTTTATTATGTTTTTAATATTGAGACAGACTTTAAGTTGCAACCCAATATCTATTGGGGTATAGTGATTACTCTTATCAACATGAAACTAAGAAGGAATAAATGATGACTGGCAAATTAGATCAAATCAGCGGTGAAGTAAAAGAGAAAGCCGGCGAAGTTCTTGACGATTCCAAACTCAAAGCTGAAGGCGTAGTTCAACAAGGCGTCGGTAAGACAAAAGAAGTTGCTGCGGATGCTAAAGAAAAAGCAGAAAACTTTGCAGGTGAAGCCAAAGAAAAAGCGGCGCACTTCGCAGGCGAGGCTAAAGAAAAAGTAGAAAACTTTGCAGGTGAAGCTAAAGAAAAAGCAGCTCATTTAGCCGGTGAAGCCAAAGAGAAAGTAGCACACTTGGCTGAAGAAGCCAAAGAAAAAGCTGAAGGCTTGATTAATGATATTAAAAGCAAATTTTAATATTTAAAGAATAAAAGGCCGTCTGAAAGATTTTTCAGACGGCCTTTGTTTATGGTTTTAAAGTTTAGGCAAACTGTTTGCCAAATTCGATAAATTCGTCTTTTTTAGCTTTGGCTTTGCCGGAGTCGATGGCTTCTTGCGCGGCTTTGACACCGTCCGCCAGCGATGCGACCACATTTCCTGCATAGAGCGCGGCGGCGGCATTAAGGACGACGATATCGCGTGCGGCACCGGCTTTGCCGTCCAACACTTCGTTCATTTTTTGCAGGGATTCTTGCGCGTTTTCTACTTTGATTTCGTCCAAATTGCGGTGGACTTCCATGCCGAAATCGGCTGGGCTGATGTCGTATTCGGTGATTTTGCCGTCTTTCAGTTCGGCAACGCGGGTTTTGCCGGTCAGTGTGATTTCATCCAAACCGCCTTCGCCGCACACAACCAAAACATGTTTGGAACCAAGCTGTTGCAATACGCGAGAAAGAATGCCGCACAAGTCGATGTGGAACACGCCCAAGAGTTGGTTTGCCGCGCCGGCAGGATTGGTCAGCGGACCCAAGATATTGAAGATGCTGCGGAAGCCGAGCGAACGGCGGACAGGGGCAACATAGCGCATGGCGCTGTGGTGGTTGGGTGCGAACATAAAGCCGATGCCGGTTTGCTGGATGCTTTGGGCAACTTGTTCGGGGTTGAGGTTGAGGTTGGCGCCCATTTGTTCCATGACATCGGCGGCGCCGCTGGATGAAGAAACGGAGCGGCCGCCGTGTTTGGCGACTTTCGCGCCTGCCGCAGCCGCGACAAACATGGAAGTTGTGGAAATATTGAAGGTTTTGGCACCGTCTCCGCCCGTGCCGACAATATCGACCAAGTCATCTGCATTTTCCAGCGGCACTTTGGTGGCAAATTCGCGCATCACGCTGGCTGCAGCGGTAATCTCGGAAACGGTTTCAACTTTAATCCGCAGACCGGTCAGAATGGCTGCGATTTGCTCGGGCGGAACTTGGCCGCTCATGATTTGGCGCATGAGGTCGGTCATTTCATCGTAGAAAAGTTCGTTATTGCTGATGAGGCGTTCAATCGCTTGTTGAGGGGTAATCATGATTTTTTCCTTTGTTCGTGTTCGATGTGATTCAGGCCGTCTGAAAATGCGGTTTGAACACTGTCAAACTCCTTTCAGACGGCCTTTCATTAAGATTTTTGCGGACGATAGTCTTTGAATTCTTCCAAGAAGTTTTTCAGCATATCGTAGCCGTGTTCGGTCAGCAGGGCTTCGGGGTGGAACTGTACGCCTTCGACGGCATATTCTTTGTGGCGTACGCCCATAATTTCGCCGTCTTCCGTCCATGCGGTAATTTCGAGGCAGTCGGGCAGGGTGGCGCGGTCGATGGCCAGGCTGTGGTAGCGCGTGCAGTTGACAGGATTGGGCAGGTCTTTAAACATGCCTGTGCCGTGATGGAAAACGGGGGAGACTTTGCCGTGCATCATCGTTTGCGCGCGCACGACATTGCCGCCGAACGCTTCACCCATGGTTTGATGGCCGAGGCACACGCCCATGACGGGCAGCCTGCCGGCAAAGTGCTGCATGGCTGCAACAGAAATGCCTGCTTCTTTAGGGGAACAAGGGCCGGGGCCGATGACCAGATATTGCGGTTTCAGGGCTTCGATTTCTTCGATGGTGATTTCATCGTTGCAGCGAACCAAAACTTCCTGCCCCAACTCGGCAAAGTATTGGACGATGTTGTAGGTGAAGCTGTCGTAATTATCAATAAATAAAAGCATTTGCAAACCTTTAATGACATTTTGGCAGACAGGGTAAGGTCTGCCAAAAGTGTAAAAATCGTTTATGTTTGCATAATATCACAATCTTTACCTAAAGGCCGTCTGAAACGGCGGATAAGACAAAACAGCTAAAAAATGCTATGCTTTACGCTTTGAACCTAATCTGTTTGAAGTGATGAAAAAGTATCTTATCCCGACTGCCGCCGTTGTTGTCGCCGCTGCGCTCGGCACGCCTTATTATCTTGGTGTCAAAGCGGAAGAAAGCCTGACCGAGCAACAAAAGCTGTTGCAGGAATCCGGTTTCCTGACCGTTGAGTCCCACCAATACGATCGCGGCTGGTTCAGTTCAACCGAGACGACCGTCATCCGCCTCAAGCCGACCCTGCTTCAAAATACGCAAAAATATCTGCCGGACAATTTGAAAACCGTCCTGCAAGAGCCGATTACGGTCATCAACCACGTGACACACGGCCCGTTTGCCGGAGGTTTCGGCACGCGCGCCCACGTGGAAACCGAGTTCCAATACCATCCGGAAACCAAAAAAGTTTTGGACCGCTTCTTCGGCCAGCAAACGCCGTTGACCATGACCAATACGGTTTATCTTTCCGGCGACGGCAAACTCAGCCTCAATATTCCCGCCTTCGATTATGAAGAGCTTTCCGGTATCAAGCTCAACTGGAAAGGTTTTGGCGGCAATACCGATTACAGCCAAGGCTTCAAAAGCTATCGCCACGATTACCTTGCGCCGTCTTTACAAGTCAAATTGG
The DNA here is from genome assembly GCF_051958295.1 of Neisseria sp. P0014.S002. Taxonomy (NCBI): domain Bacteria; kingdom Pseudomonadati; phylum Pseudomonadota; class Betaproteobacteria; order Neisseriales; family Neisseriaceae; genus Neisseria; species Neisseria sp. P0014.S002. The sequence continues at coordinate 144,197 of NZ_JBQCVO010000004.1, read as the reverse complement.
CCGACAAAGGCGATGTGTCTTTGGAAAACCTGCGCTTCCAATCCGAAACGGAAGACGGCCTGACCAAGCTTTCCTTGGGCAAGAGCAGCATTACGCTGGATAAATTCCTGCTGCAATGGAAAGAAAACATCGATTACAACGTTAAGTTGAACGAACTGGTCAACCTTGTAACCAACCTGCAAATCGGTGCATTCATCAATCCGACCGGCACGATTGCTCCGTCTAAAATTGAAGTCAGCAAACTGCGTTTCGATACCCAGACCGGAGAAGTCGATAAATTCATCAACAGCGAAGGCCGCTTCCAATTTGAAAGCCTGACTTATGGCGAAGACAAATACGGCCCTCTGGACATCAATGTTGCTGCCGAGCATTTGGATGCCGCATCACTTCTGGCATTGAAAAACAAAATTGCCGAAGTGTCCGTGAAGAAAATGAGCGAAGAAGAAATTCAGGCTTCCTTGATTCAGACGGCCAAAAACGAGGCTTCAGGCCTGTTTACCAACAATCCGGTTTTGAATGTCAAAACCTTCAAATTCACCATGCCTCATGGCGATGTCGATGTCAGCGGCAAACTCGCGTTTAAAGGTTTGGCAGCCAAAGACCTCAACAATTTGGGCGATATGCTGAAGAAAACCGAAGCCGACTTTAATATGAGCGTACCGCAAAAATTGTTGGAGCAGCTCACCGTCAACCAAGCAAGCAGCCTGTTTAGCGTCAATGCCGAAGATGAAGCCGCAGGCCGCGCCAGCATCGACGATATCAACGAGACCTTGCGCCTGATGGTCGACAGCACCATTAAAAGCATGGCAAGCGAGAAATATCTGACCTTAGAAGACAATAATGTTAAAACCCATTTGACTTTGCAAAACAGCGAGTTGAAATTAAACGGAAAAGTCCTTCAAAGCGATCCGGAACCCGAGTTCGACGAAGCGGACTTTCCCAATAACTAATTCTCAATCACACAAACAGCGGTTTTAACTTCCCAGGAGTTAAAACCGCAAATCAACCCACAATCAAAAAGGAAACCCATGTTTCGTACCATGCTCGGCGGCAAAATCCACCGTGCCACCGTTACCGAAGCCGACCTCAACTACGTCGGCAGCATTACCGTTGACCAAGACCTGCTGGATGCGGCAGGTATTTGCGTTAACGAAAAAGTCGCCATCGTCAACAATAACAACGGCGAACGTCTTGAAACCTACACCATTCCCGGCGAACGCGGCAGCGGCGTCGTTTGCTTGAATGGCGCGGCTGCGCGTTTGGTTCAAAAAGGCGATATCGTGATTATCATGTCTTACGTTATGTTGTCCGAACCTGAAATTGCAGCGCATGAGCCGAAAGTTGTCCTCGTCGATGAGAACAATAAAATCCGCGACGTGATTTCTTATGAGCCGCCGCACACCGTGTTGTAATATTCAAACAAAGGCCGTCTGAAACATTTCAGACGGCCTGTTTCCCAAATTCAACTTATCTGAAAGGCTTTGCCGTGAATATCCAAATCAACAACATCACCGTCAGCAACGATGCGCCCTTTACCCTTTTCGGCGGCATCAATGTCCTTGAAGACCTCGACTCTACGCTGAAAGCCTGTGAGCAATACGTTAAAGTAACCGATAAACTCGGCATCCCTTACGTTTTCAAAGCCTCTTTCGACAAGGCAAACCGCTCTTCCATCCACTCGTTCCGCGGTGTGGGTTTGGACGAAGGCATGAAGATTTTTCAAGCGGTGAAACGCGAGTTTAACGTTCCCGTGATTACCGACGTTCACGAGCCTTACCAATGCCAACCGGTTGCCGAAGTCTGCGATGTCATTCAGCTGCCTGCCTTCTTGGCACGCCAAACCGATTTGGTGGTGGCAATGGCGAAAACCGGCAATGTCATCAACATCAAAAAACCGCAATTCCTCAGCCCGTCTCAAATGAAAAACATCGTCGAGAAATTCCAAGAAGCAGGCAATGAGCAAATCATTTTGTGCGAACGCGGCGCAAACTTCGGCTACGACAACTTGGTGGTCGATATGCTTGGCTTTGGCGTGATGAAAAAAACGTGTAACAACCTGCCCGTTATTTTTGACGTAACCCATTCCCTGCAAACGCGCGAATCCGGTGCCGCCGCATCAGGCGGACGTCGCGCCCAAGTATTGGACTTGGCGCTTGCCGGTATGGCAACCCGATTGGCCGGTTTGTTCCTCGAATCCCATGCCAATCCCGACCAAGCTAAATGCGATGGACCAAGCGCATTGCCGCTTGCCCAATTGGAAGACTTCCTGACCCGTGTTAAAGCAATCGATGAAACCGTGAAATCGTTTGCGCCTATGGATATTCGTTAAGGGCAAATAAGTTAAAAGGCCGTCTGAAAGCATTTTCAGACGGCCTTTTTATTGGCATTACTGTCCGCGCAAAAACAACGCATCCAATTCTTTTAAAGTCAGTTTGACCCAAGTCGGACGGCCGTGGTTGCACTGGTTGCTGCGCGGTGTGTTTTCCATATCGCGCAGGAGCGCATTCATTTCCGGCAGGGTAAGCTGGCGGCCGGCACGGACTGAGCCGTGGCAGGACATGGTGGCAAGGATGTGGTTTTCGTGTTCTTCGATGGTTTGGCTGCTGCCGACTTGGGCGAGTTCGCCCAATACATCTTTGGCCAGCGAAACAACGTCGGCTTTACCGAGCATGGCGGGAACTGCACGGACGGCAAGGGTATTGCCGCCCATATCGGACAGTTCCAGCCCGAAGCCTGCCAGCGTTTCGGCATGATCGGCAAGGGCGGCGCATTCTTCGTGGGACGCGGCAAAGGTTACGGGAATAAGCAGGCGCTGGCTTTGCAGGTTGCCATTTTCCTGACGTTGGCGTTTCATTTTCTCGTAGTTGACGCGTTCGGCGGCAGCGTGCATATCGATGAGCAACAGGCTGTCTTCGGCTTGGGCAAGGATGTAGATGCCTAATAATTGGGCAATGGCAAAGCCGAGCGGCGGCAGTTCGGGTTGGGAGGAAAGGCCGTCTGAAAGCGGCGTATCTGTTTTTTGGGTAGGCATTTCAGACGGCATATTGCCGAAACATGCCTGCTCGAATTGGCTTAACTCAAGGTCGATGTCGTCGGTTTTTTTGTAAAGCTCGGCGTAAGTATTCATGGCTGCGCGGCTTTCGCGCAGGGACAGGCTGCGTTGTTGCGGCGCACGTGCGGCTTGGTAAGGCATAGGCGCGGTTTTGCCTGATGAACCAAAGGCATTGCGTGTATCGGGTTTGTTGCCTGTTGGGTAGTTGGATGTGCTATCAAACAGATTTTCGCTGTCGTTTTCAGACGGCATTGGGGCAGGAGTAACGCCGGTAATGTCATGCAACACTTCGCCTGCGTTGCTGACGCTTTCGGTCAGGTCGGCACGCGTGTCGGCAAGGGCTTTGTTGAGCGTGTGGAACACGAGTTGGTGTACTTGCTGGCTGTCACGGAAGCGGATTTCGGTTTTGGTTGGGTGGACGTTGACATCCACGGCTTCGGGAGGCAGGTCGAGGAAGAGGACGAAAGCAGGCGTCAGCGCGTTGTGCAATACGTCGCGGTATGCCTGTTTGACGGCATGGAGCATGACTTTGTCGCGGACAAAACGATGGTTGACGAAGCAGTATTGTTTGTCGGTTTTGCCTTTGGCAAAAGTCGGCTTGGCAATCGCGCCATAGAGCCGTAATGCGCCATTGCCGCTGTCAATTTCCAATGAGGCCGTCTGAAAATCATCGCCGACAATGGCGGCGATACGTTCGTGCAGGCTTTGAGCTGGGAGTTTGAACACTTGTTTGCCGTCGCGTTTGAGTGAGAAGGCAATGTGCGGATGCGCCAGCGCGAGGCGTTCGAGCATGGTGGCGCAGTGGGCGTATTCGGTATTTTCGGATTTGAGGAATTTGCGCCGCGCCGGTGTATTGAAGAAGAGTTCGGCAGCTTCGATGGTGGTGCCGACAGGATGGGCGGCTGCCGTAGGGCTGCTGAGTTTGCCGTCTTCGGCTTTGACTTGTGTCGCATGCGAACTGTCTTCTTGACGGCTGGTCAGGGTCAGACGGCTGACGGAGGCGATACTGGCCAAACCTTCACCGCGAAAGCCCATGCTGGCAACGTGTTCCAAATCGTTTAAGGTTTTGATTTTGCTGGTAGCGTGGCGGTGGAGCGCAAGCTCGATGTCGTCTGGATGGATACCGCTGCCGTTGTCGCTGACGCGAATCAGGCGGATGCCGCCGCCGGCTAGCTCGACATCAATCGCTGTCGCGCCTGCATCGATACTGTTTTCAACGATTTCTTTCAAGGCGTTTGCAGGGCGTTCGACCACTTCGCCGGCAGCGATTTGGTTGACAAGATGGTCGGGCAGGGCAGCAATTCGGGACATCGGTTTCTTTCAAAAAAGCAACGGCGGAAGGGGAAAATTACAGGTATTTGCGCATCAATTCGCATTCGACGCGGACGGTTTTGTTCAGTTGCAACACGGCAGTACCGAGCGACTCGTAGCGGTTGAGGCGATAAAAAGGCACGGAATTGAGCGAGGCATACAGTTTGAGAAAGCTGAGGCCTGCATTTCGTGCCATTTCTTCGGCGCGGCTGAGCAGGGCTGTGCCTAAGCCGAGATTGTGGAAGAGCGGATGGACGTATAAGGCGTCCAGTTGCGCTTCTTTGAAATCGACTTGGAAGAAGCCTTGAATCAGCCCTTTGTATTCGACCACCCACAAGGCTTTGTTTTTATCGGAGATGGTTTCCAAATAGCTATTGATGTCGAGCAGACTTTCCCATGTGTGCATAATGGTTTCATCGTAACTGCGGATGCAGGCGTATTGAACGGCGTGCAGATGGGCATTGTGTATGGCTTGGCAGTCTTTTTCGGTTGCCGGACGGAGGATGGTCAGAAGGCTCATGGCGGATGGTCGGAAAAATTGATTTCAGACGGCCTTTGGCAATCAAAGGCCGTCTGAAAAAGTGGGTAAGGTTACAGGCTTTGATGTAAGGTTTGTGTGGTTTGGAACGCATTGTCCGCATCGTTGGCCAAGACGGTAAAGTGGCCCATTTTTCGGCCTTTGCGCGCGGCTTTTTTACCGTAAAGATGCAGATGGGCATTCGGGTTGCTTTGCAGCGGCAGCCATTCGGGTTCGCTGCCGTCTTCCTTCCAAACGTCGCCCAAAATATTCGCCATACAGCAAGAACTCAGCAATTTGGTGTCAGAAGGCGGCAGGTTGCACATCAGGCGAACCTGTTGCTGGAATTGGTCTGCCGCGCAGGCGTCGATGGTATGGTGGCCGGAATTGTGCGGACGCGGCGCGATTTCGTTGACGACCAATTCATGCGTGTCGCCGACAACAAACATTTCTACCGCCAATACGCCGACGTAGTTCAATTCATCGGCCAAACGCTGCGCCATTTGTCGCGCCTGTTGCTGAATGTCGGCACTCAGTCGTGCAGGGACGATGGAGTAAGCCAAGATACCGTTTTCGTGGATGTTTTCGGCAGGGTCGAAAGCTTGTACGTTGTCATTGTTCAGACGGCATACGATGACGGAAATTTCGCCGCGCAAGTCCACCATTTTTTCCAAAACGCAATCCACGCTGCCGTGTTCGGCAAACGCAGCTTTGAGTTCATCCAATGTTTTTACGCGGATTTGGCCTTTGCCGTCGTAGCCCAAAGTGGCAGTTTTCAGGATGCCGGGCAGAAATTGTACGCTTTCTTCAGTGATGTCTTCGGCTTTGCAAACTGCTTGATACGGCGCGGTTTGCAGGCCTGCTTTGCGTATCCATGCCTTTTCCTGAATACGGTTTTGCGCGATGGCAACGCAGTCGCCGCTGGGGGAAACATTGGTATGTTTGGCGAGAAAACGCATCGCGTCGGCATTGACGTTTTCAAACTCGGTCGTAACCGCCGCGCATTTTGCCAATTCTTCCAAAGCTGCTTCATCGTCAAACGGCGCGCACAAATGGCGGTCGGCAAATTCCGCCGCCGGCGCATTCGGGTCGGGATCGAGTACGGTTACTTTGTAGCCCATGGTTTTGGCAGCAACAGTAAACATTCTGCCTAATTGTCCGCCGCCAAGAATGCCGAGCATAGCAGGAGGGAGGATGGGGGATGTGTTCATGGATAATCGCTTTATGAAGAAATTGGGTAGGGTGTTTGCAGGCCGTCTGAAAATGGTTTTACGGCTTCAGACGGCCTGATGTTTTAAAGTTTGCCGATAAATTGCGGCGGAACGTTTTCAGTTAACCATACGCCGTTGTCCGCCAGATAAAATTGATGCCCTGCCGCAAGCATGGCGACAGTGTCGATGGTCAATACAACCGGCTTGCCGTGTCGGGAGCCGACTTTGACGGCTGTTGCGGCATCGGCAGACAGATGGACAAAATGGCGCGAGGCAGAATGCAGGCCTTGCTCCAAAATAGACGGAACAGAGCGTTCAGCCGTACCGTGATACAAAATCTGTGGAGGCATCGCTACTTTGTGTTCAACTTGAACTTGTGCCGTCGAATGACCTTGCGCAGCACGGATGCGTTTGCCGTCTTCGGAAAGGGTAAACCGTTTTTTATCGTTGTTTTCGACCACTTCCAACAATACTTCGTAGGTCAGCGGATTGCCCGTAAAACCACGCTCAGGATGATTTACCTGCGTCAGCAGGGTATCAATATCTACCCAGCCGTCTTTATCCAAAGTAATGCCGATTTGCTCGGGATGGTGGCGCAAGATAAAGCTGAAGAATTTGCTGATGGATTTTAGTTGTTTTTCGTTTATTATCATAATCTTGTTGTTTAGTCATTTCAGAGCGCTGGCCGTCTGAAAAATTATTTATCCAACCCTTCTTGTACCATCTGAGCTGCGCGCACGACGGCGCGGGCTTTGTTTTGGGTTTCCTGCCATTCGGAGGTTGGGTTGGAATCGGCAACTACGCCTGCGCCGCTTTGGACGAATAGGGTATTGTTTTTAATCACGGCAGTGCGGATGGCAATGGCCAAGTCCATGTCGTTGTTGAAACTCCATACGCCGACTGCGCCGCCGTAGATGCCGCGTTTGCTCGGCTCGACTTCTTCGATGATTTCCATGGCGCGGACTTTGGGAGCGCCGGAAAGTGTGCCCGCCGGGAAAGTGGCGGCAAGGATATCCATGTTGGTCATGCCGTCTTTCAGACGGCCTTCGACGTTGGAGACGATGTGCATCACATGGGAATATTTTTCAATCACCATTTTGTCGGTGACTTTGACTTCGCCGGTTTTACTGATGCGGCCGACGTCGTTGCGTCCTAAGTCAATCAACATGACGTGTTCGGCAATCTCTTTGGCATCGCTCAGCAGGTCTTGTTCGTTGGCGAGGTCTTCGGCTGGTGTTTTGCCGCGCAGGCGTGTGCCGGCGATAGGACGGACGATGACATCATCGCGTTCGCGGCGGACGAGGATTTCGGGCGAAGAGCCGACAATATGGAAATCGCCGAAATCGTAGTAGAACATGTATGGCGATGGGTTCAGCGTACGCAGGGCGCGGTAGAGGGCAAGCGGATTGTCGGTAAATTCCATGCTCATGCGTTGGCTGGGGACAACCTGCATGCAGTCGCCTGCAAAGATGTAGTCTTTGATTTTGTTGACGCAGGCTTTGAAAGGTTCTTCTCCAAATTCGCTGACTGCTTGCGTCTGCTTGCTGCCGAGGGAAAGCGGGATGGCGCAACTTTGGCGTAACTGGGTACGGATGTCTTCAAGACGTTCGCGTGCGCGTTCATAGCCGTTGGCTTGAGACGGATCGGCATAAACAATCAGGTAGATTTTGCCGCTTAGGTTATCCACTACGGCAAGCTCTTGCGAGAGCATCAGGAGGATGTCGGGCGTGCCGAGGGGATCGGCTTTGGCCGTATGTTTCAGGCGGTGAGCAAAATGTTCGAAATTGTAGATGGTTTCATAACCGAAATAGCCGACCAGGCCGCCAGTAAAGCGCGGCAGGCTTGGAATTTCGGGCGTTTTGAAGCGGTTGTGGAAGGCTTCGATAAAGGGTAGGGGATTGCCGTCGTGTTGTTCGACGATTTCGCCGTTTTGATACACGTCAACATGTTTGCCGCTGGTTTTGAGATAGTGGCTGCAAGGCAGGCCGATAAAGGAATAGCGGCCGAAACGTTCGCCACCGACAACGGATTCGAGCAGGTAGGTGAAAGGCTTGTTGGCAAGTTTGAGGTAGATTGAGAGCGGTGTGTCCAAGTCGGCAAGCAGCTTTTGAACGAGTGGAATGCGGTTGTAACCTTGTGCGGCTTGGGCTTGGTATTCTTGTTTGCTGATCATCTTGATAAGTCTTTCAGACGGCCTGTTTTAGGGTGTTAAATCGTGTGAAGAGTATAGCATTTTATTGGGATTGTTGACAGTCTGAGCGTTATGTCAGATATGGAAAACGCCGTCTGAAAAAGACGGCGCGAGGTATCAGGCAATGGTGTTGGCGATTTTGTTTTTCCGGCTTTGTTTCCACTTGAAGACATAAGCGGCAACAACGGGAATCAGGGCGATAATGGATTTGAATGTCCAGCCTGAATACCATGTACCTTCGGGAACATCGCTTGCAAGCCAAGTGAAGTACGGCCACCAGCAGGCAACCAGGCTGCCGAGGAACAGCGGCCAAATATGACGGCTTAAGTTGCGTTGCCATAAAAGGAAACAGATGGCCGCCCAAACGGAAGTCAGTACGGTAATCAGGAGAATGGTGTAGGCATCTGAAATCAGGATGGCGGCAAAGTAGTAGCTGAGTGCGACCCATAATAGGGCAAGTATCAAGACAATGATTTCTTCCGGGCGTTTAAACATATTTTCTCTCTTTTGTAAGACTGACAATGCGTTAATACTATACCCTAAATAAGAAGCGATGATAAGAGTCTTTCAGACGGCCTTGTAGCCGGGTTTGCTATAATGTGCGCAATCAATTTTTTGGAAAGGACAAACCATGACGGCAAACTTTCAAGAAACGTTGAAGGCTTTGGGCAAACAGGCGAAAAAGGAAGCCGCGGAGCGGGAAGCCGAGGCGAAGGCTAAAAAGCAGGTAGAGGATGTAGATTTCAGCAAGGCGGTTGGTAAGGTTACGCCGTTGAAAAATGCCGGCAACTATTATGAACAGCCTCGTGATAAATCTCCGATCAAGCCGCGACCTAAAGAAATGGCGACTTTGGAGCAGGAAGATTATTTTTATGTGGGTAGCGGCGGCTGGGAAGAACCACCGGCTTCGTTCAGTAAAAACGGGCAGGGTAAAAATGATTTGATGCGTTTGCGAAACGGCCATTATCCTGTTGTGGCGGATGTGGATTTGCACGGCTATACGCAGGAAGAAGCGCAGCAGGTATTGAACGAGTTTATTGAGTTTACGAAAAAACGCGGCGTTTGCGGCGAGATTGTCCACGGCAGCGGCTTGGGTTCTGCAGGCTATAAACCGGTTTTGAAAAATATGACGCGCCGCTGGTTGATGCAGCATCCTGATGTGTTGGCTTATGTCGAGCCTCGACAAGGCAATGATGGCGCAGTCAGGATACTGTTGAAGCGCCAACGCCGAGACGATGATTGGAAACAGTAAAATATAAAAAGCAGTGTCGATAAAATGACACTGCTTTTTTATGTTTGTCAGACTAAAAAGATTTCTTTTTGGAAACCGATTCGCAACCTTTGCCATTGGTCATTGTAGTTTTGGAATCTTTGGCAGAATTAATATCAGTGCATTTGTAAGCATTGCCCAAACTATCCATCCAAACGGAAAGGGTATAGCCTGTTTTTGTGGGAATGGCTTTCAAACGATAGGCCCGACTTTTACTGGCATTAATCATTTCAGCAGAGTATTGGTATTTGTCTGCCAAATCTTTATGGCCTTTGTATGAGGAAATAAAATCATCCAATTCATTTTTAATATCATCAGTTTTCCACTTTGGATTTTTAACCATCTGGGTTTTAAAAGCAGAATTGATGGCGACTAACTCGGCATGCGCTTGTGATTGGTAGCCGCGTTCAATGTAGCGGTTGTACGAGGGAATGGCAATGACACTCAGGATGGCTAAGATGGCGACGGCAATCATCATCTCAACCAGCGTAAAGCCTAGTTGTTTGGTAGAGGTGGTATTCATTATATTATTCGCTAGCAACGTAAGACTGAAGAACGACTTGGGTATTGGCATTCTTACCCCATGCCTTGGCAGTAACTCGGTAGGTAATTCGACCCTCTGTCGTTTTACCTAAATATTCGATGATGTAGCGCGGATTATTTACGATGCCGCTTTTTTTATCTAAAGGATATTCCGTACCATTGGCGTCAATACACAGGCTTTTGTCGCATTTGCGCTTCCAAGCATCTACGGTTGGGTTGCCTTCCTCAGTAAAATCGCCATTGGATTTGACGTTTGGTGTGGAACATAAACCTTTTTCACATTTTGCGGTAAAAGTAGTCTTTTTACCTTCAATATCAAAAATTTGATTTTCACCTTCACGCAGTGCCGCTTCGGCTAGGGTGGTTGCCAGTTTACGGTCGGCATCATTGGTGCTGATACGCTGTTCGGTATTGTAGGACTGGGTGGCTGTGACCACGAGCAGGGCGATGACGACCATCATCATTAAGACGATAAACAAAGCATAGCCCTGCTGCCGCTCAGGTTTGATTAGAGTGATCGGTCGGCGCATACGTTTCCTCCGCGGATGGTGGCATTAATATTATAGATATCGACTTTATTGTCTTGTTCTTTTGATGGGTCAATACTGCCGTTATTCAGTACGATTTGGATAGAAGCCGGAGACTTGGCCTCAGCTGAGATATCCAATGCGTTTTTGTAATCAAATGATTCTGTATTCAATCCGCTGGCAGATGCATTTTCAGAATCAGGACATTCTGCATAGATATAGTGGATATCCATGGTTGTAATGCCTTTAATCAACAGCTGCGGATTACTCCATGAACCATCATTTGATAATTGGAAACGGAATAAACCGCTCTCTTCGCCAAGTTTACCGACAGCGTAGGCAATCATTTCATGTTTCATAATGGCAATACTGCCGTCTTGATCAGAGTCGGTAATTTTTAAAGCCAATTTTGCCGCAGCCAAATCTTTAATTTCTGTGTGAGGTTTGGCAATACCGAAGCAGCTGCTGGCAATGGCAGTTTTTGCACCCGAGTCTGCTTTGTCGATACCGTATTGGAACAGCAAGGCTTTGCCAGTTTGAACAAAGCCGGTATAGCTTAATTTATTGATTTCTTTAACCGGTAACAGCTTATTAACACCGGCTGTTTTCAAGGCATATTCATCCGAGCTTTTGTCTTCTATCACTGCAGAGGCAGGAGAATTCGACATATTGAAGCAGCCGAAATTGCCTGCCATACGCGCATCACGGACAATCATATTGGCGGCATTGCGCAAATCTTGTTGGATACTGATACGGGTGTTGGCAGATTTGTTTAATCCGCGTGCAGTAAAGTAGGTGGAGCTAACAGCCATTAAGACGATCATGCTGAGCAGGCTGGCAACCAGAAATTCAAGAATACTGAAACCTCGCATCGCGGTTTTATTGGGAATATGGTTGAGTAAGCGTTTATTGTTCATTGTTAGTCTCTTACGCGTGATTGGTAGGTATAGACAACGTGATGCCCCGATGTGTTGAGATTTTTTGCGCTATTTTCTTCTTCGACATCTTGCAACCATAAAACTTTCACGATGGTCGTGTCGCCTTTGCCATCGCATTTTGCGTTAAACCCATTTTCGTAAGTCGGCTCTGCTCCGGAAGAATCTTTGCAGATGGTTGAGAAGACTTGGGCTTCGGGAAGGGCTTTGGCTAAATCGGCTTTAAACTGTGCAATTTGAGCCTGTGCAAGTTGGGCTTTGGTCATTTTGGCTTCAAATTTTGCAGTTTGTTTAGAGTCGGATTTTAGATAGGTATCATAGGATTTTTTATAACGGGAGGTTTTTTCCCCTGCAGTATCGGTTTCTTCAGAAAGCGTCGGATTAATGAGCATGCCTTCAATCAGATTTTGCGTAATTTGGGCGACTGTGGTTTGATTTTCAGACTCACGTACGTTGGATACGGTACGCAATTGAACAGCCAGAAGGGCGAGTACGCCGATTGCAAGGACAAACATGGCAATCAAAACTTCAATCAGGGTCATACCTGATTGAAGTTTTGAGGTAAAGCTTGTTGAGCTCGTTTTCAGACGGCCTTTAAATGATCTGAGATGAGTAGGATTAGTAATGTTCATAAGATACCGTTGTTATTATTTGGAAGTGTATTCGCACATTTTGCGCTCATCATTTTTAGCACAGATTTCGACATGCCCATTGCCATTAATTAAAAGTACGGTAGCACGGGCTTTCTTGGTTTCAGCATCGGTGGCAGATTTATCTGTCAGGCTGATTTTGATGTGGCCGTCTGAAAATTGATAATCCTTGCCATTAGTTGAATGGCCAAATGTACCATTGGGCAGGAATCTCCACCAGACTTCTTTTGAAGCTGAAGCAGAAAGAGCAGAACGGTCGTTGCCGATAGGGATATAGTCGAAGCTGTAGTCTACTTTGTCGGTATCTCCATTAAGGATAATGGAGCGGATGGATAAATCGACTGTGTCGTTTTGATAGCGTAAGTCTTCGTTTTTATCGGCGTAGGCCAACATACCATTACCGGCATATTTGGAATCGCAACCATTATTGGGCGAGCCATCGGATTTAATTTTAACCGGGCAGATGTAAACGGGAAGATTGAGACGGACGGCCTCATTACGCGCGAAGCGCAGCAGATTGGCAATTTGCTCTGCTTGCGATGCCGCACGTCTGGAGGCAATCCATTGATTCATATTGGGAAGTGCGATGACGGCCATTACTGCTGCAATAGTAATGACGATCAGCAACTCAATTAGGGTGAAGCCTTTTTGTGTCTGATACATGAGTGGTTTTTTGGTAGTAATGTGTTGGGTAACTGACGTTTTCTCTTTTTGCATTTGCTCGTGGCAATGCTTTTGCTTTTATTAGATTTATTTTAAACGATTTTGTAATGCGTGACTAATGAAATATGAAATTCGGTTAATTTTTAAGACAATCTGTCTCAATCTTCCATCAACATGGATTCTGGAACATAGGCAGCATTATCAAATTTGGTAAATTGACCCATCCAAGTGAGGAATACTTTTCCGACGGGACCGTTACGGTGTTTGCCGATAATACATTCCGCTAAGCCTTTTGCGGGTGAATCTGAGTTGTAGTATTCATCACGATACATGAACATAATCAAGTCGGCATCTTGTTCGATTGCGCCGGATTCACGCAAGTCGGACATCATTGGGCGTTTGTCGGTACGTTGTTCAACAGTACGGCTCAACTGCGACAGGGCAATGACGGGGACTTGCAATTCTTTAGCCAATGCTTTGAGGGAGCGGGAAATTTCGCCAAGCTCGGAAGCACGGTTGTCAGAACGGCCGGAACCTGACATTAATTGCAGATAGTCGATGACGATCAAGCTCAATTTACCGTTGAACTGGCGCGCAAGACGACGGGCGCGGGCGCGGAGTTCGAGCGCGGTCAAACCCGGAGTTTCATCGATATACATGGGTGCATCGGAGAGTTTAACGACCGCTTCGTTCAGACGGCCCCAATGTTCGTCTTGCAATCTGCCGGTTTTTAAAACGCTTTGGTCCAAACGTCCGACTGAACCCAGCATACGCATGACCAGCTGCGCACCGCCCATCTCCATCGAAAATACAGCGACAGGTAATTTGTTTTCTACGGCAACGTGTTCCGCAATATTGATCGAAAAGGCAGTTTTACCCATGGAAGGACGGCCTGCGACGATGATCAAATCGCCCGGTTGGAGACCTGATGTTTTTTTGTCAAGGTCGATAAAACCTGTCGATATACCGGTTACTTCATCAGGATTGTCACGCGAATAAAGCATATCGATGCGTTCGACTACTTCTTTCAAAAGGTCGGGCATCTCAAGGAAGCCTTGTTTGGATTTGGCGGTACTTTCGGCAATTTGGAATACTTTGTTTTCCGCCTCGTCCAAAAGCTGGCCTGCATCGCGCCCTTGCGGATTGTATGCGCTGCGTGCAATTTCCGTGCCGACTTCGGCAAGCTGGCGCATGATGGAACGTTCGCGCACGATTTCGGCGTAGCGGCGGATATTCGCAGCAGATGGCGTGTTTTGCGCCAACGTAATCAGATAGTTGAATCCGCCAGCCGCTTCCAATTCTTCATTGCGTTCCAAACTTTCTTGAACGGTAATGATATCGGCCGGGCGGCTTTCATTAATCAGGTTGGCAATTGCACGAAAAATCAGGCGGTGTTCGTGGCGGTAAAAATCCTCGCCGGAAACGACATCGGCAATACGGTCCCAAGCAGAATTTTCCAGCATCAGGCCGCCCAATACGGATTGCTCCGCTTCTGTGGAGTGTGGCGGCAGTGACAATGCGCTGATTTCACGGTCTTCAGACGGCATATCGGAATAATTGCTCATGACGGGCATCTCTGGCTGGAAAATTGCAATCCACTATTATAGCGCAGTGTAAGTTCAATTGGTTTGTTTAGGCTAAAGCAGGTAAAATAGCAATGTTGTCGATTTGACAACACACACTACCAAAATATAAATATCAAGAATTAGGAGCATAAAAATGGAACACAAGCTGCCACAATTGCCTTATGAACTGGATGCGTTGTCCCCTCATCTGACCAAAGAAACTTTGGAGTTTCACTACGGTAAACACCATCAAACTTACATCACCAATTTGAACAATCAAATCAAAGGCACTGAGTTTGAAGAAATGCCTTTGGAAGAAATCGTGAAAAAATCTTCCGGCGGTATGTTCAACAACGCTGCTCAAACTTGGAACCACACTTTCTACTGGCTGGGCTTTACCCCTAAAGGTCAAGGCAAACCTGCCGGCGAATTGGCTGCAGCCATCGACGCCAAATGGGGCAGCTTCGAGAAATTCCAAGAAGCGTTTAATGCTTGCGCGGCCGGTACTTTCGGCTCAGGTTGGGCATGGTTGGTGAAAACGCCTGCCGGTGAATTGGATCTGGTTTCTACTTCCAATGCAGGTACTCCGCTGACTACTGAAAACACTCCGCTGTTGACTTGCGACGTATGGGAACACGCCTACTACATCGACTACCGCAACAGCCGTCCTAACTACCTGAAAGGTTTTTGGGAAATCGTTAACTGGGAAGAAGTTGCCAAACGCTTCGCCGCATAAAACAATATGAATGAAAAGGCCGTCTGAAAAAATTTCAGACGGCCTTTTTGTCGATATGAGTGTGAAAAATGGTTTAGATGAATGTTTTTTCTGTCTGATGCGCAAAATTATCATGGAGCAGAAAAAAGGATAAACGGGAGATTATGCTAAAATATTGTCAACAATTTTTTGATTCCGCATGATATGGAATCAGAGTTTGACACACATACATAAGAGGATTTTATGAAATTTCTAGACCGTGAGGCGACCATTGCCAAACCCGGCTTTAATCGTTGGCTGGTACCGCCTGCCGCTTTGGCCGTGCATCTTGCCATCGGGCAGATATATGCTTATTCCGTATTCAATGCGCCGCTGACCAAGCTTATCGGTATCACCGAGTCGGCTGCAGGAGATTGGAAGCTGACTACGGTCGGTTGGATTTTTAGTATTGCCTTGGCGATGTTGGGTGCGTCAGCGGCTATGTTCGGTACATGGATGGAACGCGTTGGGCCGCGTAAGGCGATGTTTGTTGCTGCCTGCTGCTTTAGCTTGGGCTTTTTTGTGTCGGCGATCGGCGTCCATACGCACAATCTGTTTTTGCTTTATTTGGGCAACGGTGTGATTGGCGGGGTCGGTTTGGGCTTGGGTTATATTGGGCCTGTATCGACACTGATGAAATGGTTTCCCGATAAACCGGGTATGGCGACAGGTTTGGCGATTATGGGCTTTGGTGGCGGCGCGATGTTAGCCTCGCCTTTATCCGTGTCGCTGATGAATTTTTTCTCCAGTGAAACTTCAGTTGGCGTAGCGCAGGCTTTTGTCGTTTTAGGACTATTTTATCTGGTGTTGATGATGTTCGGCGCGTTTACCATCCGCATACCTGCCGATGGCTGGAAACCTAAAGGTTATGTTGCGCCGAAAATCAAAAGCAAATTGGTCAGCAGTAATCACGTCAATGTTTCCGAAGCCATGAAAACACCGCAATTTTGGCTCTTGTTTTGGGTGTTGTGCTTGAATGTGACGGCGGGTATTGGTGTTTTGGGTCAGGCTTCTGTCATGATTCAGGAGCTGTTTTCTGAAGCTTCTGTCGGTAAACAGGCTGCCATTGGCGCAGGTGCGGCGGCCGGTTTTGTGAGTCTGTTGAGCCTGTTTAATATGGGCGGCCGATTTTTGTGGTCCAGCGTGTCCGACAAAATCGGGCGTAAAAATACTTACACTATTTTCTTTGTGCTCGGCTCGCTGTTGTATTTTGCCATTCCGTCTATTGGCGAGAGCGGTAACAAGGTTTTGTTTGTTATTGGATTTTGCGTCATCATTTCCATGTATGGCGGCGGTTTTGCAGCAATTCCGGCGTATTTGAAGGATTTGTTCGGCACTTATCAAGTCGGTGCAATCCACGGCAGGATTTTGCTGGCATGGTCAACTGCGGCCGTTATTGGCCCGGTGTTGGTCAACTATATCCGCCAAAGCCAAATTGAAAGCGGTGTTCCGGCTGCTGAGGCTTATAGCATTACCATGTACATCATGGCAGGTTTGTTGATTGTCGGTTTGTTGTGTAATTTGAGTGTCCGTTCGGTTCATGAAAAGCATCACGAAAAAGACATTAAGGTCGCGGCACATAGCGGCAATCCCGATGATGAAACTGTTGTATCCGATGCCTATCTGATCAGCAAGAAAGTATCAGCCGGCGGTATCGGTGTATGGTGGCGCTGGGCTTTGGTCTGCATTCCTTTGGGCTATGGCGTCATTATGGTGTTTGTTAAAGCATTAAGTTTGTTTAATTGATTGTTGAAAATTAGAGGCCGTCTGAAATGTTTCAGACGGCCTTTTTTCACATGTTGAACAATTAATCTTTTGATACGCTGATGGTATGTTTGATGTGTTTTAAATTCGCAACGATGGTAAAAGTCATCATCACCAGTAACGCCCATGAACTCCATTTGCTGATATGTACCGCTGCCCACGCGCCGATTTGGTTGGGATAGCGCCAAACGCCGAATAAGGTTCCCAAATTCTCTGCCAGCCAAATAAAAAATCCGATCAGGACGAAAGCGAGCAGGAGAGGCATTTTGCGAGTGGTGTCATAGGGCGTGTATAAGACCGTTGTCCGGGCGTATAGGCCGAGAGCAAAAGCTGCAAGATACCAGCGATAGTCGCCGATATAGTGATGGGTGAAGAAATTGATATAAATCGCCAGTGCGCACAAAGTGCCCAACCAATACGGCGGATGGCTTTTGATTTTTAAGTCAAATAGCCGCCATGCTTGAATGATATAGCTGCCGACCGCAGCATACATAAAGCCCGCAAACAGCGGTACGCCGCCAATTTTGGTGTATGCCTCATCCGGATAGCTCCAAGACTGGATATCGCCTGATGTCTTGAACCATTCCAAAGCAAAGCCCACCAAGTGAAACAGCGTAATCGATTTCACTTCATCCCAAGTTTCCAGCTTGAAATACAGCATGGCTGCTTGTACGGAAACAGCAAAAATCAGCAGCAGATCGTAGCGCGAAATCCCCAACCAGCCTGTTTTCGGAACGAGGAACATGGCAATGAAAAACAAGCCTGCAAATAAGCAGGCTCGCGCTTCTTTTAAACCGAAAAACCAAAATTCAACAATAAAGCGTCGCCAACCACGCAAATCCTTGCGTTTGGGATGCTCAGTCAGCCAAGTATCCAGTTTGCCCAACATATTTTCAGACGGCCTCTTTATCTTGAAAATGTTTTAGGCAGATTGAATCGGAATAACGCGGTTTTGCTTACGTTTTGCGCCACCTTCGCAGTAGTTGGTTTTGACATAATCTTCAACGATTTGTAAAAACTCGGCAGCGATATTGTCGCCTTTGAGGGTAACTTTTCGTTCGCCGTCTACATAAACCGGCGCAACCGGTGTTTCGCCTGTACCTGGCAGGCTGATACCGATATCGGCAAGTTTGCTTTCACCCGGACCATTTACCACGCAACCCATTACGGCGACGTTCAATGATTCAACGCCTGGATATTCAGTGCGCCAAACAGCCATTTTTTGGCGTAAATAGTTTTGTACGTCTTGAGCCAACTCTTGGAATACGGTACTGGTGGTACGGCCGCAACCCGGGCAGGCTGTAACCATTGGCGTAAAGGAGCGCAAGCCCATGGTTTGCAGGATTTCTTGACCGACAATGACTTCTTGTGTGCGTGGGGAGCCGGGTTCGGGCGTAAGGGAAATTCGAATGGTGTCGCCGATGCCTTCTTGCAACAATACGGACAAAGCTGCAGTGGAAGCCACAATGCCCTTGCTGCCCATGCCTGCTTCAGTCAGACCGAGATGGAGCGGGTAACGGCAACGGCTGCCTAATTCGCGGTAAACCTGAATCAAGTCTTGTACGGCGCTGACCTTGCACGACAAAATAATTTTGTCTTCAGGCAAGCCTAAAGCCACGGCTTTTTCTGCCGATTCCAGCGCCGAAACAATCAAAGCCTCTTTCATGATTTCTTCAGGCGGCTTGGGTGTAGCAGAAGCTAGGTTGGCATCCATCATGCGCTTGGCAAGGCTTTGATCAAGCGAACCCCAGTTCACACCGATGCGTACGGCTTTATTGTTTTCTGCGGCAGTACGAATCATGAAGGCAAATTTCTCATCGCCTTTTGCACCTTTGCCGACATTACCCGGGTTAATCCGATATTTGGCCAAGGCTTTTCCGCACTCAGGAAATTCAGCCAATAAGCGTTCGCCATTAAAATGGAAATCACCAATCAGGGGAGTGGTGTAGCCCATATCGTCTAATCGGCTGCGTATTTCGGCTACTTTGGAAGCCGCTTCAGGAGTATTGACTGTGATGCGGACCATTTCCGAGCCGGCATCGCTCAATTCTTTGATCTGTTGAGCAGTTGCTGCGGCATCTGCCGTATCCGTATTGGTCATGGATTGAACAAGAACGGGTGCATCGGAGCCGATGATGAGGTGGTCAATTTTGACTTGATGTGTCTGACGGCGTTTAGGTGTGGTCATTTTAGTTTTTTCCTGCAACAAAAGAGGCGGATTTTTCACCGGCAACACGGTATTTCAAAGGTTCGATAGACGTGCCGCCGTAATTGGCTTCCGATCCGGCTGCAATACCAATCCAAACATTGTAAGGCGCGCCACCTCTCAGACGTTGTTCGCTTCCGGCCGGAACGATACGGCTGAATACTACTTTTCCATCTTTGTCTGTAATAATCAGATTGCTTCGGTATTGGACTTTAATCCAAAGTTCGTTTTTCTCAACTTTGACGGCAGGCTTCTCTTCTTGTACGACGGCAGAAGCTTCAGAAGCTGCTTGATCATTAGCCACTTCAGGCTTATTGGTAATTTCTTTTTTACCGTCTTCCGTCATTTCGCTAACGGCAACATTATCCGTTTTTAAGGCAGGCGTTTTCATCGTATCAGCAACATCTTTGCTGTTTTGAATATTTGCCTGTTCATTTTCAAAACTGGATTTGCTTTGCCAAAAGTAAACGCCGCCTACAGCTAAAGCCAGTGCGGCTATCCCCAATATCCATTTTGGGAAACCTTGCTTTTCAGTGTCTTGGTAGCTTAAGCCGGTGTTGGCACTGCGTGTTACCGCGTATACATGGTCTTCAAGTTGCGGAGTAATGGAGAGCAAATGTTTGGCGATGGTTTGTTCATCTATTTTCAGAAATCGTGCATATGAACGCAAATAGCCTGAAACAAAGACTAAACCGGGAAAGCCTGAATATTCCCCTTTTTCCAAAGCATCAATTTGTTCGGCAGACAGTTTCAAACGTGAAGCAACATCTTGAATATCGATTTTGGCATCAGTTCTGTGTTTGCGTAATTCATCCCCCAATGTTTTGGCGGCTTGTGTGTCGTAGCTAATTTTATCGTTATTTTCCATTTAGTGGCCCGTTGTGACAGTTTGTAGTTCGTCTGAATAGGGGAAGTTTGCCCTAAGTTGGGCTTCGTATTCGTATGCGGCGTGTTTATTGCCCAAGGCGGTAGCCAAACGCCAGCCTAAAAGCAAATCGTCAGCCTGCAGGACATCAACTTTGCTTTGGTATTGGCGGAAATAATAGTCGGCATCGTTCAGATTGCCTGCCATCATTTTGGTTCGGGCAAGTTCTTTGAAAGCAGGGAAGAATTGCGGATTCGCTGCTAAAGACCTTTCCAAATAGGCTTGGGCTAAAGAGTATTGGCCTAACCTTGCACTGCAAATGCCTTTATTCATGTTGGCAATAAAGGGACTTGGGTAGGTTGGGTCGGCCAGTGCTTTGTCAAAATAAGCCAAAGAATCGGCTGGTGCATTCATTTGATTGCACAAGAACCAACCGTAGTTGTTGTTAACTTCCGCACTATCAGGTTTTAAAGACAACGCTTTAAGAAAGCTTTCTTGAGCTTTGTCTTTGACTTTCAAATACTGATAAATCTCGGCACGTACCAACCAAGCAAGGTCATTTTTTGAATTGAACTTAAGCGCCTCTTCGATACTTTCAGTAGCTTGGCGGTAGTTTTGGCCACGCATATATTCCACAGCCAGTTGAGTTTTGATATTAGAAACTTGAATGGCACGTTCTTTAGGGCTTGGGCCGGAAGAGGACGCACAGGCTGAAAGAGTCAGTGCGGTAAGTAACGCGAATCCGAACTTGATTTTCATAATTAACCTTATTGTTCGACCAAAATCTGTTGCCATTTTTGTTGGCGGCGTGTTTTATCTTGTACTTGTCCGGCCAGTTGTCCGCAAGCGGCATCGATATCGTCGCCACGGGTTTTGCGAACAGTAACGACAAAGCCGGCTTGTTGCAGAATATCGCGGAAGACACGGATATTTTCATTGGTAGAACGTTCGTAGCCGGAATTTGGGAAAGGATTGAACGGAATCAGATTGAATTTACATGGTACGTCTTTAACCAATTCAATCAATTCACGCGCATGTTGTGCTTTATCGTTGATACCGTCGAGCATAACGTATTCAAAGGTAATAAAGTCACGGGGTGCTTTGACCAAATAACGTTGACAGGCCGCCATCAATTCTTTAAGCGGGTATTTTTTGTTGAGGGGAACAATCTGATCGCGCACTTCATCGTTGGATGCGTGTAAAGATACAGCCAAAGCAACAGGCATTGCATCACGCAGTCTGTCCATTTGTGGAACCATGCCCGAAGTGGAAACAGTCACGCGGCGGCGGCTCAAGCCGTAGCCGTGATCATCCAACATAATACTCAAGGCAGTGACAACATTATCAAAGTTTGCCATAGGCTCGCCCATACCCATCATCACCACGTTGGAGATAACGCGTTCGTTTTTAGGGGTAACGCCCATGGCTTTATTGGCCCACCAAAGCTGGCCGATAATTTCAGCGGCAGTCAGGTTGCGGTTGAAACCTTGTCGTCCGGTAGAGCAGAAGGTGCATTCCAATGCGCAACCGACTTGGGAAGAGATACACAAAGTACCGCGTTCGGCTTCGGGAATGAAGACGGTTTCTACACCGTTGCCAGTACCGACATCCAGCAACCATTTGCGTGTACCGTCCGTAGATTCTTGTGCCATCATTAATTTAGGCACTTCGATTGTGGCTTGTTCATTCAACTTAGCGCGTAATGATTTGGCTAAGTCAGTCATTTCTTCAAAGTTTTGAGCACCCGCTTGATGCATCCAACGCATTACCTGCTTGGCGCGAAAAGGTTTTTCGCCCATTTCGGCAAAGTGTTGCGTCAGTCCGTTTAAATCATAATTCAGTAGATTGGTTTTCATGTATTTTTATGTTTCTCAGTAAAGCTTTTAAAGCAAAGGGGCTTATTGTGCAACTTTGCTTTAAAAGCCTTTGTGTTTTCAGACGGCCTTTAATTTGTAGGACATACAAAGCAGTTTTGCCGTCCGATATGAATCGGACGGCCGTAGAGCGGCTACAGGCTTTTACTCTTAGCGTGGGCAGATTTCGCTTTGGCTGAAGAAGTAAGCAATTTCAATCGTAGCATTTTCAACGCTGTCAGAACCATGTACGGCATTAACACTGACAGATTCTGCAAAGTCGGCACGGATTGTGCCAGGAGCTGCATCGGCTGGATTGGTTGCGCCCATCAATTCACGATTTTTGGCAACGGCGTTTTCACCTTCTAATACTTGAATCATAACAGGATTGCGAGTCATGAATTTAACTAAGTCTTCATAAAAAGGGCGATCTTTATGTACGGCATAAAACTCTTTTGCTTCACGCTCAGAGAGATGTTTCATTTTCGCCGCAATAATGCGCAAGCCGTTTTCTTCAAAGCGGCTATAAATCTTGCCGATGACGTTTTTTTCTACTGCATCGGGTTTGATGATGGAAATCGTACGTTCGATGGCCATGTTATGTCCTTGTTTTTATTGATAGGTAAGTTGTCGCAGCCAAGAGGCAAGGGAAGTGTATTCTACCAAATTTCGCCCCTTTTTGGGAAAGGCATTATTTGCTTAAAGTCAGGTGTGGTTGTTCCAAATAGACTTCGGATTGCATTTCGATCATACGGCTGGCTGTACGGGTAAATTCTTCGGCGAAATCGCCTTCGACATAAATATCGTTTACGCCAACTGCGCTGGTAGCGCACAATTTCACACGGAAATCGTATAAAACGTCAATTAACCATGTCAGACGGCGTGCTTCTGCTTTTTCTTGCGGGGTTAGGCGTTCTAATCCTGAAAGGAAAACCATCTCGTAATGTTCGGCTAAATACAAATAGTCAGCTTGTGAGCGCGGGCCAAAACATAATGCGCGGAAATCAAACCAGATGGCGCGTTCTGATTGGGCTTTATGAGGAATTTCCCGTCCATGAATAATGCTGATGCCTGGGTTTAATTCAGAGATTCCGCTCATTTCTTTAAATAAAGCAGCCAGTTTTTGCTCGTTTTCTTCATTATTGGGGACAAAGAAAATTTCGGCAGGACGCAGTGTACGCAAGCGGTAATCTTCGCCGCCATCCACATTTAAAACGGTCAGGTTGGACTCGATAAGGGCGATGGTTGGGAGAAAGCTGCTGCGGTTTTGGCCTTGAGGATAGAGTTCGGATGGGGCGTAGTTGGAAGTGGCTACCAAGACTACACCTTCACTCAACAGGTTTTCCAGCAAACGGCCTAGAATCATGGCATCGGCAATATCGCTGACGTGGAACTCGTCAAAACATAATACGCGTGTTTCTTTGGCAATTTCTGTTGCAACGGCTTTTAAGGGATTGGCTTCGCTTTTCAAGACTTTAAGGCGTTGATGGATTTCGGCCATGAAGGCATGGAAATGCACGCGACGCTTACGACGATAAGGGAGACAGCCGAAAAAAGCATCCATCAAAAAGCTTTTACCGCGTCCTACGCCGCCATAAAAATAGAGTCCTTTAGGTACTTGGGGGGAGCGCAAGCTACGGCCGAGAAAACGGTTGCGTTTGCGTTTAAACATCATCAGCTCAGTCCACAAGCGATCCAAATATTCAATGGCTCGCGCTTGGGCTTCATCGCGGATGAAGTTGGGCTGCTCGGCTGCAGCTTGATACCAAGTCAATGGGCTGTGGTTTTCAAATGGAGGTGGTGTGAATAGTTGGTCTCTATTGCTCATGTGTAACCTTTATTATGCTTTACTGGCGATAGTTGAAACATCATCCGCAATAGTTTGGACAGTAGTTGGAATGATGTTTTCATTACAGAATAGTCGGTCTATTATAAATGATTTCAGACGGCCTGCGTTTTTTGCACAAGCATTGTAGTAAATATAGTTGAAATAGTGTGTAATTAAGGTATGCGTGAAAAGAGCCGGCTTTGGTATTTCTTGAGAAAACAAAAAAACGCCGCATTTCTGCGGCGTTTTGCTACTAAGTATTAATGAGCACTTTCTTGCAATGCCAAGTCTACACGCTCACGCAACTCTTTACCCGGTTTGAAGTGAGGAACATGCTTTTCAGGCACTTCCACGCGTTCGCCGGTTTTTGGGTTGCGCCCGATACGGGCAGGGCGGTGGTTCAAGTCGAAGCTGCCGAAGCCGCGGATTTCGATACGTTGTCCACGAGCCAGTGAGCGGGTCATGGTATCAACCAAGACTTTTACACTGTATTCGACATCTTTAGCCAGCAGCTGGTTGCCATTTTTTTCGGCAAACACTTCTGCAAGGCGAACCATCAATTCAGACTTCGTCATGTCTGCAACCTTATTCTTGGTCGCCGGACAGTTTGGCTTTCAGCAAGTCGCCCAGGCTGGTAGTACCGGCATTGGCAGTTGCAGCGGCGTTAACTGAATTCAGCGCTTCGCGGTTTTCTTTAGCGTCTTTCGCTTTAACAGACAGACGGATGCTGCGGTTTTTGCGGTCAACGGTAACGATAACGGCTTCAACTTCGTCGCCTTCTTTCAGTTTGGTAGTCAGGTCTTCAACGCGGTCAGCAGCGAATTCAGAAGCAGGCAGGTAGCCTTCAACTTCTTCAGACAGAGCAACTACGGCACCTTTGGCGTCAACAGATTTCACAGAACCTTTAACCAAAGAACCTTTGTCGTTTACGCTGATGAAGTTGCCGAACGGATCACCTTCCAGTTGTTTGATACCCAAAGAGATGCGTTCTTTTTCAACGTCGATGGCCAATACAACGGCTTCAACTTCTTCGCCTTTTTTGTATTTGCGTACAGCTTCTTCGCCGGCTTCAGTCCAAGACAGGTCAGACAAGTGAACCAGACCGTCGATACCGCCAGGCAGACCTACGAATACGCCGAAGTCAGTGATAGATTTAACTGCGCCGGAGATTTTGTCGCCTTTGTTGTGGTTGGCGGCAAACTCTTCCCAAGGGTTAGCTTGGCATTGTTTCATACCCAAAGAGATACGGCGGCGGTCTTCGTCGATTTCCAGGATCATTACTTCAACTTCGTCACCCAGTTGAACAACTTTGCTTGGGTGTACGTTTTTGTTGGTCCAATCCATTTCGGAAACGTGTACCAAGCCTTCGATGCCTTGTTCGATTTCAACGAATGCACCGTAGTCAGTAAGGTTGGATACTTTACCGAACAGGCGGGTACCTTGTGGGTAACGACGGGTCAGGCCGCTCCAAGGATCTTCGCCCAGTTGTTTCATACCCAGGGAAACGCGTTGTTTGTCTTGGTCGAATTTCAGGACTTTGGCTTCTACTTCTTGGCCAACTTCCAAAACTTCGCTTGGGTGTTTCACACGGCGCCATGCCAAGTCGGTGATGTGCAACAGACCGTCGATACCGCCCAAGTCAACGAATGCACCGTAATCGGTGATGTTTTTAACGATACCTTTGATAACTGAACCTTCTTGCAGGTTTTCCAGCAAGGCTTTGCGTTCTTCGCCCAAAGTAGCTTCCAGAACAGCGCGGCGGGACACAACAAC
The DNA here is from genome assembly GCF_051958295.1 of Neisseria sp. P0014.S002. Lineage (NCBI taxonomy): Bacteria > Pseudomonadati > Pseudomonadota > Betaproteobacteria > Neisseriales > Neisseriaceae > Neisseria > Neisseria sp. P0014.S002. Next base: position 118,719 of record NZ_JBQCVO010000004.1, on the reverse strand, counting down.
GTTGTTGCGTTTTTTGTCCAGTTTGATCACTTTGAATTCAATTTCTTTGCCTTCGAAGTGAGAAGTGTCTTTTACAGGACGTACGTCAACCAAAGAACCCGGCAGGAATGCGCGGATGCTGTTGATCATAACAGTCAGACCACCCTTGACTTTGCCATTGATAACGCCGGACAGGATGTCGCCGTTTTCCATAGCTTCTTCCAAAGCGATCCAGTCGGCAGCGCGTTTGGCTTTTTCGCGGGACAGTTTGGTTTCGCCGAAGCCGTTTTCAACAGATTCGATGGTAACGGTAACGAAATCGCCAACTTTAACTTCAATCTCGCCCTGAGCGTTTTTGAATTCAGCAACATCAATCAGAGATTCTGATTTCAGACCTGCGTTAACGGTAACGAAGTTTTGATCGATGCCGACTACTTCGGCAGTAATCACTTCACCTGGGTTCATCTCTTGCAGGGTAAAGCTTTCTTCCAGCAGCTGGGCAAAATTTTCCATAGTCATATATACTCTTTTCGGTACACCGCCAAGGGGTGCGGGTTAGGTTTGAAATGACCTGCCGTCCTTGGCGCGGCAGGTTGGGAAATGTTTTCAGACGGCCTTGTTATAGGGTTAACAGGCCGTCTGAAATGAAAACTTCGCGATTATACTCCAAATTTTAAACTTTATGATACCAATCAAGCACTTTTTTTACAGCTTCTTCGATAGAAAGGTTATCGGTAACTAAAAGCAGGGCGTCGGGCAGCTGTTTCAACGGAGCAACAGGGCGGCGGCGGTCTGCTTCGTCGCGCGCTTCAATGTCCGACAAAATACGCTCGAATGCAACGCCTTCGCATGGGATACCGAGTTGTTTGGCACGGCGTTGGGCGCGGACATTGGCACTTGCGGTCAGGAAAATTTTTAATGCGGCATCAGGGAAAATAACCGAGCCGATATCGCGGCCGTCGGCGACCAAACCTTTTTCGGTTAAGAAGTCGCGTTGGCGCTGCAAAAGGGCGGTACGCACTTTAGGCAACTGCGCGACGGCAGATGCGCCCATGCCGATGGCTTCGGTACGGATTTGCTCGGATACATCTTCGCCGTTTAATAATACGGCGCTGCCTTCAAATTGTGCGGGCAAGGTTTCTGCCAGTGTGCTGACCGCATCTTCATCTGTCCAGGCAACATTTCGTTTTTGTGCGTAAAGCGCGGTCAGGCGGTAAAGCGCACCGGAGTCTAGATAAAGAAAGCCCAAGGCTTCGGCTACGCGTGAGGCAACCGTCCCTTTGCCGGATGCGCTGGGGCCGTCGATGGCGATGACTTTTTGCTTGAGGCTCATGTGTTCTCCTGAATGCGATAGGTATTTGACTTAACCGTTTATTATACGTTGCTTTGGCCGTCTGAAAACGAAAATTTTTGTGTGATTTAGATTTGAGGGAAAAGTGGCTCGGCCTTATCGGGTATAATGGCCAAAATCATAATTTAACCGCTTTGTCTGATTGTTCGGGCCGTCTGAAACAACGGGTCGGGAACGGTCTTAGAATTTAGAAACATTATGTTACAAACCGATAATCTTACTTCTGCACAACCTCAGCGCATTATCACTGCTCAAAATATTTCCGCTCAGGAAGAATTGCTTGAACGCGCTTTACGTCCGAAAACTCTAGACGACTATATCGGACAGGATAAAGCAAAAGAGCAGTTGGCTATTTTTATTCAGGCGGCAAAAAAACGTGGTGAAGCGCTTGACCACACTTTGTTGTTTGGTCCTCCGGGTTTGGGCAAAACTACTTTGGCACACATTATTGCCAAAGAGTTAGGCGTTAATTTGCGCCAAACCAGCGGCCCGGTTTTGGAACGTGCCGGCGACCTTGCAGCCTTGTTGACCAATCTCGAGCCGCATGATGTGCTGTTTATCGATGAAATCCACCGTTTAAGCCCTGTGGTTGAAGAAATCCTTTATCCTGCGCTTGAGGATTATCAGTTGGACATCATGATAGGCGAAGGGCCGGCTGCACGTTCGGTCAAAATAGATTTGCCGCCGTTTACATTGGTGGGGGCGACGACCCGTGCCGGTATGTTGACCAATCCGTTGCGCGACCGTTTCGGTATCGTATCCCGATTGGAGTTTTATCAGAATAAAGACTTGGCGACTATTGTTGCCCGTTCTGCTCAACTATTGCAGTTGGAAATGGGTGAGGAGGGTGCGATGGAAGTAGCCAAGCGCAGCCGTGGTACGCCGCGTATTGCCAACCGCCTCTTGCGACGTGTGCGTGATTACGCCGATGTGAAAAACAATGGCGTCATTGATGCGGAAATTGCCGATGCTGCCTTAAGCATGCTGGATGTGGACGGTCAGGGTTTGGATGTGATGGACAGGAAATTCCTTGAGGCGATTCTGCACAAATTCAGCGGCGGCCCTGTCGGTTTGGAAAACGTGGCTGCTGCGATTGGCGAATCGACCGATACCATCGAAGATGTGATTGAACCATATCTGATTCAGCAGGGCTTTTTGCAGCGTACACCGCGCGGACGCGTGGCAACCGAACGAGCCTATCTGCATTTCGGCTTGAAGGTTCAAGAATAATGATGGGGGCCGTCTGAAAACTGCTTTCAGACGGCCTGATACTTTCAATTTCATATGATTATCGGTAAATATCTGCCGATAATCGGTTAAAATGTCTCCCTTTTCTTTTTTGAAGTTTCCCCATGAATATCTTATCCGTAGAAAACGCTTCCTTTGCCGTCGGCCATGTCGCCTTGCTCGACAAAACTTCTTTTCAACTCGACAGCGGCGAGAAAATTGGTTTAATCGGCCGCAATGGTGCGGGTAAGTCTTCGTTTTTAAAAATCCTTGCGGGCGTACAAAAGCTCGATGACGGGCAGATTATTGTTCAAAACAACCTCAAAATCGTTTATGTGCCGCAGGAGTCCTTTTTTGATAAGGACGCAACCGTATTTGATACCGTTGCCGAAGGCTTGGGCGAAATTCGTGATTTATTGCGCCGTTATCATCACGTCAGCCATGAGTTGGAAAATGGTTCGAGTGAGGCTTTGTTGAAAGAACTCAACGAATTGCAGCTTGAAATCGAAGCGAAGGACGGCTGGAAATTAGATGCGGCGGTAAAGCAGACTTTGGGCGAACTTGGTTTGCCGGAAAACGAAAAAATCGGCAACCTCTCCGGCGGGCAGAAAAAGCGCGTCGCCTTGGCGCAGGCTTGGGTGCAGAAGCCCGACGTATTGCTGCTGGACGAGCCGACCAACCATTTGGACATCGACGCGATTATCTGGCTGGAAAACCTGCTCAAGGCGTTTGAAGGCAGTTTGGTTGTGATTACCCACGACCGCCGTTTTCTGGACAACATTGCCACGCGCATTGTCGAACTCGACCGCGGTATATTGCGCTCCTATCCCGGCTCGTTCTCCAAATACAGCGAGAAAAAAGCGCAGGAATTGGCGGTTGAAGCGGAACACAACCGCCTTTTCGACAAATTCCACGCACAGGAAGAAGCATGGATACGCAAAGGCATCGAAGCGCGCCGTACCCGTAATGAAGGCCGCGTGCGCCGTTTGGAAGAGCTGCGCCGCCAGCGCGCCGAACGCCGCAATGTGCAGGGGCAGGTCAATTTCAAGCTCGACAGCGGCGAGAAAAGCGGCAAAATCATCGCTGAATTGGAACACGCTTCGTTTGCCTATGGCGACAAAGTCATCATGGACAAATTCTCCGCCATCTTACAGCGCGGCGACAAAATCGGCCTAATCGGCCCCAACGGTATCGGCAAAACCACCTTCCTCAAGCTGATTTTGGGCGAATTGCAGCCGACCTACGGCAGAATACGTATCGGCAGTAAACAGGAAGTTGCTTATTTTGACCAGTTCCGCAGCGCGTTGAATGAAAACGACACCGTGTTTTACACGCTCGGACAGGGTAATGATTACGTTGAAGTCGGCGGTAAGAAAAAGCATGTGATGAGCTATTTGGAAGATTTCCTGTTCCATCCAGCCCGTGCACAAAGCCCCGTTTCATCGCTCTCCGGCGGCGAACGCAACCGCCTTTTGCTGGCAAAACTCTTTACCCGTCCTGCCAATATTTTGGTTTTGGACGAACCGACCAACGACTTGGACATCGATACCCAAGAGCTGCTTGAGGACCTACTGCGCGATTACCAAGGCACGGTATTCCTTGTCTCGCATGACCGTATGTTCTTGGATAATGTGATTACCCAAAGCATTGTTTTCGAAGGACAAGGCCGTCTGAAAGAATACATCGGCGGCTATCAGGACTATATCGACGCAAAATCGCGGGAAGAGAAAATTCAGACGGCCTCTGCGCCCAAAACGGTTGCCGAGCCTGAAAAAGTCAAACCTAAAGCCAACCGCACAGTCAAACTTTCCTATAAGGAACAGCGTGAACTCGATGCCCTGCCTGATGAAATCGCCGCTTTGGAAACCGAACAGGCTGAAATCAATACCCAGCTTTCCGATCCTGAAATTTTCAAAGATTACGAAAAAGCAGGCGCATTGCAAAGCAGGGCTGAAGAAATTGAGATGTTGCTTTTAGAAAAGCTGGAACGCTGGGAATGGCTGGAAGCGAAACAAAATGGCGAAGCGGTTTAAATTGGGAATTTTGTCCCAAAGTAGGGCAGATATTTTTCTATATTATGCCGTCTGAACCCCGAATATTCAAAAACAAGGTCTACAACCAACATGAAAAAAGTCGAGAAAAACGTATTGGTGCTGCATAGCGCTGAGGAAATGTTTGAGCTGGTTGACAAGGTCGAGGACTATCCAAAATTTTTGCCGTGGTACAGCAAGACCGAAGTCATCGAACGCAAAGGCAACGAGCTCAAAGCGCGCCTGTTTATGGACTATATGCGCGTCAAACAGTCGTTTGCGACGCACAACCACAATATTCCGGGGCAGGAAATCCGCATGGATTTGCTCGAAGGGCCGTTTAAAACCCTGCGCGGCACTTGGAAATTTATCGATTTGGGCGATGATATGTGTAAAGTCGAATTCAGATTAGAATACGATTTCTCCAATGCCGTACTCTCTGCCATGATTTCCCCAGTATTCAGCCATCTTGCCGGCACGCTGGTGGATGCTTTTATTAAAGAGGCCGACCGCCGCTATGCTTGAGATTGAAATTGTTTACGGGCTGGCCGATAGGCAAGTGTTGAAGAGCATGACCGTTGCCGAAGGTGCAACCATACGCGAAGCTGCCCTGCAAAGCGGTTTGGAGGTAGAGTTCCCAGAGTTGGATTTACAGCAAGCACCTTTGGGTATTTTCGGCAAAGCCGTGAAAGACGAGACAGTGTTACGCGATGGCGATAGGATTGAGGTCTATCGTCCATTGTTGATTGATCCGAAAGAAGCAAGACGTAAACGCGCCGAGCAAGAATAAATCAAAGGCCGTCTGAAACTTTTTCAGACGGCCTGTCAAACTGAAAGAACAGTAATGAGCTTGAAAATTAAATTAATCGTCGGTTTGGGGAATCCAGGCCAAGAATACGAACAAACGCGCCACAATGTCGGCTTTTGGCTGTTGGATGAACTGGCGTGGAAATGGAAAGTCAATTTTAAAGACGAAAAGAAATTTTACGGCGAAGTAGCGCGCGCCACTACGCCTGATGGCGATGTTTGGCTGCTCAAACCCATGACTTTTATGAACCGCTCCGGTCAGGCTGTTGCCGCTTTGGCCCAGTTTTACAAAATCAAGCCGGAGGAAATCTTGGTGGTTCATGACGAGCTGGATATTCCATGCGGCCGTATTAAATTCAAACTCGGCGGCGGCAACGGTGGACACAACGGCCTCAAAGACATTCAGGCTCGTTTGGGTACGCCTAATTTCTACCGCCTACGCTTGGGTATTGATCACCCTGGCGACCGTAATCTGGTTGTCGGTTATGTGTTGAATAAACCGTCAGCGGAACACAGACAGCAAATTGATGACTCCATCGCCAAATCCCTACAAGGATTGCCGGCCGTGTTGAATGGCGAATGGGAAGAAGCAACACGTTTTTTACACAGTAAGTAGCGTACCCAAACCAAACGGGCAGCCTTGCACATCATGTTCAGACGGCCTGAAAACAGGCAGCGCGATCTGACTAGCGATAAACCAATTAAAGAAACAGTAAATATGAATGAACTGACCAACCTGATGCAGACCGAAGCCCCAGGCATTGTTGGCGAAACATTAGACTTCTGCCTTTACGAATGTAGTATTGAAGATGCCCCGGATGCAGAAGAAGTGGCACAATGGCGTGATATTTTGAAGGCGCGGGGTGGGAAATTTGTCCGTTTGGCAGATATCTGCCAAACATGGTTGGATGAAGAGGCCGATAAATGAAAGCCTTACCATTAAACAAATTTACTGTCGCTGCCTGTATTTGGTTTGTGGCCGCCATTTATGCCTTACTTTTCAAAGAGGGCAGCAATAGCGCTCCACCATTTCCCCATTTTGATAAAGTCGGTCATTTCGGGCTGTTTTTCGGTCAGGCATGGTTGTGTGCAAAAATATTTATTCAAGACAATAGGAATATTCCCTATAAAGGCATTCTGTTTGCCGCTTTATTGTTTGCCATAGGAAGCGAGCTGGCTCAGGCATTTTTGACTGCTACGCGCCAAGGTTCAATCGCGGACGGCATTGCCGATATGGCAGGTACGGCGGCGGCGCTGTGGTTTGCAGAAAAAGTAAAAGCAGCAAAAAGTTAGATATATTTAAAGAAGTTAAAATGCCGTCTGAAATCCTGAGCAACAGGTTTCAGACGGCCTTTTTTTTGCTTGTATTTGAGGCAATTATTGCTTCATGACAAGCATTCAAATATTAGAACGTTACGCGTACACCGGCAGATACTTCGTGAGTATGAATTTTTGTCTCATCAAATTTGCCCCAGTAGTTGTAGCGGTAGCCAGCGTCCAAAGCAACGTTAGGAGTTACTTCGTAGCTTACGCCAGCCATTGCACCAATACCGGTTTTAGTTTCTTTACGTTCATAATATGAATTAGCTGTCTCAACTTTTGTTGAAGCGTGATTAACAGCCACACGAGCACCTACATAAGGTTTTACAGGAGCTTGCAGATCAAAGTCATAAATAGCAGAAACGCCGGCACTGTGGTACTTGGCTTCCGCATCAACCAAGGAGGTGTTGATTTTTTTAGATTTATAATGTGTGTAATCAGCAGCAACACGGAAATCGCCGAAATCGTAACCGGCAGTGATGCGTGGGCTAAAGCCTTTAACTGATGCGTCTCCCTTTACAGTAGCATGACCAGCATCAGCTTGAACATAAAAACCTTTGGTTGCATCAGCCAATGCAAATGTAGGCAGGGAAAGAGCAATCAGTGTTACCAGAACTTTTTTCATTGTTTTGTCCTTAATGTAGGATTAGGAGTAGTGGATAATCGCTGGGGTTGGTCGTTCCCAACAATTATTCTGATTGTATTTTCTTGTCGTAAATTAAGCAAATCTAAAAATGTTTCAACTGTTGTAAAAAAAGCACTTATAAAAAACACTGTAACAAGTCGTTTAAGAACAAACGGCCTTGTTCGGTCGGGCGGAACACTGTTGGGTCTGATTCAAGCAGGCCCTTTTGTCTGGCGGTTTCGATTTGAGCCATGATTTTTGCAGTGGGTACGCCGGTACGTTCCTGCAACATTGCGGCAGGTACGCCGTCAGTTAGGCGCAGGGCGTTCATCATGAACTCGAATGGAAGGTCTTCGGCAGCAACGGTTTTGCGTTCAACTGCTTCATGCGGATTGCTCTGCATGGCGGCAAGATAGTCGTTGGGATGACGGCGGCGGACGGTACGTTCGATACGGTCAGGATAGGAAATTTTGCCGTGCGCGCCTGCACCTATGCCTAAGTAATCGCCAAACTGCCAGTAGTTCAAATTATGGCGGCACTGTATATTAGCTTTTGCAAAAGCCGATGTTTCGTAGTGGATAAAGCCTGCACTTTCTAATGCGCCGTGTACGGCATCTTCAATATCCAATGCTGCTTCATCTTGCGGTAATCCTTTTGGCGGCGTATGACCAAACGGCGTGTTCGGCTCCATGGTCAGATGATACGCGCTGATATGCGATACGTCTGTTGCGATAGCGGTTTGCACATCGTTTAAGGCCGTCTGAACGGTTTGGTTTGGCAGGGCATACATCAAATCGATATTGACTTTATCAAATAATTTCAATGCAGTATCAATGGCTGTCAGGGCTTCTTTGCCATTGTGAACGCGTCCCAATCGAGCAAGCATATCGTCGTTAAAACTTTGTACGCCGATAGACAGACGCGTAATGCCTGCGTCTTTAAATCCTTGAAATTTTTCAATTTCAAATGTGCCCGGGTTCGCTTCTAAAGTAATTTCCGCTTCAGGTTGTAAGCGCAACAGCGAACGCACGCCACTTAACAAACGGTCAATTGATTCCGCTTGAAACAGGCTGGGTGTACCGCCGCCGAAAAATATGGTTTCCACCGGTCTGCCCCAAATATTGGGCAGCTCAAGCTGCAAGTCGGTTAATAGGGCATCGATATAGGCTTCTTCCGGCAGGCCGTTTTTCAGGCTGTGGGAATTAAAGTCGCAATACGGGCATTTTTTGATGCACCAAGGAATATGGATATAGAGTGATAAAGGAGGCAGGGCGGTTAGCTGGCCGGGGCGTTGGAAGGTGATTTGGGTCATGATATGTGTTGAGGCTCGAGGCCGTCTGAAATTTTTAGGGTCTTATTTTAACTGAAATGTCGGCTGGGAAAGTAATCAGTAGGAAATTTGCAAAGTCTAAACACTCAAAAATGCTTCAATTTCTTCTTCTGATAATTTGGAATTGCAGACGGATTTTATTTTGCCTTGTGAGATTTTGAGTAATGCGGGAACAGTTTTGATGCCGTGTTGTTCACGAAAAGTTTTTAAAGCTATTTTGTTGCTGCTGTCTGTAAAGTGGATGGTAAGTTGTTTGTTTAAGGAAATGGTAGACAGTTTTGCAACAAAACGGCGACAGTATGAACAGCTTGGTTTGCCTAAAAAGACGATAGCAGTTTCTTGACTGTCAATAAGTTGCAGAAGTTCGTCAGGCGTAGTCGGGATGAAGGCAGCAACGTGTTTTGCAAAGGCTGCCAATTCTTCAAACGAGGGTTTGGGCATGGGAAGGAATGTGATGTAGGCCGACTGAAGGTTTCAGACGGCCTGTTATCGATTTATAAGGACTCGATTTTTCTTAACAATTCACGCAATGCTTGGGCGCGGTGGCTTTCGGCATTTTTGATTTCAGGGTCAAGCTCGGCGGCGGTGCAACCGTGTTCGGCCAGGTAGAAATGAGGGTCATAGCCGAAGCCGTTTGTGCCGGCTGCTTCGGCCTGCCATTGGCCGCGCCAGATGCCTTCGGCGATGATGGGTTGCGGGTCGTTTTCGTGGCGGACAAGGACGAGCACGCAGACGTAGTAGCAGCTTTTATCGTCTTTATCGGCAAGATCGGCAGACAGTTTGGCGTTGTTTGCGGCATCGGATTTGGGGTTTTCGCCTGCATAACGTGCGGAGAAAATGCCGGGTGCGCCGTTTAAGGCGTTGGTGCAGATGCCGGAATCGTCGGCAAGTGCCGGTAAGCCGCTGTATTTGGCGGCATGGCGTGCTTTGGCCAGGGCATTTTCAACAAAGGTATGGTACGGCTCGGGACATTCGGGCGTATTGAACTGCGATTGTGGCAGGACTTCGATGTTTAAGTCGGCAAAGAGGTGGGCAAATTCTTTGAGTTTGCCTGCGTTGCCACTGGCAAGGACGATTTTTTCAAACATGGTTTTTCCTTAATGGTTTTCGGTTTGCTGCATACGAGCCATTTGTGCGCGTGCTTTGTGGCGGATGTAAAGGGCAAGGCTGCCGATTTGGGCAAAAACGGCGGCAAAGGCAAACAGAAAGGCGGCAACGGCAAATTGTTTGCTGTGAATGCTCAGAAGATAAGCGCCCAACAGAATCAGTACGATAAACATCAGGGTAAACAGGGCGGTCAGGAGCAGATAGGCTTTTTGTCGGGTCATGGCAGCTTGGGTAAGGGGGAAAATGTTCTGATTATAACGTCAGATTGGGAATTTGAAACCATGCCAGATTCGTTAAAAAGGCCGTCTGAATATTTCAGACGGCCTTAAGTCGAATAACGGATTAACGCAATTCTGTGTGCAGGCGGCTCAACAATGTGGAGGCATCGCTGCCTTTGTATGGGCTACCATCTTTGTTCAACAGATGGAGGCGTGCGCCATTGTTGATAGGCTCAACATAAACGATGATTTCAGGATAAGTTTTTGGCGCTTCTGCTTTGCCTTTGCCAAATACGCGTTTGAACAGGCCCGGTTTTTTATTGGCAACTGCTTCGCCTTCGGTTGGCGCTTGTTGAACCAAGAAAGCGCGACGTTCGGCATTTTGACCGATAACAGTTAGGCCGATGCGGTCAAGCGCAAGGGCGGTACGGCGCCAGTTGCGGCCGTAATCGCCTGCCAGCAACAGAGTGCCGTTGTCCACACGGGCCAATTCAGACGCATTGCTGCGAGCGGCAACGCTTTGGGTCAGAGCTTGTTCGGCTTGCTGACCGTCAACGCCTAAGTATTGCATAAAGCGGGCGAGGAATGCAGCTTCGAGGTTAGGGTCGTTTTCACCCGGCTGCCACATCGTAGTGTCTTTTTTACGGTCGGCATAAACTTCTTTCATGCCTTTGTGGGCGAAGAAGATGTCGGTCGAACCGTTTTTGCCTTGTTCGATGCGGATGATGAACTTGTCGCGTTCGCTGGTAGAGTAGATGCCGCCCAAGCCGACTTTATCCAACAGGCGGCGCAGGCTGTCTTGAGGGATTTTGGCTCGGTTTTCAGCCCACTCGGTTTCCATTTGGCCGATGGCAGGTTCTTCAGATTTGATGTCGAAACCGTTTTCTTGCCAGAACACTTTCAGTAAAGGCCAAATTTCGCGAGGCGATTTGCCTTCGACAACCAACCAGCGTTGGTTACCGTCACGCTCAAGGCGTACGCCTTTAACGGATTTCAAAACTTCTGCATTGGCAGGCTGTTGTACGGCTTGAGTGCGGCGTTTATTGAAATCGCTGGCACGGACGGCGCCGCTGCCTGCCGGTAATTGATAGAGGTTGCCTTGGTCAGGGTTGTTCAAATCAGGTGGTACTTCCAGTTTGACCAAGCGGTGTGATTGACTTTGATAGTCGAGTTTGGGTTGTTCTTTTTTGCTGCCGGAACAGGCAGTCATGCTAATCAGGGCGAGGGCTACTACGATGGGTTTGATATAGGTCATCTTGTTTTCCTGTGGATGAAGTTCTTAACAGGGAGGCCGTCTGAAAAGGGTGTTTGGGATTCAGACAGCCTTATTTCCGGATCAGATTTGTCCTGATTTTTCCAGAGCGGCTCGGACTTTGGCTTGACCGGCTTCGGTCAGTGCTACCAAAGGCAGACGAACATGGGGTTCGCATTTGCCCAATAAGCTCAGGCCCCATTTGGGCGCAGCTGGGCTGGGCTCGCAGAACATGGTGTTATAAATTGGGATAAGTTGCTTGTTTAGACGACGGGCGGTCGCAATATCGCCCTCAAGGGCGGCTCGGCACATGTCGGCAAAGAGTTTCGGTGCGACGTTGGCTGCGACGGTTACCACGCCATGACCGCCACACAGCATGAAAGGCAGGCCTGTAGGGTCATCGCCGGATAAAACGACAAAACCTTCAGGAACGCTGTTGATCAATTCGATGTTGTTACCGATATTGCCGCTGGCTTCTTTCACGCCGACGATATTCGGAATCTCGGCCAAACGCAAAATAGTGTCGTTGCTCATGCTGACGACGGTACGGCCGGGAACATTATAGATAACCATCGGAATCGAAGTGGCTTCGGCGATGGTTTTGAAATGTTGGTAAATGCCTTCTTGCGAAGGTTTGTTGTAGTAGGGAACAACAGATAAGGTGTAGTCCGCGCCGGCTTGCTCGGCGGCTTTGGAAAGGGCGATGGCTTCGACAGTATTGTTGGCGCCTGTGCCGGCGATAACGGGAACGCGCTTGTTGACGTGTTTGACAGTGGCTTCAATAACGGCCAAATGTTCTTCGACAGGCAGGGTGGCTGACTCGCCGGTGGTGCCGACTGCAACGATACCGTCGGTGCCGTTTTCAATGTGCCAGTCGATTAAGTCGTGAAGTTGTTCGTAGTTGATGCTGCCGTCTTGATTCATCGGAGTAATCAGGGCAACCAGACTGCCTTTTAACATACGGAAACCTTTAATTTTACGGTGTGGGTGAATTATGCAGTGGATTGTAGCTTACTTTGTTGTTTGTGTGAAACATATCCGCTAAACGGCTTTGCCGTTTAATGGCGACTTGTCAGTATCTTAATGAATAATACATTTTTAAATCATTGGTTTGTTTGTTTTGAGATAGGGAAGTGATGTCAAGAATTAAAATGTGTTAAGGCGGTTTGAGGCCGTTTGAAAACGGTTGGGCGGAACTTTCAGACGGCCTGATGGTTTTGAATTTGCTGATACATTTCAAATTGGTTAAAATACGCATCTTAATATTTTTTAACGATTCTTGAGAGAAGGTTCAACATGGCCGGAATGACTGAAAAACAGGCGGAATCGCTTGATTTGGTTTATGGTTTGGAAGATAAGCCGCCGTTTGGGAATGCGTTGTTGAGTGCAGTTACGCACCTTCTGGCGATTTTTGTCCCGATGATTACTCCGGCACTGATTGTCGGCGGTGCATTGGAGCTGCCGGTTGAAATGACGGCTTATTTGGTATCGATGGCGATGGTGGCTTCCGGTGTCGGCACTTATTTGCAGGTCAACCGTTTCGGGCCGGTCGGTTCGGGCATGTTGTCGATTCAGTCGGTCAACTTCTCATTTGTTACCGTGATGATTGCACTCGGTACCGGCATGAAAGAGGGCGGTTTGACTGAAGATGCGATGATTTCAACGCTTTTGGGTGTGTCCTTTGTCGGCGCGTTTTTGGTGTGCTTCTCCGCTTGGCTTTTGCCTTATTTGAAAAAAGTGATTACGCCGACTGTAAGCGGCGTGGTCGTCATGTTGATTGGTTTGAGTTTGGTGCATGTCGGCATTACCGATTTCGGCGGCGGCTTTGGTGCGAAAGCAGACGGTACGTTCGGCTCGATGGAAAACTTGGGTTTGGCATCGCTGGTGTTGCTGATTGTATTGGTTTTTAACTGTTTGAAAAATCCATTGTTGCGCATGAGCGGTATCGCGGTAGGTTTGATTGTCGGTTATATTGTCGCGCTGTTTTTGGGCAAAGTAGATTTTTCCGCCCTGCAAAATCTGCCGCTGATTACCCTGCCTGTTCCGTTTAAATATGGTTTTGCATTTGATTGGCACGCGTTTATCGTAGCCGGTGCGATTTTCTTATTGAGCGTATTTGAAGCGGTAGGCGATTTGACGGCGACTGCGATGGTCTCCGAGCAACCGATTGAGGGTGAGGAATACACCAAACGCCTGCGCGGTGGTGTATTGGCAGATGGTTTGGTGTCTGTGATTGCGACGGCGTTGGGCTCTTTGCCTTTGACTACTTTTGCGCAAAATAACGGCGTGATTCAAATGACCGGCGTGGCTTCGCGCCATGTGGGCAAATATATTGCGGCGATTTTGGTATTGCTGGGCTTGTTCCCCGTCATTGGCCGCGCGTTTACCACGATTCCGAGTCCGGTTTTGGGTGGTGCGATGGTGTTGATGTTTGGCCTGATTGCGATTGCCGGTGTGCGGATTTTGGTCAGCCACGGTATTCGCCGTCGTGAAGCGGTCATCGCGGCTACTTCTGTCGGTTTGGGTTTGGGCGTGGCGTTTGAGCCGGAAGTGTTCAAAAACCTGCCGGTATTGTTTCAAAACTCAATTTCAGCCGGCGGTATTATGGCGGTATTGTTGAACTTGGTTTTGCCGGAAGATAAAACCGATAAAGCGGTTAAGGTGGAAACCGACAGTTTGGATCACTAAGCAAGCTTTATTCAAAGGCCGTCTGAAGTTTCAGACGGCCTTTGCTTTTTCGGCTATAATATTGTTTTTATTTGTTATCCGAGTGGTTCGGATAGCTCTACCCGGAAAGGTTTTATATGACGGTTTATTCACTTTTTATCACTTGTCCTCGCGGTTTGGAAGCGCCTTTGACGCAGGAACTCGAACGCATGGCATGTCAGGATATCCGCGCTGTTGACGGCGGTGTGGCATGTAAAGGCACGATGGAGCAGGTGTATCGTATCAACCTGCATTCGCGCGTTGCCAGCCGCGTTTTGCTGCGTTTGACCAAAGGCGGTTATCGCAACGAACACGATATCTACAAACTGGCACGAAATCTGCATTGGACAGGTTGGTTTAAGCTGGAGCAGACCTTTAAAGTCAAAGTCGAAGGCAAGCGCGCCAATGTGAAAAGCTTGGATTTTGTCGGTTTGAAAATCAAAGATGCCGTCTGCGATGCCTTCCGTGATATTTATGATGCGCGTCCGAGTGTGGGCAAAATCAACCCCGATATCCGCATTCATGCCTTTATCGATGAGCGCAATGTGGAAATCTTTATCGATACTTCCGGCGAAGCACTCTTCAAACGCGGCTATCGTCAGGATACCGGCGAAGCGCCATTGAGGGAAAACTTGGCGGCAGGTTTGCTGCTTTTGGCTGGCTACGACGGTACGCAGCCTTTCCAAGACTCGTTTTGCGGCAGTGGCACGATTGCCATTGAGGCTGCATGGATTGCGACACACCGTGCGCCAGGCTTGATGCGCCGTTTCGGTTTTGAAAAACTGCAAAACTTCGATAAAGAAAAATGGCAAGCCCTGCGCCGTGAAGCTGAAAAACAAATCAAACCGGCCACCGCGCCAATTTCCGGCAGCGATAATGACCGCTATATGATTCGTGCTGCATTGGCCAATGCCCAAGCCGCCGAAGTGGATAATTTCATCCGCTTTGACGTGCAAGATGCGCAGGACGCTCGGCCAAACGGCGAATACGGCATTATGATTTCCAATCCGCCTTATGGCGTGCGCCTTGCCGAAATTCAGGCTTTACAGGCGCTTTATCCGCAACTGGGCACATGGTTGAAACAGTATTACGCAGGCTGGCTGGTTGGGATGTTTACCGGCGATCGCGATATGCCGAAATTTATGCGCCTTTCTCCGAAGCGTAAGATTCCGCTGTTCAATGGCAACTTGGATTGCCGATTGTTTTTGATGGATATGGTTAAAGGCTCGAATCGGGGTTAAAACCTGAAATTGAGGCCGTCTGAAAGATGATTTCAGACGGCCTTTTTTGATTTGTTAAAACCGTCTTTGTTATAACGGAGTTTGCTTTTCTTTTTTTATATTGATGCACTGAAATTGTTTTCAGACGGCCTTTATCAAGGGAGCCGTATAGATGTAATTATTGAAATTTACAATCTATCAAATTATAAAAATCTATTAAAAAATAAAGATGGATTGTTAAATAAAATACCATATCTAGTAGTATTGTGTTTTAATGCATACCATATCTTGTGTTTTATGGCATTGCAATGAGCAGCTTGAAATTTACAATTGAGCAAATTGTATGGCAGGAAGTGCCGGGCGAAGTGTCGCTGGCGTTTCTGTTTTCCGGCTGTCCGTTGCGTTGCAAAGGTTGCCATAGTGCCGATACATGGAAAGAGGGTATCGGCACAGAATTGACCGAGGATTATTTAAAAGGCCGTCTGAAACGCTATCACGGGCTAATCAGCTGCGTGTTGTTTATGGGCGGAGAATGGCAGCCGGAAGCCTTACAGAAAATGCTGGCTATTGTTGCTCAGGAAGGTTTGAAAGCCTGCTTGTACACCGGCTTGGATCGCGAGGAGTTAGAGGCGGTTTCAGACGGCATTCTACCTTATCTGACGTATATGAAAACCGGCCGCTGGCAGATGGAGCTGGGCGGCTTAGAAAGCCCGATCACCAATCAGAAGTTTGTCGATTTGCGTACGGGCGAAGTGTTAAACCGCTTGTTTATCAAAGACAAACTCGCGCCTAAAGTGTTTCCAGTAGCTTCAATTTAGCTCAATACTGTATTGCACTGATTTAAATTGAATTTATTGTATTCGCTGACAGCGATGTTTCAGACGGCCTGACCGTCATTGCTTGAAAAATCATCCAAACTATACAGGAGAATTAACATGATTCGGCTGCATCCCGAACAGTTAAACGGAAAACTACAATTCATGCGCGACTACATCAGCGCGCAAAACGCGGCGGACGGCTCGAAAATGGACGCCAACGCCAACGTTACCCAGAAAAACATCGCCACGATGGAAGCGGAAATCATGAAAGACTTTTTCGTGCAGATTAACCGCGCCCAAGTGTCGCGCAAAATCGCCGAAATTTTCGACCAATCCGTTGCCGACGAATACATCCGCCAGATTGAGGCGCACGAGATTTATGTGCACGACGAAACCAGCCTCAAGCCTTATTGTGTGTCGGTTACGCTGTATCCCTTCCTGCTCGACGGCTTAAGCAAACTCGGCGGCGAATCCAAAGCGCCGCAACATCTGGCATCGTTTTGCGGCTCATTTATCAACCTCGTGTTTGCCATCAGCGCGCAGTTTGCCGGCGCGGTGGCGACGGTGGAATTTTTGACTTATTTCGACTACTTCGCCCGCAAAGACTACGGCGACGATTATTTGGAAACCCACGGCAAAGAAATCGCCAACCACATGCAGCAGGTAGTGTACAGCATCAACCAGCCCGCCGCCGCTCGCGGCTATCAAAGCGTGTTTTGGAATATTTCCGTTTACGATCAATACTATTTCGACGCGATGTTCGGCGATTTCGTCTTCCCCGATTTCAGCAAACCGGTCTGGGCGAGCGTAGCAAAGCTGCAAAACTTCTTCCTCAAATGGTTCAATCAGGAACGCACCAAAGCCGTTTTGACCTTCCCTGTCGTGACCGCCGCAATGCTGACCGACGGCGGTAAATGCAAAGATACCGTGTTCGCCGACGAAATGGCGAAAGAGTTGGCGGAGGGCAATTCCTTCTTCGTCTATCTTTCCGACAACCCTGATTCGTTGGCTTCCTGCTGCCGCCTGCGTAACGCTATCGAAGACCGCACCTTCAGCTATACACTTGGTGCGGGCGGCGTGGCAACCGGTTCCATCAACGTTATCACCATCAACATGAACCGGCTGGAGCAAGACGGGCGCGACCTTGCCGCCGAAGTTGCCAAAATCCACAAATACCAATACGCCTACCGCAAACTGATGGAAGAATACCAAGCCACCGGAATGCTGCCCGTTTACGATGCAGGCTTCATCACGCTGGACAAACAATTCCTCACCATCGGCATCAACGGCATGGCGGAAGCCGCCGAATCGCAAGGCATCAAGGTCGGCTACAATGATGACTACATCAACTTCGTCCAAGGCCGTCTGAAAACCATATTTGAAGCCAACCAAGCCGCCAGCAAACATTACGGAGTGAAGTTCAATACCGAGTTTGTCCCCGCCGAAAACCTCGGCGTGAAAAACGCCAAATGGGACAAAGCCGATGGCTACAAAGTCAGCCGCGAATGCTACAACTCTTATTTCTACGTCGTCGAAGACGAAGAAATCAACGCGCTCGATAAATTCCTGCTGCACGGCAAAGAACTGGTGGACTGGCTCGACGGCGGCTCCGCGCTGCACCTGAACCTCGACGAAGCCCTGCCCGAATCCGGCTATCGCTCGCTCTTGGACATCGCTGCGCAAACCGGCTGCAACTACTTCTGCGTGAACGTACGCATCACCATCTGCAACGAATGCGGCCACATCGACAAACGCACCTTGCACGCCTGTTCCGCCTGCGGTAGCCACGACATCGACTACGGCACCCGAGTGATCGGCTATCTGAAGCGCGTATCCGCATTCAGTAACGGACGGCGTAAAGAGCACGCGCTCAGACATTATCACCGTAAAGCGGCGTAATCGTTGGAAAAAGATTGCTTGCAAACCTAAGGCCGTCTGAAATTTCAGACGGCCTTGATCATATTGAGATAGGCAGGCTCTTTCAATGATATAGTTTTGATTAAATTAAACAAAAATTCTTGACACCTTCATATAATGAATTAACATATAACATCCTTTAACCTAAATTTAAAAAAGTGAGAGACACATGAAAACATCAGCTTTATTGGCGGCTTTGTTGGCAGCCCTGTCCCTGTCAGCATGCGGCGGCGGTTCAGGCTCATCTTCTTCTGCCGTTTGTGACGAATACGAAAAAGCATTTGCCGAAGCAACTAAAGACGTAGATGCCGCAACCAAAGACATGATGCAAAAATCTTTCGAACAAACCAAAGAAGCATTGAAAAACCTGCCTGCAGACCAACGCGATGCAACTTGTAAAACTTCTTTGGACGCTTTGAAAGGCGTTCCTGCTGCCGAAACTCCTGAAGAAAAAGCCGAAGAAGCCAAAGATGCTGCTGAAGAGGCTAAAGAAGACGCAAAAGACGCAGCGGAAGATGCAAAAGAAGCTGCTGAAGATGCTAAAGAAGAAGCTAAATAATTCGGATAGCTTTACAGAAAAACGGATTCCAATAATTTGGAATCCGTTTTTTGTTTTGTGAGTTAGGGTGGTTGTTTTAGATAAAGCTTTTTCAGTTTTCAGACGGCCATTTCTCATGCCGTCTGAAAGCGCTAGCTTCAACAAAGTTAAAAGTTGAAACGTAACGGTCAATCAAACAACTTCAACGAAGTTAAAAATTAAAACGGCAAGCCGTCAATCAAACAACCGCGTGCGTGCGTACCGCACACACCCTACGCGTTGGTTTTGAAGTTCCGCGTAATTCACAGGTAGGGTGTATGGTGCAGCGACGCACGCAGTCGGTTGGATATGCAGGCTACGGCTTGCAGATTATTCAGTATGTAAGGTATCAATTATTATTCAAATAATCGATTAGTTTCTTTAAATCAGTTACTAGGCCATTTTTCATATCTTGATTGGATATTTGTTCAAGTAATAACGGAAGTGTCTGTACTAAAACTTCAGTGGGAATAACTAATCTTGTCGTTATTTCTAAAGATGAATTTTCATTCTCGTTGGTAAAACTACCGAAATCTAACTTAGACACGGAGGCACTGACTGACATTCTCATAATTCTATCGCAGAAAATAGTCTGATAGCCATTGAAATTAAAACTATTATTTGACATAATTGCAATCCTATTAATTAAATGAGTTATTAGTTGTTAATTGTAATGAGATCTTTTTTAAATAAATAAGGAGACCCATCATTCGAATTTTCTAGACTATTAATGACATTAAAATTAGAATTCGAATTTTCTAGACTATTAATAACATTAAAATTAGAATTCAAATTTTCTAGACCATTAATAACATTAAAATTAGAACTTATTGTATTCTTATCAAGAAAATTAATATTTAAATTAATAAAGGTAATGGTATTGGGAATCTTAGATGAAATACCATGGCTATTATGTTGATTGATTTCCCATGGTTGAATATAAGGCTTTATGCCATAGTTTTTATGGAAAATAATATCAAAATCATATCCAAGGGCTACTGTTATTTCTGTAATGGATTTTAACGTAAGGTTTTGCCTACCAGACAAAGCTTTACTTAGTCTGCTTTCTTTCCATTTTAGCTTTTTGGCTAGGTCTTTTCTCTTAATTCCAGAATAAGAAATTAATGCTGCTAAACTAGAAGCTATTTTTTCTTTAGATAAATCTACAGTATCAAAATCAGAAAAATCGAATAAATAAGAAAAATTGTCTTTATTCAATACATTATGGCTAGGTAAGTTGTTCTTCATAATTTTCATCATCATTTAGTTCTTTTTTAATGTCATCATCTGTAAAAATAGAGCAGGCAATACGACGTATCTTATCTAATTCTCCATTACTATATTTATCTTTTTTCTTGATAAGTAAATCTAATAAAATAATTTCCTTATTGGGTGGATAGTATATAAAAATTAATCTCAAATCATTTTTTCTAATCCTAAAAATTTTTAACTCACTTTTCAAATTACTACATTTTGCCTTACAAATCTCATGCAATTCTTTTTCATCATACATAGTAGTTAGTGGTAGCCCTGATTCGCATCGATTTCCAAGGTTTGTAAGTAAGTTTCTATGATCATTTATATATTTTTTATCCTTACGAATAACTTCTGCTGCAATTTTATAATAATCATGGTCCTTACTATGATAAGTAAAAATGCGCCAAGAATTTCGATAAACTCGAAAGAGTATTTTCGGATCTGGATGTCCTATTGTGGTTAATGAATTTAATGTGATAGTCATTTGCAACTTAACCTATAAGTTATTTTATCAAAAAATAGCACACAATGGGAGCTATTTAAGAATAGCTTATTTATAATATTCCTCCCAAATACTTCCCAGTATAACTCCCCTTAATCTTCGCCACCTGCTCGGGGCTACCTTTAGCAATAATCCTCCCCCCGCCATCTCCGCCTTCCGGCCCCAAATCCACAATCCAATCCGCAGTTTTAATCACATCCAGATTATGCTCGATAATCACAATCGAGTTGCCTTTACCTTTCAGACGGCCTATGACTTCGAGCAGCAGGGCGATGTCGGCGAAGTGCAGGCCGGTGGTGGGTTCGTCGAGGATGTAGAGCGTTCTGCCGGTGTCGCGTTTGGAGAGTTCCAAGGCGAGTTTGACGCGCTGGGCTTCGCCGCCGGAGAGGGTGGTGGCGGACTGGCCGAGGCGGATGTAGCCCAGGCCTACGTCCATGAGGGTTTGCAGTTTGCGCGATACGGTGGGGACGGCGTCGAAAAATTCGCGGGCTTCTTCAACGGTCATGTCGAGGATTTGGCTGATGTTTTTGCCTTTGTATTGGATTTCGAGGGTTTCGCGGTTGTAGCGTTTGCCGTGGCAGACTTCGCAGGGGACGTACACGTCGGGCAGGAAGTGCATTTCGACTTTAATCACGCCGTCGCCTTGGCAGGCTTCGCAGCGGCCGCCTTTGACGTTGAAGGAGAATCTGCCGACGTTGTAGCCGCGTTCGCGCGAGAGGGGGACGCCGGCGAAGAGTTCGCGGATGGGGGTGAACAGGCCGGTGTAGGTGGCGGGGTTGGAGCGCGGGGTGCGGCCAATGGGGGATTGGTCGACATTGATGACTTTGTCGAGGTGTTCAAGGCCGCGGATGTCGTCGTATGGGGCGGGTTCTTCTTGGGCGCGGTTGAGTTCGCGGGCGGTGATTTTGGCGAGGGTGTCGTTAATCAGGGTGGATTTGCCGCTGCCGGATACGCCGGTGATGCAGGTAATCAAACCGAGTGGCAGTTCGAGGGTAACGTTTTTAAGGTTGTTGCCGCGCGCGCCTTTGAGGACGAGCATTCGGTCGGGATTGACGGGCGTGCGTTCAGACGGCACGGCAATGGATTTTTTGCCGCTGAGGTATTGTCCGGTTACGGAGTTTTCGCATTGGGCGACGTTTTCGGGCGTGTCGGCAATCAGTACGTTGCCGCCGTGTTCGCCTGCGCCGGGGCCCATATCGACGACGAAATCGGCTTCGCGGATGGCGTCTTCGTCGTGTTCGACCACAATTACGCTGTTGCCTAAATCGCGCAGGCGTTTGAGGGTGGCGAGCAGGCGGTCGTTGTCGCGCTGGTGCAGGCCGATGGAGGGTTCGTCCAAAACGTACATCACGCCGGTCAGGCCGCTGCCGATTTGGCTGGCGAGGCGGATGCGCTGGGCTTCGCCGCCGGAGAGGGTTTCGGCGGAGCGGCTTAAATTCAGGTAATCCAGTCCGACGTTAATCAGGAAGCCGAGGCGTTCGGTGATTTCTTTGAGGATTTTTTCGGCAATTTGTTTTTTGTTGCCGTCCAAATCCAGCGTTTCAAAGAATTGGTGGGTTTTGGTCAGCGGCCAGGCGGAAACTTCGTGCAAGGGTTCGCCGCTGACGTAAACGTAACGCGCTTCTTTGCGCAAACGTGCGCCGCCGCAGCTTGGGCAAGCGCGGTGGTTTTGGTATTCGCGCAGTTTTTCGCGCACGGTTTCGCTGTCGGTTTCGCGGTAGCGACGTTCGAGATTGGGGATGATGCCTTCAAAGGCATGACTGCGGTTGAAGGTGGTGCCGCGTTCGGACAGGTAGGTGAAATCAATGACTTCCTTGCCTGAGCCGTGCAAGACGACTTTTTTCACTTTTTCAGGTAGTGTTTCCCAAGCAGCCTGCACATCGAAACCGTAATGCCGCGCCAGCGATTGAATCATTTGAAAATAGAATTGGTTGCGCTTGTCCCAGCCGTCAATCGCGCCCGAAGCCAACGACAATTCGGGATGGGCGACCACTTTTTCTGGGTCGAAGAAATTGGTGTTGCCCAAGCCGTCGCAAGTCGGGCAGGAACCCATCGGGTTGTTGAAGGAAAAGAGGCGCGGCTCCAATTCGGGCAGACTGTATGAACATACGGGGCAGGCAAAACGCGCGGAGAACCAATGTTCTTCGCCGCTGTCCATTTCCATCGCCAATGCTCGCTCGTTGCCGTGGCGCAGCGCGGTTTCAAAACTTTCCGCCAGCCGTTGTTTGATATCTGCTTTTACTTTCACGCGGTCGATGACCACATCGATATTGTGTTTAATGTTTTTTTCCAGCTTCGGTACATCGTCAAGCTGATAGACTTCGCCATCCACGCGTACACGCGCAAAACCCTGCGCCTGCAAGTCGGCAAAGAAATCGACAAACTCACCCTTACGCTCACGCACTGCCGGCGCAAGAATCATCACGCGCGTGTCTTCCGGCAGTTTTAAGACGGCATCGACCATCTGTGATACGGTTTGGCTGGACAGCGGCAGCTTGTGTTCAGGGCAGTAGGGTGTGCCGACGCGTGCGTACAAAAGGCGCAGGTAGTCGTGGATTTCTGTTACTGTGCCGACGGTGGAACGCGGATTGTGGCTGGTGGATTTCTGCTCGATGGAAATCGCGGGCGACAGACCTTCAATCAAATCGACATCGGGTTTGTCCATCATCTGCAAAAATTGACGGGCATAGGCTGAAAGGCTTTCAACATAACGGCGTTGGCCTTCGGCATATAAAGTATCAAACGCCAGCGACGATTTGCCGCTTCCTGACAATCCTGTTACCACCACGAGCTTGTGGCGCGGAATGTCCAAATCGACATTTTTCAAATTATGTGTACGCGCGCCGCGGATGCGGATGGTGTCATTATCGTGTGAATGTTTGGGATGATGGTTGCACATATTGTCAGGCCGTCTGAAAAATAAAATAAACGGCTATTGTAGCACTTTTCAAATGACAGACTGGATAGATAAAGCATTTGATATAAAAGAAACAAAGAGGCCGTCTGAAAATATGTTTTCAGACGGCCTTGATATAGATGAATCAGCTTATCAGTCGATTTTGCGGAGAATTTCGCGTAGGGCTTTGTGCCAGTCGGACGGTTTGATACCGAACTCGGTCTCAAGGCGTGAGCAATCCATAATGCTGTATGCCGGACGCGGAGCGGGCAGGGGGTATTGTTCGGTGGTGATTGCGTTCAGTTCCGGAATGCGGAAGCTGTCATCTAATTGGTGGGCCGTCTGAAAGATGGCTTTGGTAAATTCGTACCATGTTGCCGATTTGTTGCCACAGTAATGGAAGATACCGCGTGGGGAAGTAGGCTGTTGCAATAAACTGATGATGGCATGAGCCAAGTCGCCTGCATAAGTCGGGCAACCGGTTTGGTCATGAACGATGGAGAGGGAATCACGCTCTTTGGCAAGGCGAAGCATGGTTTTGACGAAATTGCTGCCGTATTCGCTAAACAGCCATGAAGTACGGACAATTGTACTTTCCGGATGCGCGGCTAAAGCCAAAAGTTCGCCTGCTACTTTGGATTGACCGTAAGTGCTGCGCGGATTGGTGTAGTCGGTTTCGCGGTAAGGGCGTTTGCCTTCGCCGTCGAATACATAATCAGTGGAAATATGGATAAAGCGGGCGTGTGCGGCGCGAGCGGCTGCGGCTAGGTTGTGAACGGCGGTTGCGTTGACGGCAAAAGCAGCCTCTGCGTTTTCTTCCGCTTTATCGACGGCAGTGTAAGCTGCGGCATTAACGATGGCATCTGGTTGGAAGTTTTTGATCATGTGATGCACAGCTTCGGTATCGGTAATATCCAGCGAAGTAGAATCGGTAGCAATCAGTTCCCAATCTTCGGGCAGGCGGTCGCGCAGACAACGGGCAAGCTGGCCTTTGGCTCCGGTCAATAAAGTACGCATGGTTGAGTATCTCCTCTGATAGCTGTTAAATAGGTATTCGTGTCATTATAGTGTAAATAAGACAAATTCACATTATTGGCGTAGAACAAAATGCAGAGGCGACTGTATTTGGGTGAATTGTCGATATTATCTATCCATAATAATAACCACTTATCGGTATTATGTTTGTTTACTATAACTAGAGTTAAAATTCAGATTTTAACAAGATAGATAAAGGATCTATGCTGTTTGAGAGAGTGTGAATCAATGTTAATGTTTTTATTGTTGCTAGGATAATGGAATTTAAAAACAGGCGAGACTCCGTCCTTTTATCGGCAAATTCTACCGTTTGATATTTTTGAGTAAATATTTTGAAAAATATTACTAAAATAATAATTGAGCAAGGGCGGATTTGCTCGTTCCGCTAGCTCGATATCTTTATTAACTATTTTGGGAGTAATTATTATGGCATACTGTTACGGGGGGTACTATGCTAGACCCCTGGTTAGTTCTTACTGCGCTCCTGCGCCTAAGGCTTCCTACTCTTCTTACTACTGCGCTCCTGCAGCGAAATCTTCTATTTCCATCGGCAGCATCGCTAGCATTGCCAGTGTCGGCGTGTCAGTAGTTAATGCGGTAACTGGTTTGGTTTCTGCTATTGCGGCTTTCTGCCCACCAGCAAAAACGCCTAACTATAAATGTGTTCCGGTTTGCCCACCTTACAACTGTAATCCGATCAAACCGATCCCATGTCCAAAACCACAACCTAAACCTCAGCCTAAACCTCAACCAAAACCTGAGCCTAAACCTGAGCCACAACCAGAACCGCAACCAGAACCAAAACCACAACCAAAACCTGAGCCTAAGCCAGAACCGAAACCTGAGCCTAAACCAGAACCAAAACCTGAGCCTAAGCCAGAGCCAAAACCTGAGCCTAAACCAGAACCGAAACCCGAGCCAGACTGCAAAGACTGTGTTGACGACCATAACCAAAACAACTCATACGGTCACGAAGATAAAAACCCTGGTAATGTCATCCGAGCCGAAGACTGCAAAGACGGCAACGTTATCCGCGGTACTGATGAGAAAGATACCATTTACGGTACTGCTTGCGAAGACATCATCTACGGTGGCAACGGTACAGACGTAATCTACGCCGGTGCCGGTAACGACACCATTTACGGTGATGCCGACGGCGACTCTCTGTACGGTGAAGATGGTAAAGACTACCTGCAAGGCGGTGCCGGTAACGACTACCTGAACGGTGGTTCCGGCGCGGACATCATGCGCGGTGGCGACGGTAACGACGTTTACTTCGTTGATAACGTTAACGACCAAGTTATCGAGTACGGCAATGCACACGCCGGTATCGATACTGTCCGTACCGTTATCGACTACACCTTGACCGATCACGTTGAAAACCTGATTTTGCAAGGTATGCAAAACCTGAACGGTACCGGTAACTCTTTGAACAACAACATCGAAGGTAACGGCGGCAACAACCATCTGTACGGTTTGGCCGGCGACGACTGCCTGGTGGGTAAAGACGGTAACGACTACCTCGACGGCGGTGTCGGCAACGACATCCTGATCGGCGGTACCGGTAACGACACTTATTTCTTCGACAAAGGTTACGGTCACGACACTATCCGTGAAGAAAGCGGTAATGACACCTTGTTGTTCGGTAAAGGCGTTGCAGCTTCTGACGTATTGCTGAGCAAATCAGGTGCTAACCTGACTGTTTCTGTTGGTACTAACGACAGCATCACCATCGATGACTGGTTCACCGGTAACGATCACAAAGTTGAAAACTTCAAGTTTGCTGACGGTAGCACTTACCAAGTAACCGGCCACGGCGACTACTACTCTCTGTCTGCTGTGAACCAAATCCAAGATCAGACTCAGGCTCCTGCCATCTGATAGGATGATGGTTTTTAGGGTTTGTCCCTAAAATCAAAGGCTAAGGCCGTCTGAAACCGAGCTATAAGGTTTCAGACGGCCTTTATTTTGTAAACAATCTGACGAAAGATGCTAAATTGGGCTAAAATACCAAATTCTTCTGTTTACCAAAGAGATACCTGAAATGTCTGAAATCAGCTTGAAAAAAATCTACTCCGGCAAAGTCCGCGATTTATACGAAATTGACGATAAACGTATGTTGATGGTTGCTTCCGACCGTCTGTCTGCATTCGATGTGATTTTGGATAATCCGATTCCGGGTAAAGGGGAGATTCTGACGCAGATTTCCAATTTTTGGTTTAAAAAACTGGCTCATATCATGCCTAACCATTTTACCGGCCAAACGGTTTACGATGTTTTGCCTGAAAACGAAGCCAAAGCTTTGGAGAAACGCGCCGTCGTGGCTAAAAAACTCACTCCGGTGAAAGTGGAGGCCATTGTGCGCGGTTATCTGGCAGGCAGCGGTTGGAAAGATTATCAAAAAACCGGTTCTGTCTGCGGTATTCAACTGCCTGAAGGTATGCAGGAAGCGCAGCAGTTGCCTGAAGTGATTTTTACGCCGTCGACCAAAGCCGCAGTCGGCGATCATGATGAAAACATCAGCTTTGAAGAATGCGAACGCATCATCGGCAAAGAGCTGGCGGCGGAAGTACGCGCCAAAGCGATTCAGCTTTATACGGAAGCGGCCGAATATGCCAAATCCCGCGGTATCATTATTTGCGACACTAAGTTTGAGTTTGGTTTGGACGAAGAGGGTACGCTGACTTTGATGGACGAAGTGTTGACGCCTGATTCCAGCCGTTTTTGGCCTGCCGATCAATACAAAGTCGGCACCAATCCGCCGTCTTTTGACAAACAGTTTGTCCGCGACTGGCTGGAGCAAAGCGGTTGGAACAAAAAAGCGCCTGCGCCTAAAGTGCCTGCCGATGTGATTCAGAAAACAGTTGAAAAATATCAGGAAGCATTGACTTTGCTGACTCAAGATTGATTTTTAAGTTTGAAGGCCGTCTGAAAAGGATATGTTTCAGACGGCCTTTTTATTGTATAAATACTGGATTTTAAGGATGGTTGCCTTTATAATCGAGAGCTGTTTTCAGCGCCTTAAAGGCCGTCTGAAAGCTTGTTTATAACCTGCCGCACGGTCTGAAACCCTAACTATGCACATTCGGATTTTAGTGTGCATTATTAGTGTTTTAGCAGTGCGGTATTTTGAAAGGAACAATGATGTTCAATAAACACGTTAAGACCTTCCAATACGGTAATCAAACCGTTACTTTGGAAACCGGCGAAATCGCCCGCCAAGCCGCTGCTGCCGTTAAAGTATCTATGGGCGACACTGTTGTTTTGGTTGCCGTTACTACCAACAAAGAAGTGAAAGAAGGCCAAGACTTCTTCCCTCTGACTGTCGATTACCTCGAGCGTACTTACGCAGCAGGTAAAATCCCCGGCGGTTTCTTCAAACGCGAAGGCAAACAAAGCGAAAAAGAAATCCTGACCAGCCGTCTGATCGACCGTCCGATCCGTCCTCTGTTCCCAGAAGGTTTCTACCATGACATCCAAATCGTAGCGATGGTCGTGTCTGTTGACCCTGAAATCGATTCAGACATTCCTGCCATGCTGGGCGCGTCTGCTGCGCTGGTGTTGAGCGGCGTACCGTTTGCCGGTCCGATTGGCGCGGCACGCGTAGGTTATGTAAACGGCGTGTACGTTTTGAACCCGACTAAAGCCGAATTGGCGAAATCACAATTGGACTTGGTGGTTGCCGGTACTTCCAAAGCCGTGTTGATGGTGGAATCCGAAGCCGACATCTTGTCTGAAGAAGTGATGCTGGGCGCGGTTGTTTACGGTCACGATCAAATGCAAGTGGCCATTAATGCCATCAATGAGTTTGCCGACGAAGTCAATCCGGAAGTTTGGGATTGGAAAGCACCTGAAACCAATGAAGAATTGGTGGCCAAAGTACGCGAAATTGCCGGTGAAACCATTAAAGAAGCATTCAAAATCCGTCAAAAACAAGCGCGTTCTGCCAAATTGGACGAAGCTTGGAATGCGGTAAAAGAAGCGTTGATTACTGAAGAAACCGACACTTTGGCAGCCAACGAAATCAAAGGCATTTTCAAACACTTGGAAGCCGATGTCGTCCGCAGCCAAATTTTGGACGGCCAACCGCGCATCGATGGTCGCGACACCCGCACCGTCCGTCCGTTGAACATTCAAACCGGCGTATTGCCGCGCACGCACGGTTCTGCATTGTTTACCCGTGGCGAAACCCAAGCTTTGGCGGTTGCAACTTTGGGTACTTCACGCGACGAGCAAATCATTGATGCACTTTCTGGCGAATACACCGACCGCTTCATGCTGCACTACAACTTCCCGCCATACTCTACCGGCGAAGTGGGTCGCGTAGGTGCGCCAAAACGTCGTGAAATCGGTCACGGCCGCTTGGCTAAACGTGCTTTGTTGGCCGTATTGCCAGAACCTGAAGATTTCAGCTACACCATGCGCGTGGTTTCTGAAATTACCGAATCCAACGGCTCTTCCTCTATGGCTTCCGTCTGCGGCGGCTGCTTGAGCCTGCTGTCTGCCGGTGTGCCTTTGAAAGCACACGTTGCCGGTATCGCCATGGGTCTGATTTTGGACAACAACAAATTCGCTGTCCTGACCGACATCTTGGGCGACGAAGACCATTTGGGCGATATGGACTTTAAAGTAGCCGGTACAACCGAAGGCGTAACCGCGTTGCAAATGGACATCAAAATCCAAGGTATTACCAAAGAAATCATGCAAATCGCTTTGGCTCAAGCCAAAGAAGCACGTTTGTACATCTTGGAACAAATGAAAGCCGCCGTTGCAGGCCCGCAAGAGCTGTCTGCACACGCGCCACGCTTGTTCACCATGAAAATCAACCAAGATAAAATCCGTGATGTGATTGGTAAAGGCGGCGAAACCATTCGTTCGATTACTGCTGAAACTGGTACTGAAATCAATATCGCTGAAGACGGTACCATCACTATCGCTGCGACTACTCAAGAAGCAGGCGATGCGGCGAAAAAACGCATCGAAGAAATCACTGCCGAAGTGGAAGTGGGCAAAGTGTACGAAGGTACTGTGGTTAAAATCCTTGACAACAACGTCGGCGCGATTGTCAGCGTGATGCCGGGCAAAGACGGTTTGGTACACATCAGCCAAATCGCCCACGAGCGCGTACGCAATGTCAGCGACTACCTGCAAGTAGGTCAGGTTGTGAACGTGAAAGCATTGGAAGTGGACGACCGCGGCCGCGTACGTCTGTCTATCAAAGCTTTGCTGGAAGCGCCTGCTCGCGAAGACAAAGCAGCCGAATAATTTGATTGTTCAAGCTTGAAACAAAAGGCCGTCTGAAAATTTCAGACGGCCTTTTGTTTATTTGAATGATGAATTTAAAAATGGGTTTTACCTTTACTTTGATAAAAGGGATTACTACAATGTTTGTAATTTAATAAATATATTCATTTCTCAAGGAGTATGCAATGAATGCTACACAATTAATCAACCGGCTGACGCAAACCATCGGCGAAAAATACATCATCACAGACCCGGCAAAAACCGAGCAATACCGACAAGGCTACCGTTTTGGCGAGGGTAAGGCGCTGGCGGTTGTCCGTCCGGGTACGGTTTTGGAAATGTGGCAAATTTTGCAGGCGTGTGTTGAGGCTGATGTCATTGTGATTACGCAGGCTGCCAATACTGGCCTGACCGGCGGCTCGACTCCTGACGGCAATGATTATGACCGCGATATCGTGATTGTGAATACCATGCGTCTGAACATCATTCAGCCGATTAATAATAACGAACAAGTTGTCTGCCTGCCCGGTTCTACCCTGAATCAATTGGAGCTGCTGCTGAAACCTTTAGGCCGTGAGCCGCATTCCGTGATTGGTTCGTCCTGTATCGGCGCATCCGTATTGGGCGGCGTATGTAATAACTCCGGCGGCGCTTTGGTACAGCGTGGCCCGGCTTATACGGAAATGGCCCTGTTTGCGCAAATCAACGAAGAGGGCAAACTGGAGCTGGTCAACCATCTAGGCATTGATTTGGGCGAAACCCCTGAAGAAATTCTGACCAATCTGCAAGGTTTCCATTATCAGCGAAAAGACATTACGCAAAATGCAGGCAAAGGGCATGATCATGCATACTGCGATCATGTCCGCCAAGTGA
Organism: Neisseria sp. P0014.S002; assembly: GCF_051958295.1. Taxonomy (NCBI): domain Bacteria; kingdom Pseudomonadati; phylum Pseudomonadota; class Betaproteobacteria; order Neisseriales; family Neisseriaceae; genus Neisseria; species Neisseria sp. P0014.S002. The sequence goes on along the minus strand of NZ_JBQCVO010000004.1, from coordinate 88,428 downwards.
ATGAACCGACTGCCGCACGTTTTAATGCCGACCCTGCGCGTCACTACGAAGCATCAGGTTGCGCGGGCAAGCTGATGGTGTTTGCCGTGCGCTTGGATACTTTCCCGCAAGAAAAACAGACTGCCGTCTTCTATATCGGCACCAATGATATTAATGAGCTGACCGATATTCGTCGTGCTGCTTTGAGCGAGTTTAAAAACCTGCCTATTTCCGGTGAGTATATCCATCGTCATGCCTTTGATATTGCTGCCGTTTATGGTAAAGATACTTTTTATATCATCAAGACGTTCGGTACCCACCAACTTCCGAAACTGTTTGATCTGAAAGCCCGTGTGGATAGATTCAGCAAAAAGATAAGTTTCTTACCGAAACATTTCTCTGATAAATTCATGCAACTGATCAGTAAAATTTTGCCTGATCACTTGCCGAAATCTATGCGCAATTATCGCGACAAATACGAACACCATTTGATCTTGAAAATGGGTGGCGAGGGCGTAGAAGAAGCGCGTGCTTTCTTGAAAGAATATTTTGCAACCCATGGCGGCGCATTCTTCGAATGTAATGCCGAAGAAACGCAGGCGGCCATGCTGCATCGCTTCGCTGTGGCGTCTGCCGCGATCCGTTACCGTTCTGTACATGATGATGAAGTAGAAGATTTGGTTGCACTCGATATCGCCTTGCGTCGTGATGATCGTGATTGGTTTGAAACACTGCCGCCGGAAATCGACAATAAAATCATCCATAAATTGTATTACGGACATTTTATGTGCCATGTGTTCCATCAGGACTACATCATTAAAAAAGGCAACGACTGTATGGCATTGGAACATGAAATGCTCCATCTGCTTGACCAACGCGGTGCGCAATATCCTGCCGAGCATAATGTCGGTCATCTGTATGAAGCCAAGCCTGCGCTGAAACAGTTCTATAAAAAACTTGACCCGACCAACAGCTTCAACCCCGGTATCGGTAAAACCAGTAAGAAGAAAAACTGGGCTGAATAAAGCATAGTCAAAACAAAGGCCGTCTGAACTTTTCAGACGGCCTTTTTATATGCTTGCTTGTTAGAACAGGTTGCTGATGAAAATCAGCAGAATCACCAACGGCACGAGGTATTTTACATAGGCAAACCAGATATTGACGGTGGTATGATTGCCTTTGTAGAGCAATTCGTCCTTCGCTTCATCTTTCATCACGAAGCCGACAAACAAGGCAGAGCCAAGCGCAGTCAGCATAAACAGGATGTTGCCGCTGATATAGTCAAAGGCATCAAAAATATTTTTGCCGAACACGGAAACGTCTTTCCACGGGCCATAGCTCAAAATAGACGGAATGTTGCCGAAGATGAAGATGGCAGCCAAGACAATCGTAATCGCAGCGGTGCGGCGGATTTTGGTTTTTTCCTGAATCGTCGTAATCAACACTTCATAAATCGTCAGCGAAGTCGTCAGTGCGGCAATCAGGAGCAGCGAGAAGAAAATCACGGCGAACACAGGTCCAGCCCACATATTCGAGAACACAATCGGCAGGCTCTGGAATACCAAAGTCGGGCCGGAATTGGGTGCGACGCCGAAGCTGAAGAGCGACGGGAAAATCATAAAGCCCGCCAACACGGCGATGATGGTGTTGGTAATGGCGGTAATGACTGCCGTCTGAACCAGATTTTCGTTTTTATCCAGATAGCTGGACAAGGTAATCATCACGCCGAAACCCAAGCTCAGTGCGAAGAATACTTGCCCCAAAACGAAGACGAAAAGTTCGGCGGTAATTTTGCTGAAATCAGGCTTCAGATAGAAAGTAATCCCTTCCATCGCACCCGGCAGGGTAACGTTGCGCACGACCATGGCAATCAGAAATAAAAACAGCAAAGGCATTAGGTATTTTGCCGCTTTTTCAATACCGCCGATGACGCCTTTGACCAAAATCCATTGGTTTACAACGACAAATAGGAAGGTGTAAAAGGCAATTTCCCAAGGGCTGTTTTCGATGTGTTCGGTAAAGAAGCTTTTGGTAACTTCGCCGGAAACCGGGCTGGAAATGTCCAAATTGCCGCCGATGATGTTGACGATGTAGCTGATGACCCAGCCGCCGAGCACCATGTAATAAGCCATGATGCCGAATGCGCCGAGCAGGCCCATCCAACCGACCGCTTTCCAAACTTTGGCAACAGGTTTGCCGTTCATCGAGCCGCCAAACGCATCCAGCGCGTTCACGCCTTTACGGCGGCCGATGACGTTTTCCACCAAAATCATCGGAATACCGATGACCAGCATGGCGATACAGAATAAAAACACATACGCGCCGCCGCCGTTTTCACCAACCAAATACGGGAAACGCCAAGTTGCGCCAAAGCCGACAGTCGCGCCGGCAACGGTAAGGATGTAAGTCAAACGGTTGGACCAGGTTTGACGGGGTTGATTGGAAGACATAAATACTCAGATGCATAAAAATAAAGACAACATTTTACCGCAAAGATTTAACGAATCTTGACTAAAGTCTGAAAAGAAAATTAGTTAAAAAAACCATGTAATGAAGAATTTTTAGTGGGTTTCTCTGGTTTGCTTGGTATTGAAACCTGCAAACAGAGAATTCGTCTGAACGATATGAATGATTGAAAGAGCCGTAACGATAAAGGCCGTCTGAAAAGTGGGATATGGGAAAGGGTTGTTGTGAGGAGATTGGATAGCACCAAGGTGTGCTTTCAAGTATGTCGGCAACAAAGATGGTATTTATCTAAAGGCTGTCTAAATAACATCTTGTAACCTTAGCTTGGATAGTCGCAGATAGATTTTCTTTCTATAAAACGATTTGTCTGAAATGGAAACGGCACAGATTGATGCAGAAGAGACGAGAAAGAGAAAAGGAGTAATAATGGCAAGTTAATGAGTGGAGATAGGGTTTAGCAATGATGGCTTCTTTAGATAGGAAGGGCCGTCTGAAAGTACGTCCGCTTGGTTGCCAAATTTTAGATAAAAAAAACCATCTATACTAAGGGGAAAGTATAGATGGCCAAACACATTACGGGGAAAACGTCTTACTCACTTACTCACTTCTCTCGAAGCAAGTGTTACTCAGACAGGCGAATTATACAATAGTTCAGTCTTTCTAGTGTTAAATTCTGTTAAATAAAAATAATAAGGTTTAGATAGTTGATTTTAAAGAAATTAAAAATCCATTTTGTTTAAAAAATTATCTCAAAATTTTGGAATTTTTTTAGATTTGGATGAATTTCCATTCTCCGGCGGCCAAATCGTCGACATTCCAGTCGCCGAATTTTTCACGGTGGAGCTGCTCGACACGGTTGCCTGCGGCTGCGACCATGCGCTTGACCTGATGGTATTTGCCCTCGGTAATGGTCATCATCAATGTGTTTGGGTCGGCCAACACTGCTTCGGCGGCAGCGACGGTTTCATTATCGTCATGCAGGAGGACGCCGTTTTTCAACGTAGCGCAAAGGGTATCGTCGGCAGGATGCTTCAAGGTAACGCGGTAGAGCTTCGGAACTTTGTGTTTGGGCGAAGTAACGCGGTGGTTAAATTGCCCGTCGTTGGTAATCAGAATAATGCCGGTTGTGTCTGCATCCAAGCGGCCGACTGCCTGCATATCGATATTGCGCATGTGGTCGGGAAAAAGGCTGAAGATGCTCGGATATTGCTGGGGTTTATGCGAAGTCTCGTAATCCGCAGGCTTATGAAGCAAAATGTAGAAATAGGGCATGGGTACGGCGGCAATCTCTTCGCCGTCAACAGACAGGGTATGCACTTGAGACGGATCGATATCGTCTTTGGCACGATTATGAATTTCGCCGTTGATGGCGATACAGTCATTGTCTATCAGCCACTGGCATTGCTTGCGGCTGCCGAGGCCTTGCGCTTGGATGTATTTGAGCAGTTGCATGGTTGAAAAGTAGGAAATGTTCAGACGGCCTTTATTGTACTGGAAAACCGGTTTTGAGGCCGTCTGAAAAGCAGAGGCAAAAAAATCGCCCCTTTAAAATGTTAAGGGGCGCAAAAGGAACACAAACCACTACCAAAAACTGTTACAGGGCAAATTCTCCTATTTGATGTGTTGCCGGATAAAGTGCTTTCATCAAGTCATGTGGTGAAAGCGAGAAATCTTCGCTGTTTGTCGTCAGACGGCCTTGCTGAGGCGTGAGTTCGAGCAATCGGGCGTTTGCCGACTGGATAAACTTGTTTTTCGTGCGCTGCATTTTTCGTTGCAGGGCAGAAACAACGCGGTTGTACAGACTGTCTTTTTGCTTGACTTCGCGTGTGTCGGCCACCCAGCTTAAGCGCGTATTGCCGTCTTCATCTTCAATCAGCAGGATGCCGGTTTCTGATTGGGGCGATTTGCCCATGCAAGGAAGCCAAACATAATAGCGGCCATCTAAAGTAATGAATACTGCGTCGTGTACTTCGCACTCATCGCAACACTTGGTGGCGATTAAAGAGCGGATGGCTTGTTGGTGCAGTCTCAGAATGTCAAGGGAGACTTGCTTAAAAATACTTTCGGGCATTTTCTTCTCCTTTCATTCTGTGGTGCGGTTGTTTCGTTTCGATGGGTTGTATTATACGGAGATTTTTTAAATTTGCAAATGATAATTGTTCCTATTATTTAAATAATAAGTAAGGTATTCATTATTAAAGAAATTAAATTTAAAAAATTTTGTAGAAATTGGGTTTTCTACTCAAAATTGGAGTAATAGCTGGCCAATAGATGAAAAAATAATAAAGGCCGTCTGAACAAATCCAGCGTTAAAAGGGTATTTGAAAAGCAGCTAAAGTTTTGCTGACTATACATTTCAGACGGCCTTCAGTATGATTCAGGACGTTTTGATAATTGTAGAAACCACCAACCATGAGCCAACGTCAGATTATCCTCGATACGGAAACCACGGGCCTTTATCCTGAAAACGGCGACCGTCTGGTCGAATTTGCCGGCTTGGAAATGATCAACCGCCAAATGACCGACTCCAACCTTCATTTATATGTCCACCCCGAACGCGATATGCCGGAGGAAGCGGCGAAGGTGCATGGTTTGACGATTGAAGTATTGGAAGCGAAGAATGCTCCGCCGTTTGCCCAAGTGGGTAAACAGATTGCCGACTTTATCCGTGGTGCAGAGCTGATTATCCATAATGCCAAGTTTGACGTCGGCTTTCTGAATATGGAATTCCGCCGCATGGGTTTGCCTTCTATTGAAGAGCTTGGTTGCAAAGTGACTGACACGCTGGCCATGGCGCGTGAAATGTTTCCGGGGCAAAAGGCAAGCTTGGATGCGTTGTGTAACCGCTTTTCCGTTGACCGTAGCAAACGTGTCTTACATGGCGCATTAATCGACTGCGAGCTTTTGGGTGAAGTCTATCTTGCCATGACACGTCAGCAGTTCGACTTGATGGGCGGCGAAGCGGAAGAAGAGGGCGAAGTCAAACAAACCGTTATTGCTGAAACCAAACGTACGTCGCAGTTGAAAGTCATCAAAGCCAATGCAGACGAGCTGGCCGCACATGAGAAATATTTGGACGATTTAGGCGAAGCGTGTGTATGGCGAAAGGCCGAAACTTCTGATGAGGCCAATGCCGGAGCGTCAGCATGATGCGCCGCAATATTGCTTTGATTCCTGCTGCCGGTGTCGGTGCGCGATTTGGTGCAGGAAAACCCAAACAATATGTTGAAATCAATGGTAAAACCGTATTGCAACATACCATAGAAATCTTTGAGCAACACTCCCGTATAGATTTAATTGCCGTTATTCTTTCGCCGGAAGATTCAGTTTTTCAGACGGCCTTGTCTGAGAAAGTACGCGTCTTTCGAGTAGGAGGGGCAAGTCGTGCCGAAACGGTACGCAATGGTGTGTCCGCTTTATTGGAGCAAGGTTTGGCTGAGGCGAAAGACAATATTTTGGTTCATGATGCCGCGCGCTGTTGCCTGCCTGCTGAAGCGCTAACGCGTTTGCTTGATGAAGCGGGTGAGAATGATGAAGGCGGTATTTTGGCCATACCGGTGGCCGATACGCTCAAGCGCTCAGACGGCACTCATCATATTGATGAAACTGTTGCGCGCGCAGGATTATGGCAGGCGCAAACGCCGCAGCTTTTTCAGACGGCTTTGTTACACCGTGCTTTATCGGTTGATGATTTAAGTGAGATTACGGATGAAGCATCAGCGGTTGAAAAACTGGGTATCCGACCGCGCTTGGTGCAGGGCGATACGCGCAATTTGAAATTGACGCTACCGCAAGACGAATACATTGTCAGATTGTTACTCAAGGCCGTCTGAACAATCAAAACACATTATTTAAGGAAACAAACATGAATATCCGTGTCGGACAGGGCTACGATGTCCATCAGTTGGTCGAAGGCCGAGATTTGATACTCGGCGGTATCAACATTCCGTTTGAAAAAGGATTGCTGGGTCATTCAGATGCCGATGCGCTTTTGCATGCGATTACCGATGCCCTGTTGGGTGCGGCCGGTTTGGGCGATATCGGCAGCCATTTTCCTGATACTGCCGCCGAATTCAAAGATGCCGACAGCCGTGTGCTGTTGCGCGAGGCTTATCAAAGCGTGCAGGAGTTGGGTTGGAAGGTGATTAATGTCGATACGACCGTAATTGCGCAAAAGCCAAAACTTGCGCCACACATTCCGGCAATGCGCGCAAATATTGCCGCAGATTTGGGTTTGCACGAAAACTGCGTGAACATCAAGGGTAAAACCAACGAAAAACTTGGCTATCTGGGGCGCATGGAAGCCATTGAAGCACAAGCGGCAGTATTGCTGATTAAAGCCTAAGAGCTTAAAATTACTTTATTATTCAAACTGAAAGACTGACAACATGGCAACTCAAGACGAACTCAAACGTATTGCCGTTGAAAAAGCGGTGGAATTTGTTCCTGAAAACGAATACATCGGTATCGGTACCGGCTCTACCATCAACTTCTTTATCGAAGCTTTGGGGAAAAGCGGTAAGAAAATCAAGGGTGCCGTGTCTACTTCTAAAAAATCCAGCGAGCTTTTGGCAAAATACGAGATTCCAGAAGTTTCACTGAATGATGTGATGGGTTTGGCGGTTTATGTCGACGGCGCAGACGAAGTCAACCACGCGCTGCAAATGATTAAAGGCGGCGGCGGTGCGCATTTGAACGAAAAAATCGTGGCCAGCGCATCCGATAAATTTGTTTGTATCGCCGATGAAAGCAAATATGTTTCCCGTTTGGGCAAATTTCCATTGCCGGTAGAAGTGGTTGAAAATGCCCGTTCGCTGGTGTCGCGCAAACTGCTTGCCATGGGCGGACAGCCTGAGTTGCGTGTCGGCTATACTACTTTCTATGGTAACCAAATCGTTGATGTTCACGGTCTCAATATCGACCAAGCCCTGAAAATGGAAGACGAAATCAATAAAATCACCGGCGTACTCGAAAACGGTATTTTTGCCCGCGATGCCGCCGACGTATTGGTTTTGGGTACGGCAGAAGGCGCAAAAGTCATCCTGCCTTGTCAGGATTAATGAAGATTAATCAATCTTAAAGGCCGTCTGAAAGTGTATCAGGTCTTTCAGACGGCCTTCAATTTGGCAAAATATGCAAATCAGTAAAATTATAAAATGGTTGCCCGTTGTTTTATCCGTTTTGGGTGCGCTTGGCTATAGCTCACGCGATACCGAGTTGATTCGTACAGGGGTAAGCGTTGCTGCAACATTGGCACAAGGCGATAATATCGGTTTGGAAAAGGTCAATGAATGGCTGGGTGAAAATGTCGTCAAAGCCACATCTGACACCAAAGCCGAAGCTAAACCCAAACCGGAACAAAAACAAAAGTCATCGCGACAATCCTACACATACAACGGAAAAATCATCAAAATCCATGATGGCGATACCATGCACATTATCGATAGCGATGGCAGGAAACACAAAATCCGCATGGCCTATATCGATGCACCGGAAATCAACCAGGCTTATGGTACGCAATCACGAGACAATCTGATTGATGCAGCATTGAATAAAAAAGCCAAAGTCCGCGTGTTTGAAGCCGACCGCTACCAGCGCGAAGTTGCCCAAGTATCAGTCGGTACGATTGATCTGAATTTGATGCAAATACGGGATGGTGCTGCATGGCATTATGAAAGTTATGCCAAAAAACAACAAAGTAAAACTGCTTACACTGACTATTCGGCCGCACAAAAACAAGCCAAGGAAAAGCGTAAAGGCTTATGGAAAAAAGACAATCCGCAAGCGCCTTGGCAATTTCGCCGTCAGAACCACGAGCAGCAGAACGGCAATAAAAAGCAGTCTGATAAACAATGGTTTGGGATTTGGTAGGTTTTAAGAAAGAGGCCGTCTGAAAACTTTCAGACGGCCTTTAATCATTAAGGTTTGGTATACGATAAGAATGAGTGGCAGGTTTCTGATTGGAGGGTACTAAAAATAAAAGTGTGATGTAATATTTGATGTTTTAAGAAGGGCAGATATGAAAAAAAGACACCGTTAGCTGGTGTCTTTAGTATCTGGCAGAGAGGAAGGGATTCGAACCCTCGATACGCTATTCACGTATACACGCTTTCCAGGCGTGCGACTTAAACCACTCATCCACCTCTCTGTGGACTATTATCCTGAGTTGTTATTCAGAATAATGTGAAAACTTGACTAATTATTTATCAGTGGTGCCCAGGAGAAGACTCGAACTTCCACACCCGTGAGGATACTAGCACCTGAAGCTAGCGCGTCTACCAATTCCGCCACCTGGGCAATTTAAATTTTCTTAAGCAAAGAAGCACCAAATTATTTGGTGCCCAGGAGAAGACTCGAACTTCCACGCCCGTGAGGACACTAGCACCTGAAGCTAGCGCGTCTACCAATTCCGCCACCTGGGCTTTGCTTTATTCTTCAATTTGAGGTAGAGTTGACTACCTCAACTGCGAAGAAGCAGCTATTATATATTTTAAAAAAAGAATGTCAACTATCAAAATGAACAAAAATACTAAATCTTTAAATTTACGAGAAAAAGACCCGTATTTGGAGCGGGAGAAACAACGTTACGCTCATCCGTTGCCCAGCCGTGAATGGGTCATTGAATTATTGGAACAAAAAGGTGTGCCGACAAAAATCGAAGCTTTGGCACATGAATTGTCGATTACAGAAGATGAATATGAATTCTTCGAGCGCCGTCTGAAAGCGATGGCGCGCGATGGTCAGGTGTTGATCAACCGACGTGGCGCGGTGTGTGCGGCAGAAAAATTGGCATTGGTTAAATGCCGTGTCGAAGCGCATAAAGACGGCTTTGGTTTTGCCGTGCCGCTAACGCCGACAGGCGAGGGCGATTTTGTTTTGTATGAGCGTCAGATGCGCGGCGTGATGCACGGGGATATTGTTACCGTTCGTCCTGCCGGTATCGATCGCAGAGGCCGTCGTGAAGGTACGGTTTTGGATGTAGTGGAACGTGCGCAGTCTAAAGTGGTCGGCCGTTTTTATATGGATCGCGGCGTGGCCATTTTGGAAGCGGAAGACAAGCGTTTGAGCCAAAGTATCGTGTTAGAGCCTGAAAGCGTGGCGCACTTTAAACCGCAATCCGGCCAAGTGATTGTGGCTGAAATTGAGACGTATCCTGAAGCGCATCGTCCTGCTGTGGCTAAGCTGATTGAAGTGTTGGGCGATTATGCCGACAGCGGTATGGAAATCGAAATTGCTGTACGCAAGCACCATTTGCCTCATCAATTCAGCGAGGCATGCGTCAAAGCTACGAAGAAAATTCCTGATCATGTGCGTAAAACCGACTTGAAAGGGCGCGTGGACTTACGCGATTTGTCTTTGGTAACCATTGACGGTGAAACTGCGCGGGACTTTGACGATGCAGTTTTTGCTGAAAAAGTCGGTCGCAATTACCGTTTGGTGGTGGCGATTGCCGATGTCAGCCATTATGTCCGTCCTGATGACGGAATCGATATGGATGCTCAGGAACGCAGTACCAGCGTGTATTTCCCACGCCGTGTGATTCCGATGTTGCCGGAGAAGTTGTCCAACGGTATCTGCTCGCTCAATCCTGATGTTGAACGCCTGTGTATGGTGTGCGATATGGTGATTACCTATGCCGGCAATATCAAGGAATACCGTTTCTATCCGGCAGTAATGCGTTCGCATGCGCGACTGACTTACAATCAAGTTTGGGATTGGATTTCAGACGGCCAGGATCATCCGTTTAAACAGCAAATTGATACTCTGTATCAGTTATTTAAAATCTTGCAGAAAAAACGTTTTGAGCGTGGCGCGGTTGAGTTTGAGAGCGTTGAGACTCAGATGATTTTCGATGACAACGGTAAAATCGACAAGATCGTTCCCGTTGTCCGCAATGATGCGCACAAGCTGATTGAAGAATGTATGTTGGCGGCGAATGTTTGCGCAGCAGAATTTTTGCTGAAGAACAAACATACGGCTTTATTCCGCAATCACTTGGGCCCGACTCCTGAAAAACTGGCTACTTTACGCGAGCAGCTTGGTTTGCTGGGGCTGAGTTTGGGTGGCGGCGATAATCCGACGCCGAAAGACTATGCTGTGCTTGCCGAGCAATTTAAAAACCGTCCGGATGCGGAGTTGTTGCAAGTGATGATGTTGCGTTCTATGCAGCAGGCGGTTTATGAGCCGCATTGCGACGGCCACTTTGGTCTGGCTTATAGCGCATATGCACACTTTACTTCGCCTATCCGTCGTTATCCCGATTTGACGGTACATCGTGCCATTAAGGCTGTGTTGAACGGACAAACTTACCAGCCCACTAAAACCTGGCAGGCTTTGGGCGTGCATACCTCTTTCTGCGAGCGCCGAGCCGATGATGCCAGCCGCGATGTGGAAAACTGGCTGAAAACTTATTATATGCGCGACAAAGTCGGCGAAGTCTTCAGTGGCAAGATTTCGGGCATGACCAGCTTCGGTATTTTTGTGACGTTGGACGATATTCATATCGACGGCTTGGTACATATCAGTGATTTGGGAGAGGATTATTTCAACTTCCGTCCTGAAATTATGGCGATTGAGGGCGAACGCAGCGGTGTCCGTTTCAACATGGGTGATACGGTCACTGTAAAAGTCGCGCGTGCCGATTTGGATACCAGCAAGATTGATTTGACCTTAGTCAGCGGCGGTTCAGTCGGTAAGAAACGTGGCAGTAGAAAAGCGAAACCTGTGAGTAAGCCGACAGCTGCTGACAAACCTGTCGAAAAGCGTAAGCGTAAACTTTCGGCTAAAGAAATCGATGAAGCGTTGGCTGCTCCTGTGAAGGCAAAGAAGAGCAAGGTGAAAAGTAAACCTGCTCCTAAGCCCACTAAGCCAAGCAAACCTAAAGCTGCAAGCAAGAAAAAAGCGCAGGTGAAAACAGCTTCCGTCAAAGCCGGAGGTAAAAATAATGCTCAAGGCAAAAGTGTGAAGATTAAAGTGAAGAAAGCTGCTAAGAAATAAGCTGCATTCAATTCAGGCCGTCTGAAAAGTTTCAGACGGCCTGAATTTGTGATTTTATGAATAACACCAAGGATAAATAAGATGATAAAACTATACGGTATTCCCAATTGCGATACTGTTAAAAAAGCGCGCAGTTGGTTGGCAGAAAACGGCATCGAGTTTGAGTTTGTAGATTTTAAGAAAAATGCCCCGACTGCTGAATTAATTGATGGCTGGTTGGAGCAGGTAGCTTTGGAAATTTTGCTCAATAAAAGAGGCACGACTTGGCGCAAATTGGATAAAGATGCGCAAGAATCTGCCGCCACAAAAGAAGGAGCGATTGCTTTGATGGTGGAAAATCCCAGCATCATCAAGCGGCCTGTATTGGTCAAAGAAGGACAGGTTCATGTCGGATTTTCAGTAGAAGCGTATCGGGAAATTTTCGGATAAGGCATTTTTAGGTTTTTAGGCCGTCTGAAAAAGCAAGCCTCGAAAAAATACGTTACAATACGCGCTTTGAGCCTGTTTTCAGGATTTTAAGATTTTTGCGGCAGCATTTTCCGGCTGCCGCGCCAAACTTTTCTTTCGGATAAATATGTTCCATATTGTTGAAAAATATAAAACACCCGCCCAGATTGTTTTAGGTATCATCGGTCTGACCTTTATCGGATTCGGTGCCAATAACTTGTCTTCGCCGGGTTCTGATTACATTGTCAAAGTCGGGGATGAGAAGGTCAGCGAGCATGCTTTACAGATTGCGATACAAAATGAGCAGGCTGCCGGCAATAATGCACCTTCGCGTGATGCTATATTCCAATCTTTATTGCAACGTGCTTACCTGAAGCAGGGTGCCAAGCTGATGGGCATTGCTGTGTCTCAGGAGCAAATCAAGCAAGTTATCGTGGATGATCCGAATTTCCATGATGCTTCCGGCAAATTCAGTCAGGATTTGCTCAAGAAGTATTTGGATCAGCGCAAAATGACAGAGGATCAGTTTGTTGAAGATATCCGCGAACAGTTTCAGTTGCAAAATCTGTTGAATTTGGTGCAAAACGGTGCGTTGGTCAGCGATGCGCAAGCGCGTCAGTTGATTAACCTGACCCAAGCCACCCGTACCATCCGTTCATTTACATTCAGCCCTGAAGCATTTGCGGCACAAGTAAAAGTAGATGATGCGGCTTTGCAAAAGTATTATGAAGCGCATAAGAAAGATTACTTGATTCCTCAAGCCGTTAAACTGGAATATGTGGCTTTGAACATCAAAGATTTGGCTGACAAGCAAACCGTCAGTGCGGAAGAAGTACAAAAAGCTTACGATAGCAAAAGCGTAGATTTGTCGCCAAGAGCCGAAATTGCGCATATTTTCATTCCTGTTATACCTAACGGAGATGAAGCAAGCAATGCGGAAATTAAAGCCGAAGTAGATAAAATGGCTGCAGAGCTCAAAGCGCACCCAGATGCTTTTGCCGAGCTGGCGGCCAAGTACTCCAAAGATTTGTCCAGCAGCAACAAAGGCGGTAATTTGGGCTACCTAAGCAAAAGCGGCGGCAGCGGCTTTGGACCTGAATTCGATAAAGCGGCATTTGCATTGGGCAAAGGCGAAGTCAGCGATACTGTTAAATCGTCTTTGGGTTATCACGTCATCAAAGTTTTGAATGTCGAAGCTGAGCCGACTTTGGAACAAGCCAAAGCACGTATCGAAGCAGCCTTGAAATTGAAAAAAGCAGCTTCTGCCTTTAACGCGGCCAAAGAAAAATTGGGTGAAGATGTCTTCAATGATCCATCTTCTTTGGCAAAAGCAGCCGCCAATTCAGGCTTGAAAGTGGAAAACCTGGATGAATGGGTAACCAAAGCGGGTGCGAAAGAAGCCGGTTTGCCTGAAACGTTGATTAATGCTGCGTTTAGCGACGATGTACTGAAGAAAAAACACAATTCTGAAGTCATTGCCATCAATAACGAAACCGTTTGGGTCATTCGTGCGAAAGAAGTGCGCGAAGAGAAAATTGCACCATTTGCAGAAGTTAAAGACACTGTCCGCGCAGCATATCTGCGCTCTGAAGCCGCCAAACTGGCAGAGAAGAAAGCCCAAGAAACTTTGGCTGCGTTGAAAGCCGGTAAAGCTGCCGACGTTCAATGGTCGCCTGTTTCGCAATTGAGCGCGCAAGATGCACGTAGAACCATGTCTCCGGAGGCTTATGCGGCTTTGTTGAAAGCGCGCCCTGTCGACGGTAAACCTGCGTATGCATTGTTGGAAGGTATGCCTGCACCGGTGATTATGGAAGTTCAGAGTGTTTCTGCTCCTGAAAATGCCGACTCACAGATTCCGGCTGCCAAACAGGCTTTGGTTCAGCAGCTTTCTGCCAATGTGTTCGATAATTTACTCCAGTATTTGGGTAAGAAAATCGATCGTACGCAAGGCGCACAGCAAGTTAATAATGCTGCCGAATAAGCAGAGTATTTGAGTAGGGCAGCCGGATGAATTCCGGCTGTTTTCTTATTTTTAGCTATCTTTTTAAAGGCCGTCTGAAATCATGAGTAAAAATCCTGATGCCTTTGTCCGCTTGATTAATGCATTAAAAATCCTGCCCAATGTCGGCCCGAAATCCGCTCAACGTATGGCTTACCAGCTTTTACAGTATAAACGCGAAGAAGCTCAGGAGTTGGTGGATGCTTTGCAGTTTGCCTTGAGACAGGTGCAGCATTGTCGGATGTGTAATACATTTTGCGAAGGCGATTTGTGTGAAATTTGTGCGGACGAAAAACGCGAGAAAAGCCGCTTGATGATTGTGCATATGCCGGCGGATGTTTCCAGTATGGAGGCGGCTAATTGCCATGATGGCCTGTATTTTGTTTTGATGGGGCAAGTCAGTCCGGCGCAGGGCATGGATATTTCGGCAGTAGCGTTAGATAAACTGGTTGCCCGTTTGCAGGCGAGTGATATTGAGGAAATTATCATTGCAACCAACTTCACAGCTGAAGGCGACGCGACAGCGTATGTATTGGCGGAATTGTTTAAAAATCTTCCTTATAAAGTCAGCCGATTGGCAAGGGGAATCCCTTTGGGCGGCGAGATGGAATATGTGGATGCCGGTACTTTGGCTCAGGCTGTTTACGATAGAAGAAATATCCAATCTTAAATGCCAATACAAAAAGGCCGTCTGAAAGTCTTTCAGACGGCCTTTTCATTGATTAAATCAGATTATTTGCAGCTGACGCCTTGAATTTGAGGCGTATCGCCGTTGCCGACTTTGAATGCGCATTTGGTTGCGCTGCTGCCGGACACGGTAACAACACCGTTTCCGCTGTTGAGGCTGACAGGTTCTTTTACGCCCATGCCGACAGCAGTGGCTGCCAGTTTTTGAACATCGGCGTCGGAGTAAGCGGTATTGTTTGAACTGATTTTGATTTCTTTGGCGGCATATGCATTGAAGCTGAATGACAAACCTACAGCTACGGATACGAGGGCCAAGAATTTTTTGCTGTTCATTAGTGTATTTCCTTTTTGATGGTGACAAAGTGTGTCACAGCTTCAGAATAAGGGCGATTGGCAGATTGTGCAAGTTTTTCGACGGAATTTACGGGAAGATACATGGTTTTACATACACTTTATCCCTGAATGCTACATCAGTCGGGCAATCGGACGACCTGTCGGTTTTACGGTACAATAAGCCTTTTTTGACAAACGAATGAGGCATTTTTGAATGGCTTCTTTAGAAACTTGGATAGGCCTGCGCTATCTGCGTGCGAAAAAACGCAATGGCTTTATGTCATTTATTACCATGATTTCAATCGCCGGTATCGCCTTGGGTGTAACGGCGCTGATTGTGGTGTTATCGGTGATGAATGGATTTCAGAAAGATATACGAGGTCAATTGTTGAACGTCGCACCTCATGCGGAAATTGGCTATTATGATGTCGGCAGTGCGCCGGGTTGGCAGAGTTTGCGCGAATTTGTAAAAGGCAAAAAAGAAGTATTGGCCAGTGCTCCTTTGGTTTCCGATCAGGCATTGCTTGCCAATTCCGGTGAAGTACGTGGTGCGCAGATAAGCGGTATTTTGCCGACTGAAGAAAAGAATGTCGTTGATTACGGCAAGAACATGCCTACTGGCAGCTTTGATGATTTGAAGCCAGGTGAGTTTAATATTATTTTAGGGCAAGTTTTAGCTCAGGAGTTGGGTGCAGAAGTTGGCGGAAAGGTTACGGTAATTACGCCGGATGGTAATGTTACTCCTGCTGGGGTGGTACCACGATTAAAGCAGTTTAATGTAGTCGGTATAGTGAAAACCGGTGTTTATGAAGCTGATAAAACTTCAGCATTGATACACATTCAAGATGCACGAGTGTTGTATCGATTGGATGAAAATTTCGGGGCGCTACGTTTGCGATTGGCTGATCCGCAAAATGCGCCGTCTTTTACAGCTAAGTTGATTCCAGATGCTAAAAAAGATGAAGTATGGGTGCGTGACTGGACGTTTAATAACCGCAGCTATTTTGAAGCCGTTGAGTTGGAAAAACGCATGATGTTCATCATTTTGACGCTGATTATCGCAGTTGCTACGTTTAACCTCGTCTCGTCTTTGGTAATGGCAGTAACGGAAAAACAAGCCGATATTGCGATTCTGCGCACGTTGGGTTTGTCTCCGGGTGGCGTCATGAAGATTTTCTTGGTGCAGGGCGCATTTGCGGGATTCTTCGGTACGCTTGTAGGCGTGGTATGCGGTGTATTGCTGGGTTGGAATGTCGGCAAGATTGTCGCGTTTTTTGAAGACCTGTTTGGCGTGCATTTGATTAATTCACAGGTTTATTTCATCGATTACCTGCCTAGTGATGTGAACTTGAAGGATGTTGCCGTTATTGCCTGCATTTCGCTTGGTTTGGCATTTATTGCCACACTGTATCCGAGCTGGCGTGCAGCAAAAACCCAACCTGCGGAGGCTTTGCGTTATGAGTAAGACAATTTTGAAATGTACTGGCGTTGGCAAAAGCTATAATGACGGCGCATTGAATGTACAAGTGTTGAATCATTTAGATTTTGAAGTTGCCGAAGCGGAAAGCGTGAGTATCATCGGTTCGTCAGGCAGCGGTAAATCCACATTGCTACACCTTCTTGGTGGTTTGGATATGCCGTCTGAAGGCAAGGTGATACTGATGGATCAGGATTTGGGCGGTTTGAGCCAAAAACAGTTGGGCGAATTGCGCAACCGTTATTTAGGCTTTGTGTATCAGTTCCACCATCTATTGCCTGAGTTTTCTGCTTTGGAAAATGTCATGATGCCGCTTTTAATCGGCAAAATGCCCAAAGTGATGGCTGAGGAGAAGGCTGTTAAGATGCTGAAAAAGGTTGGCTTGGATAAGCGTATGCTGCACCGTCCAAGCGAACTTTCCGGCGGTGAGCGTCAGCGTGCGGCGATTGCCCGTGCTTTGGTTAATGAGCCGAAGTGCTTATTGGCAGATGAACCGACGGGGAACCTTGACCGTAAAAATGCGCAAAATGTGTTGGACATGATGCTGGATTTGAAACGCGAATTAAACACCAGCCTGATTGTGGTGACCCATGATGACGAGCTGGCTGAGCGTTTCGACCGGGTAATGACCATGAAAGACGGCAGCCTGCAAGTGCTGCAATAAGGTTATTATTTCAGGCAAATATTTTATGCTTTGAAAGGTATAATAGAGGCCGTCTGAAAAATAGGTTTTCATTTATGGAAACGCTGTTTTTCAGACGGCCTTTCTTTTTTCCGTATCAATCAATCCTGAGCCATGAATCCGACCGACTCTATCCTTTCCTCTGCCGCAGATGTGGCCATAGCGTTTTTCCGCCGTCACGAAGTACAGGGTGCATCCGTTATTGAGCCTTATGTGGTTCGACTGTTTGCAGCCTTGCAAAACGGGCATTCGTTTATTTACTTGGATAAAGCGGATGTTGATGCCTTAAGTAACTTGCCGAATTTGGTCGGCAATGTGGACAAACCGCTTATCCTGCAAGGCCGGAAATTGTTTTTGGGGCGGATGTGGCAGTTGGAGCATGATTTGGCTGTTGAAATCAAACGGCTGGCCAGTGCAGAGGCGAAAGAAGTGAATTTTATGGCGGCTTCAAAAAGTCTGAGCGATTGGTTTGATACTAAAGACAGTAAAGAGCAACGGGATGCTGCGGCTTTGGCTTTGCTGCAAAACTTTATGCTGATTACCGGCGGGCCGGGTACGGGGAAGACGACGACCGTAGCAAAGCTTTTGGGTCTGATTTGTAATAACAGTACGAAGCTGCCCCGTATCGCGTTGGCGGCGCCGACAGGCAAAGCGGCTGCGCATATGGCACGGGCTTTGCAGCGTGCTTTGGATGGTTTTGATTTGTCTCCAAGTATCAAAGCGCATTTGGAAAATTTGGAAGGGCAGACTGTTCATCGTTTGTTGAAACTGCGTCCTCCGCAAATGCGCCCTGCGTTCAATCATGAACATCCGCTTGCTTTGGATGTTTTGGTGGTGGATGAGGCTTCAATGTTGGATTTGCCGCTGGTGTTGGATTTATTGCGCGCCGTGCCGACCGGCTGTCGTCTGGTGTTGCTTGGCGATGAAAACCAGTTGCCGTCGGTTGGCTTGGGAGCCGTGTTGGCGGCATTATCGCGTCCGACGGCTTTGGATAAAGAAACCGCTGAAAAGTTGGAAGTGTACCTGCCTAATCATGGCTTTGAGATTAAAGGGCAGCCACAGGCTTTATCGCAAAACAATGCCAAATTGACGTTCAGCCACCGTTTTGGTGCAGACAGCGGTATTGGTTGTTTGGCAAGGGCGGTGGTGTCCGGGGAAAAGCAAACTGCGGTCGAACAGTTTGACAAGTTCCCCAAAGAATTGGAAATGAAATCAGGCCGTCTGAAAGAGCAGGTTGCCTTGCTGTATCAAAAGCAACAGGATTATTGGCAGGCCGTGGCAGAGAATAATGTTGCACTCGCCTATGGTCATGCTGCCGATGTGGTGGTATTGGCGGCTTGGCGGCAGGATGCGGATGATTTGAATCAGGCTTATCAAGAATACCTGCAACGACAAGGCAAGGTTTCGGGCGAAATGCCTTGGTTTGCCGGACAAATCATCATGATTACGCACAATGATTACATGCTGGAAGTGTTTAATGGCGACATCGGGCTGATTATGCCGGATAAAGAATCGTTGAATGGCTTGTCTGCATATTTTCCTGAGAAAGATGGATTCAAAAAAATTGCCATCAGCCGTTTGCCCGATTTTGAATCGGCTTTTGCCATGACGGTGCATAAGAGCCAAGGTTCGGAATATCGGGAAGTATGGCTGTTGCCTCCGTCAGTGCCTGCAACGACGGAAAGCGAAGAGGAAGCCCGCGGTTTGGATAAGGCTCTGCTTTACACAGCCATTACCCGTGCACGTGAACGATTTGTGTTTTGGGGAAATGCGGAGGAATTATGTCAGGCTGTGGGATGCCATCAAAAACGCAGGACGGCATTGGCCGATGCCTTGAAATGGCAGTTTGAACCGCCTGATGAGCAGGCTTCCGTTTGACCTGAATCAAGAGGCTGTCTGAAAGAGGATAAAGCGTTTAAATCTGCTTGACTGATTACACTAATTTACATACGATAAAAATAATTAGTAAATAAAATGAATAATTTATACAAAATTCATAACGTTGTACGCTTTATCGAATACTTCACTTTCAATACCTTCTTTTGGAGAGTCGGCATGAAATTTCAAACCAAACTGATTGCAACCTGTATTTTATTGGCTTCATCCTCTTATTCTTTGGCAGAAAATGCTGATGGCGGACGTGATGCGGCGGCTTTGACCACTACTAATGATTACGTCAATTCCGGCAGTATCATTCGCAAAGATGACGATAAAATCAGCATTTTCAATGATTTGTTGACTGTGAATGGTGGCTTGCGCGTACGTGCAGATACCAAAGACATCAATGCCAACAACAGCAGCATCAATCCTACGCCTGAAGATACCAATGCCAATTTCAATGCGGAGTTTTGGTTACGCGCAAAACTGTATAAAGATTGGAAATTGGTGGCGCAAATCGAGCCGAATATCGATTTGGAAACTGGTAAGTTCAACGGCAATCATGATGTGCCGGTCAATAAACTGTATGCCGAAGGTACTTTGTACAACAACATTAAAGCGCGTGTCGGTAAATTTGGCGCGTTCTCTTCATACGGCCGCGTATGGGATGCCGAAGTAACCGGCGGCGAAATCTTCTTCGACAATAAAACCCTGCCTACCAAAATTTATGCAGGCCGCCGTACCGGCAGTCTGAACGACAACGTATGGGGCATTGGCGGCCGCCGCAGACATTTTGCCGCGGTTCAAAGCATGTTGCCTGTGAATGAGAATATCAACGTCGGCGCAACCGTCAGCTACATGAAAGACATCAATGTACGCGGTGCGAAGAAAAATGCGGTCTTCGGAGAAATCGGTACGGACATCAAGTTTAATGACGATTGGCATTGGATGGCCGCAGTCAGCAAGTCCAATATAAAAGCCTATAATGATGCCGGACAAAAAATCAAAAATGACGGTGTGTTCACTGAAGTACGCTATAAATTGGCCGACTGGAATGTCCGCAATTCTTACGATGTATTCTTGAACTACCGCCGTGTCGGTTCGTTGTCCGGTGTCTCTTCTGTTGAGGATTACAGCAAAAATGTCCAAGGCGTGCAAATCGGTGCGACTTATATTCCTTGGAAAAACTGGAAACTCAAAGGCTTCTATTTGGCCGGCAAACAGGTTACGCCTACCGTCGGCATGGATAAGCAGGACGTAAACGTTATTCGTGGTCAGTTAGAATATAAGTTTTAATCATCACAAATAAAAACAGGCAGGGTGTCCTGCCTGTTTTTGGTTTTCAGACGGCATGGATATAGGGCCGTCTGAAACAATGGAAGAAACGCTTTACCAGCTATCGCGCTTCATACGGTCAAGCTGGCGGCGGTCGCGTTTGGTTGGGCGTCCGTCCGGATAAGCGGCACTGATGCGGCTGGCTTGGTCGAGTTGTTTTTGAGCCTCGCGTTCGGCAGCCGTTTTCATGTCTTCTTCGTAGAGTAAACGTGCTTCCGGTGCCGGGCGGCGTTGATGATTGAGTGCGGCAACTTTGAATTTGTAGGGTAGGGAGTTCAAAGTCATGTCGATGGTGTCGCCGGCAGAAATATTTTTGCTGTTTTTCACTTTTGAGCCGTTTACCAAAACCCTGCCCAGCTCAATATGTTTTTGTGCCAGCGCGCGGGTCTTGAAAAAGCGCGCGGCCCACAGCCATTTGTCCAAGCGCATGGACGAATTGTCATGATCGTTTTTCATAGCCTGTTTGAAATGATTGAACTGAATTGAAGTTTATCATAAGATACGGCACTTCATGCGTTTAGTGCAGCTATACTATTTCTTTGTTAAAGGCCGTCTGAAAGATTTTTTATTGCAAAAGATGGCAGTTTCCCTTTGAGAAATGCTGTCAAATACGTCTGATTAGCGTATCATGTCAGCAACCGTTACCGAGAGCTTTGTTTTATGAAACCCGTTTTTTTGGACTTCGAACAACCCATCGCCGAATTAACCAATAAAATCGACGAGTTGCGATTCGTACAAGACGAATCTGCCGTCGATATTTCCGACGAGATTGCCAGACTGAAAAAGAAAAGCAGAGAGTTGACCAAGTCGATTTTCAGCAAGCTGACTCCGGCTCAAATTTCACAAGTGTCCCGCCATCCGCAACGTCCTTATACTTTGGACTACATCAACGGTATTTTTACCGATTTTGAAGAGCTGCACGGCGACCGCCATTATTCTGACGATCATGCCATTGTCGGCGGTTTGGCGCGTTTCAACGGCCAAAGCGTGATGGTTATCGGTCATCAGAAAGGCCGTGATACCAAAGAAAAAATCCGCCGTAATTTCGGTATGCCGCGTCCTGAGGGTTACCGTAAAGCACTGCGCTTGATGAAGACTGCCGAAAAATTCAATATTCCGGTCATGACCTTTGTCGATACCCCGGGCGCGTATCCGGGCATCGGCGCGGAAGAACGCGGTCAGTCTGAAGCCATTGGCCGTAATTTGTACGAACTGACCCGCCTGCATGTGCCGGTATTGTGCACCATCATTGGCGAAGGCGGTTCAGGTGGCGCGTTGGCAGTGGCTGTCGGCGACTACGTCAATATGCTGCAATACTCGACTTATTCGGTGATTTCTCCCGAAGGTTGTGCCTCTATTCTTTGGAAAACTGCTGAAAAAGCAGCAGATGCCGCGCAAGCATTGGGTATTACCGCCAAACGCCTACAAGAATTGGATGTCATCGATAAAGTAATTGATGAGCCTTTGGGCGGCGCACACCGTGATTTTGAAACCACGATGAAAAACGTTAAAACCGTTTTGGAACAGCAATTAAGCGAAGCGCAAAGCATGACTATGCCTGACTTGCTTTCTCGCCGTTTCGACCGCATCATGGCTTACGGTAAATTTACCGATAAATAAGTTTGATTGTTGAAAAAGCAAGCAGATGCCGCAGCTGCTTGCTTTTTTTGTGTTCTATTTTTGAGTCATTCACAATTTCAGGCCGTCTGAAATGTCACAAGTATCCCCTGATTCCCTATTTAAAAGTTTTCAAACAGCTTTTCCTGATTTGCCGAGCCATACTGTTGTTGAAGTTGGCTTGAGTGGCGGATTGGATTCTGTCGTCCTGCTGCATCTTTTGCATCGGATGCGTGAATTTCGCCATTTTGATTTGCGTGCCGTCCATGTTCATCATGGTTTAAGTACCAATGCCGACAGCTGGGCTAAATTTTGTCAGGATTATTGTCAGTGTCTGAATGTTGCCTTGCGGGTGTGCCGTGTCAATGTGGAAAAACAAGGAAAAGGTTTGGAAGCGGCGGCCAGGGCTGCCCGATATCAGGCATTTTCAGACGGCCTGAAGAAAATCATTGTTTTGGCCCATCACCGCAATGATCAAATTGAAACATTTATGTTGTCGGCTGTGCGCGGGGGCGGATTGCGCGGTATGGCGGCCATGCCGGTATGGCGTGATTTAAATGAAGAGATTCAAATCTGGCGGCCACTTTTGGCATTTCCTCGTCAGGAATTGGCTGAGTATGCGCAACAATGGGGGCTGTATTTTGTCGAAGACGAGAGTAATGAAGACTCAGGCTATTTACGCAATTGGATGAGAAATCAGGCTTTGCCGCAATGGCAGAAGCGTATTCCGAATTTTGAGCAGCAAATTTGTGCCAATGTTCGATTATTGCAGGAAGATTTGCAGCTTTTAGATGAATTGATTGAGTCTGAATACCAGCGCATCAGCCCAAACGGAATATTCAGCATCAGCCTGTGGCGGCAATGTACGCCGCTTTTGCGTCGTCGGCTGCTTTGGTATTTTTTGCGAAAGCAAACGGAATCATTGCCGTCTTATTACAGTATTGCCGATTTTGCCCAAGTATTGGAAACCGCAGATCAGGCGCAGTTGAATTTGCCAGACGGGGAACTAGTCGCATATCGGGACAAGCTGTTTGTTTGTCAAGAAAGTGAGTTTCAAAAACTGCCTTGGTGTAATGGCAGCGAAGTTCGAGGCCGTCTGAAAGATATTTTACTGGAAAATGGTTTTGTTTTATTACCGTTTAAGGGAGGTTTGTCAGAAGAGGAGCTGGAGAAGCAGGTGGTACTCCGAAATGTGGTCAAGAGTGATGTGATTCAGTCGGGGCAGAGGGAAAAATCAGTCGAAAAACTATTGCAAGAGTGTCATATTGTGCCACTCGTCCGTAAATATTGGCCGATTATCTTAAGTATGGGCAACAAGTGCCTTGCTGTTGTTAATCTTCGGGTGGGAAGCGATGTTCAAATAGGGGAAGGCTATCTGCCTGTTCATGAAAAGTTAGCTAAATATATAGCAGAAAAGTAAAGGGAATAACTTTAAATTTAGTAAGTATTAGTAATTTAACTACTTGTGCTAAGTGTATATATAATAAGCAATACAGCTTATATTAGAGCATCTGCACGAATAAACTTTTGCGATTAAATGTAATCTTGTGGAACTATTTCAAAGCGATGCTGTCTTTATTGTGCACAGCACGCTTTACTATTTTTTTGGTTTAAAGCAGTAAAACGATTAAAGGTTGGGTATGAACGATCGCCAAATAGATCAAGTTTTGGTGGAGCGCGCGCAGAAAGGTGACCATAAGGCATTCGAGATGCTGATGTCCAAGTATCAGCGTCGGCTAAACAGACTGATTTCCCGTTTTATTCAGGATGAGCATGAAGTGCACGATGTAACCCAAGAGGCAATGATTAGGGCTTATCGTGCGCTGGTTAATTTTCGAGGTGAGAGTGCATTTTATACATGGCTGTACCGTATCGGTATCAATACGGCAAAGAATTTTCTGACTACTTCGGGTCGCCAGTTTTTTGTCAGTTCGGAAGCAGCCAATGAGGAGGGAGATGTTCTTGATTTAACCGATCAGATTGCGGATTACCATACGCCGGAAGCTGAAATGATGAATCGGGAAATCTTGCAGACCGTCGAAGCAAGCATTGCGCAACTGCCAGACGATATGCGTCAAGCCATTACGCTTAGGGAAATGGATGGCTTGTCTTATGAAGAAATAGCTCGGGTAGTGGATTGTCCGATAGGTACTGTACGTTCGCGTATTTTCAGAGCGCGTGAACTGATTGCAAAAGATTTGCGGCCGCTGTTGGATACTTCTGAAGATCAAAGGTGGTGATAAAAATGAACGACAAAACAAATAAAGCATTGGAGTATGTGTCTGCATTGATGGACGGTGAAGCATTGACTGATGAAATGCTGGATGCTGTATTGGCAGACGAGGAGGCCTTGCGCGCTTGGCATGAGTACCACATTATCGGCGACTGTATCCGTCAGGGTGCGGCGGCGAGTGTTGCTGGTGAAACCATGCAAAGCAAAGCATTTACAGTGCCTCAAGCTGAAGGCAAACAGGAAAAATATGCTCAGCGTGAAGCGGCCAATAGCGGCTTCTTCAAATTCTTCGCGGCCGCAGCCAGCGTGTGTGCGATTGCTGTTGCAGTATGGCAATTTACACCGCAAACTTCTCGTGAGTCTATGCCAGTTGCAGAGAAGTCTAATGTTCAGCCTGCCCAAAATATCATTCCGGTAAGCGGTACGCCTGTTGAAAAAGCAGCTTCCGAACCTGGCGAGACTGTTATGCCGAATGCGGCAAAAGACGGCAAACTTGAAAATCGTCCGACTGTTCGCACCGAGCAGCAAAATGATCAACAGACTGTTGTACAGTAAAAAATGAAATCATGTAAAACCCTTGCTTCATTGCAAGGGTTTTTTATTTCCGAAGTAAAACCGTCAGGCCGTCTGAAAGCATAGCTTCAACGAAGTCAAAACAGTTATAATGCGCTCCATGAAACTGATTACTTCTGCTCAAAACGAACAGCTCAAACATTTATTCCGTCTGCTGACGCAGGCCAAAGCAAGGCACGAAAGTGGTGAAACCGTATTGGAAGGCGTACATCTGCTGCAAACTTATTTGCAAAGCGGCGGTACGCCCAAACAGGTTTATCTGCCTGAAAAGAAACAGCAGCATCCTGAAATTCAAGAAATTGCAGCGCAGTTGGACGAGGGATTGATTACTTGGGTCGGTAACGAAGCACTGTCTAAAATCACCAGTCTGACCGATGCCGATGATGTGATGACTTGGATTGATATTCCGCAGCAGGCAGGCTTGCCTTCAGACGGCGATTGCGTGGTATTGGAGCGGGTACAAGACCCAGGCAATGCAGGGACGATTTTGCGCAGCGCGGCAGCGGCCGGAGTCAGGCAAATCGTGTGCGGCAATGATTCCGTGGATATCTGGTCGCCCAAAGTGTTGCGAGCGGGGATGGGTGCGCATTTTCTGCTGTCGATTTTCAGTCGAGTGGAATTATCCGCTTGGATGGAAACGTATCAGCATCAAATTTGGGCAACTGCCTTGGGCGGTCGCAATATCGGTTTGTATGAAATGGACCTCAGTCAATCTTGTGCTTGGGTGTTTGGCAACGAAGGTAGCGGTGTGAGTGAAACGGTAAAAGAGAAGGCCGATGCCTGTGTCAAAATCCCCATGTTGGGGCAAACCGAATCCTTGAATGTCGCGATGGCGGCGACGGTTTGTCTGTTTGAACAAATGCGGCAGCGTATCCATACCGAGGCCGTCTGAAAACAATAATACGATTTTACTTTAAGGAACAAAAATGCAAATACTGACTTTTGATGAAGCGGCACGCAGCCGATTGATGGAATTGCTGGATGCCAAATCCGAAGCCCACAACACCATGCGTTGTGATGAGGTTCAAGGTTTTATGATGGCTTTATTGAGTGGCCCAGATGCTTTGAATCCAACCAACTGGCTGCCTGAGATTTTGGGTGAGGAATCTTTGTTTGATGCCAAAGAGCGCACTGAAATCGAACGTTTGGTCATGGCCATGGCCGCCGATATGCGCATGAAACTCAACGAGAAAATTCTGCCTGATTTGTGGTTTTATGAAGATGAAGCCGGCAATCCGGATTTTTACACTTGGTGTAACGCCTACCTTTACGCACTGGATATTGTGCCTACCGATTGGTTTGAAGCAGTCGATCAGGAAGAGTTTGAAGATTTGTTCTATCCGATTATGGCTTTGGGCGGTATCTATGACGATGAAGAAAACGGCGAAGTTATCTTGCATCTGAATGAAAAAGAGCTGACCCAGCTGGAATCTGATTTACCGCATGTCCTGCTTGATATTTACTGGTACTGGCAGGCCATCATCAATAAGCCGCAAACCGTACGCCGTGAAGGCGAAAAAGTGGGTCGCAACGATCCTTGCCCATGTGGCAGCGGTAAAAAGTATAAAGCCTGCTGTGGCAAATAAATCATGAAATAAAAAGGCCGTCTGAATGCTTGAAATTCAGACGGCCTTTAATGTTTTTTGTTTAGAAGAATGAGGCTAACCAAACAAACAGGATGGTTAGCGCAATGGTCAATGCACAGCCGATTTTGGCTACGGTACCGATGATGAAGCCGATAAACGTACCGATACCGACTTTGCCTGCTTGCCAAGTGTCTTTGCGTGCAATAAATTCGCCGATGGCCGCGCCGGTCAACGGGCCGAGCAACAAGCCGGGAATGGAGAAGAATGCGCCGACGATACCGCCGATAAACGCACCCCAAACCGCGGTTTTACTTGCGCCGGTATATTTTGCACCCAATGCACCCGCCACATAGTCCATCGCAGTACCGAATACGGCAACGATGGCCAAAAAGGTCAGCGTACCCGAGCCAAACACTTGATAATCGCCGGCATAACCCAACAGCCATGCGCCACCAAACATCAAACCCAATCCGGGCAAGGCAGGGTAAATCGTTCCCAGAATACCGACAACAATGGCGATCAAGCCGAGAACTATGAGAACAGCAGTCATGAGGTTCCTTTTGAATTTAAGAGTGTAATAACGGCAGTATTATGGGCACTTTTTGTTATATTTTTTGAGAGATTGTGCAATAAAATGAAAAATTATCCGGAGGAGCATTCAATTAAAATTGATGGGTAAATATCTGAACTCATTATTGTGAATCACGCTGTGGATAATTAAATAAATTTTTATTCAAATATAAAAGCAGGCCTACCAATACAGCCAAGTACACTGCAACCCAATACGCATCCGTATAACCAATAGCCTTGGCCAGCTGCAGGGCGGAGAAACCGGCCGCGTAACTGCCGAGCAGAACCACGGAGAATTGCAGGCTGCTGTCGAGTGCGGCGGTGGCGCGGTCGGATTTGTCCATCACCAACGCCAGTATTACCGGCAGCAGCAGCGTGTAGCTCAGACTCAGGGCGATGATTTGCGCGGGCGGCAGCCAAGGGTGGACGCGGACGAGCACGTCGATGGCGGTCATGGACACCAAAAGCGGCAGTTGCAGCGCGTAGAGCAGGAACACGAGTTTGCGGCGCGGATAATTGCGCGAAAACCAGCCCGATAGCGGCGTAACAATCAGGCAGGCAACAGGAATACCCACCGCCAGAATCCCGCCCGTCTGCTTCGGGGTGAAGCCCAAATCCGCCAGTTTGGGTACAAAAGTCGCCGCTGCAAACGCATACGGTGCGGCAACGGCAAACAGTAAAACCAGCCACCGCCAGCCCGTTTCAGGCCGCCGCCAAAAGGAAACCAGCCGCGCTGCCAACGCCGTCCAACTGCCTTGCGCCGTCGGGCTGTCCGGCTCGCGGTAGCACAAGAGTTGCAGCAACATCAGCAGGCTGAACGCCAGCATAAAGCCTGCCGCCGCCGTCTGCCCGTATTCCTGATACAGCCACAATACCAGCGCGCCGCCTATCATCTTGCCGCCGCGCGCCGCCATCGTCTGAATCACGCCGCCGAAACCTCGTTCGCGGTGTGGCAGGACAATGCACGACAAGCCCAGCATCGCGCAGCCGTACACCGCCGACATTGCCGAGAGCAAAACACAGCAGGCCAGAAGCAGCGGGAAGTTCTGCGTTATGTCGGTGCAGGCTATTAGCCCGAACACTGCCGAAAGCCCCAGTGTCGCCGCCAGCAGCCAGCCGCGAAACCGCCCGAACCGCCCCGCCGGCCGTCGCTCCATCAGCGCGGCAAACAACACCTTCGCCGCTTCGATACCGCCGATTAAATGTATCCAGCTCAGTTGATTCAGGCTGTAACCGTGGTTTTTCAAAATAGCGACCAGCGCGACCAGATAAAAACCGGTCAGCGTGAATTTGTAGGTACTGCCGCCGATAAGCAGTAGCCAGTCGCGTGAGTTTGGGGAAGTCTGATTGTCGAACATCACATGATTCTTCTGAGAATGAGGCGAATAAAGGTACAAGGCCGTCTGAACACATTGGGTAGCAATAGTTGATTTGTATTTAAGACCTGTAAGTAATGGGTCTAGTATTTTTTTAGACAGCCTTCAACGCTTCTTCTGCGCGAAGCAGGGCGGTTGTTTCATCTGCTTCGACGATATAGTTCACGCCCAATGCGGGGCCGAGTTTGGACGATTGTTCGCGGAAGAATTGCAGTTGCGCCGCGTCGGGTTCGATGAGGAGCATGGCGGCGCAGTGTTCGGCGAGTTGCGGCCGGTGTGCCTTTATCCATTCGATGTAGGTTTTGCGGTCGGCAATGCGCTGTTCGTCGCTTACCTGCCGCCGCATGGGTGTGCAGACGGTAGCGAAGCGGCGGTTTTGGTCTAACAGGGTTGAGAATTCGACCAGCCAGTCGGCGAAGTCGGCGACGTGGGTCAGGTCGGTCAGGTAGATGGTGCCTTCGGGCAGGGTTTTGGCGGGGGTGAAGTAGTGCATGGGATTCCTTTGGGTGTTTTGGAGGAATAAACGGTAGGTCGGGCATAAATGTCCGACCTATGTTTTTTCAGACGGCCTCCATCATTTCAGCTTCGCCTAAAACTTCCATTCCGCGCTCACGCCCACGCTTCTGGGGCGTTGGTAGAGCGCGTCTTGGCGGTCGGCGCTGGAAATGAATATGGGTTGGCGGCGGTTGAACACGTTGTCGGCGTAGAGTGAGACGCGGCCTTGTTTGAAGTTGTAGGCGGTGTAGAGGTTGACTTGGTTGTATGCGCTGATTTTGCCTGATTCGGCATTGTCAGCAGCGGAGTAGTAGCCGCCGTAGAAGCGCACGTCGCCGCCGGCTTCCCAGCCTTTGTCGTTCAGGTATTTCACGCCGATGTTGGCGGTGTATTTGGGCGCGCGGCCGAGTTTGTTGCCTTCGATGCCGCTGTCGGGATAGCTTTTGATTTTGGTGTTGAGCAGCCCCAGTCCGGTGGTGAGTTTCAGGCTGTCGGTCGCCTGCCAGTCGGCGGCAAGTTCCGCGCCGTAGGTATGGACTTTTTTGGCGTTGCGGATGACGACGGAGTTGGTGCCGAGATAGAAGGGGAGCTGCATGTCGCGGTAGTGGTTCAGGAACAGGTTGCCGGAGAGTTGCAGGCGGCGGTCTGCGCTGCGCCAGCGGGTGTACCACTCGTAGTTGTTCACATATTCGGGTTCATAAGTGTAGGTTACGACGGGGCGGCCGAAGGTGATACCCGCGCCGCCGGGGTTGTAGCCGCGTGCGGCTTTGATGCCGCTGACCCATTGGTCGGTGGGTTTGAAGGCAATGTCGATTTTGGGCAGGAACACGGTCTGGCCTTTGTCTAAATCAAGGTGCAGTGCGCCGCTGCCGCCGCTTCTTTTGTGCGTTTCTTTTTCAAGGCGGGCGGCGGCCGTGATGTCCCATTTTTCGCTGGGGCTGTATGTGGTTTCGGCAAACAGGGCGCGCACGCTGTTGCGGTCGTCAAAGGTGTTGCGGCCGCCGATGCTACGGATATCTACCCATTCGTCTTGTTTGCTGCGGAAGTAGTGCAGCCCGGCAAGGCCTTTCAGACGGCCTTTGTTGGAAAAATGCAATACCGGCTCCCATTGCAGTTCGCGGCCTTTGAGTTCGGCGGGCACGCCTTGCGGGCTGACGGTCATCGGCAGGTGCAGCCGCTCGTTGTGGTAGCGGCCGTAAACTAGTTTGTTTTCCAGTTTCAGATAGTCGTTAAGCTGCCACGATACGTCCCAGATGCCCGATGTCGAGCCGGTTACGAACACGGGCTTTTCTTTTAAAAAACGGCGGCTGGCGGTATTGCCCATGATTTCGTTTTGCGGCGCGCGCGAACGGATGTGGTTCAGCGTCAGGCGGCTGTAAAAATCGGGATGGTTTTCGGGCGTGAGCAGGAGTTTGAAGCGCACGTTGGTGTTTTCCACTCGACGCGGGTTGCCGGTCGGCTCGTAGGACACGAACGGCTCGTAGCTTTCACGCTGCTGCCGCTCCGCGCTCAATCTGAAGGCAAGGTTGTTTTTCACAATCGGGCCGGATACTACGCCGGCGATGTTGCGCGTTTTCTGGTTGCCCAAACCCAAGCGCAGCGCACCTTCCCATTCGTCGGTCGGGTCTTTGGAACGCATCACCACCGCACCCGCCACAGCATTCTGCCCGCGCACATGGCTTTGCGGCCCGCGCAAGACTTCCACCTGCTGCATGTCCCACAGCGACTGCGTGCCGAAGGCATATTCGTTGTAAGTGGCAGAACGGCCGTCTATGGACAGGTTCAGGCGCGGCCTCGTGCCCGCGAAAAACGCCACCGCGCCGACGGCGGGGCCGGAGCCGTCTACGCCGCGCACGGTCGGCAAATCGTTGCCGCTGCCCAAGTCCACCGTGTTCACGGTCTGTTTGAGCAGGTCGGTCGCGGAAAGATTGTGGCCGCTGCGGTCAATGTTCGGCGTGGTGAAAACGCGGTTGGACGTGGCGGTTTCAAAGCCGCTGCGGTTGGTGCGTTCGCCGGTTACGACGACTTCTTCTAACTGCACCTGTTCCGCATCTTGCGCCGCATCAGCGGCATAAATCCATTCGGAAGCAAAGGTGGCGGCAATCAATAGAGGCAGGCGGCGGAGGGAGGGTTTCTGCATTTCCTTATCCTTTTAGACGGCATACGTCGGAGCTGATTGAACATCAGATAATCCAATCGCTTCGGCAGTATGCAAATATTTGTGTTTACACATTTACATAAAACAAACTATTAATGTAAAGTATAAGAAATAAAAAACAGGAATGCAAGTGTTTATCATTCACTTTAATTCCTCTCTTATAATAAATTGTCTAAAAAAATTCCTTCTCTATTTTAGGGAGGAGAGTGATTCTGTAACCTTTATGAATTTGGCCTACTAAGCATCTGACAGCCTCTATTCAGTAGGGCAGTGAAGGAACAAGGAAAGAGGCCGTCTGAAACGCCGCCGTATTGCCATTGACGCTGTGGGGAAATATGATGAGTATCCTGCTTACGGATAAATTTAATGAAAGCCCTTTATGAACAAAATCTTCTTAACGTCATGAACGCCAGCAAACAACAAATTATCATCGATGTTGCCTACCGACTGTTTCGCGAACAAGGTTTTTCCGCCGTATCTGTGGGCAGCATCTGCGCCGAGGCCGCCGTCAGCCGTGTTACCTTTTACAAATATTACAGCGGTAAAAACGCGCTCCTGCAGGAAATCGTTACCGAGCAGAAAAACCGAGTCCGTGCCGAATTTGAAAATCTGCTTGCACGGCAATGTAGCCTGCGTGAAGCTGCTGAAACCGTTTTTGCCTTGCAAAAACAATCGTTTGAAGAACTCTATTCCTCCGCCTTCCTGCGCGACATTGAAGAGAATACCGATTTGGAGCTGGAGCGATTTTTCCACGAATTGAACGAAGAAAAATACGCTTTTATGCGCGGCTTCTTCCATACTCTACAACAACGCCGCCTGATTCAGCCCGATTTGCCGGTGGAGCTCATCGATCTGTTTATCCGTCAGGCAGATATATTGATGTACCATCCGCAACTGGTTGCGCTTTATGCCGCTGCGCCGCAAAAGCTACCGCAGGATATATTAGGATTGCTGCTGCACGGTTTGTCGGGGAAAGAATAGATAAAAAAGAATAGAAAAAATTTCAAATATGAATATTCAGACGGCCTTTCAGTCAATAGCTACCGAAAGGCCGTCTGAACGTTTCAACGCGTTTACATACCGCAGTTTTTGGGTTTGTTTGCCAAAATATTGATGACTTTGCGTTCGGTTTTTTGAG
Organism: Neisseria sp. P0014.S002; assembly: GCF_051958295.1. Taxonomy (NCBI): domain Bacteria; kingdom Pseudomonadati; phylum Pseudomonadota; class Betaproteobacteria; order Neisseriales; family Neisseriaceae; genus Neisseria; species Neisseria sp. P0014.S002. Next base: position 56,402 of record NZ_JBQCVO010000004.1, on the reverse strand, counting down.
GTTCGATTTTGATTTCGCTTTCGTATTCTTCGCTGCCGTCGGAGAAACGTTCCGGCATTTTTTCGCTGTCAAACGCTAAGTCACCACCATGTTTCAGGTTTTGACCGCGTTCCAAGCCGACAAAGTCGAAGAGTTCGGTATCGGCCAAATGCGAAGGAACGACGTTTTGCAGGGCGGAGAACATCGATTCGATACGGCCGGGAAAACGTTTGTCCCAATCGCGCAGCATGTCGCCGATGACTTGGCGTTGCAGGTTGGGCTGCGAGCCGCAGAGGTTGCATGGGATGATTGGGAATTGTTTCAGTTCGGCATATTTGATCAAGTCCTTCTCTTTGACATATGCGAGAGGACGGATGACGATGTGTTCGCCGTTGTCGCTAACCAGTTTGGGCGGCATGGCTTTGAGTTTGCCGCCGTAAAACATATTCAGGAACATAGTGGCAAGGATGTCGTCGCGGTGGTGTCCCAAGGCGATTTTGGTGCAGCCCAATTCTTTTGCGGTTCGATAAAGAATGCCGCGGCGCAGGCGGCTGCACAGCGAACAAGTCGTTTTGCCTTCGTCCAACACGCGTTTAACTGTGGAGTAGGTGTCTTCTTCAACGATTTTATAGGGAACACCGATGCTTTCGAGATAGGTCGGTAATACTTCTTCGGGGAAACCCGGCTGCTTTTGGTCGAGATTGACGGCGACCAGTTCGAAATCAATCGGCGCGCTGGCTTGGAGCTGGCGCAGGATGTCTAATAGGGCGTAGCTGTCTTTGCCACCGGAGAGGCAGACCATGATTTTGTCGCCCGGCTCAATCATGTTGAAATCGTTAATGGCATCGCCGACGGCATGGCGCAGGCGTTTGCTGAGTTTGTTGTTTTCTAATTCTTGCTTGGTTTTTTTGGACATGGCTGTTTGTGCTTTGAAATAATAGAAAAATTTAAGGGCGGTATTGTACCGCAAAAGAATAAAGGCCGTCTGAAAAACTGAGTTGGTTTGGTCAATGCGGCATTTTCAGACGGCCTGATATTTGTGCTTTATTTGATTTGAAGGGCGGTAATTTTGATTTCAATCTTCCAGTCGGGTGAGGCCAGTTTTGCTTCCACGCAGGCGCGGGCCGGAGCGCGCTCGGGGGCTGTCCATGCGTCCCAGGCTTCGTTCATGGCGGCGTAGTCGTTCATATCGGGCAGATAAATGGTGGCTTCTAAAATGTGGGCTTTATCGGATTGGCATTGGGCGAGCCATGAATCGATTTGTGCCAAAACATTTTCAGTTTGCGCTTTGGCATCGGCTTCAGGATTTTCGGGAACCATGCCCGAGAGGAAAACCAAGCCGTTGGCCACGACGGCTTCCGAATAGCGTTTGCTTGTGCCAAGATAGCGGATGTCCATGTTGTCTCCTGATTTCAAAAAGAAGGTATGGTAACATTGCAGTTGTTTACGTTCCACATTTAAGAGGGGCCGTCTGAACAGGGTGGCGGCAAACAACCATGAGTAAAGCAGAATATCCGGTTACGCAGGCAGTGCGCTTTTTACGCAGTAAGAAAATCGATTTTGTCCCTTATGTTTATGCGTATGAAGAACATGGCGGTACGGCGCTTTTTGCCGAATGTACGGGGAAGCCCGAGCATCAAGTCATCAAAACGATCGTCTTGCAGGATGAGCATAAAAAAGGCTTGGTTGTTTTAATGCACGGCGACAAACATATTTCCACCCGCAATCTGGCGCGCGAACTGGGCTTGAAACACATCGAGCCGGCAACGGCGGATCAGGCGGCGAAATGGACAGGATATTTGGTCGGCGGGACATCACCATTCGGTATGAAAACCGCTTTGCCGGTTTATATGGAAGAAAGCATTTGGGCTTTGGACGAGATTTTTATCAATGGCGGCAAGCGTGGGTTTATCGTAGGCATGAAGCCTGAAAACCTGCGGACGCTCAATCCGCAAGATGTTCATGTTGCAGTAGATTCATAAAGGACTGGAAAACAGATGGAACAAGTAAATTTATACGAAGTTTTAGGCGTGTCTCAGGATGCTGATATCAACGTTATCCGCGAGGCTTATGGCAAATTAGTGGCCAATCCGGATATTCAGAAAGATGCGGAGCGGTTTAAAGCCATCGGACAGGCATTTGAAGTATTGTCTCATCCGGAAAAACGTCTGGCTTATGATGCGGCTATGCAGTACGAGCGTCAGGAAACCAATACCGACAACTTCACTAATATGGCGACAAATGTGGTCAATACGCCCAACTCTGACGTGAAAAACTATGTTTTTATTGCTTATGTTACATATGCTGTGGGCTTATTAATTTTGTTTACCCCCGTTGTCGGTGTGATTATGGCGTATGTTAAACGCGATGAGGCTCAAGGTAGCATTTACGCCAGCCATATCGATTATTTGATTAAGACATTTTGGGTGTCTTTGGTGGGTACGGTTTTGGGAACTTTTACTACACTTATCTTAATTGGTTGGTTGATTCTGTTGGTAACTGCCATTTGGTTTATTTACCGTGTAGTCATCGGACTGATTAAACTGAATGAAGATAAGCCCGTCTCCACTCAAGGATGGTTCTAAAGCATGGCATATTTATTGGCAAGTATCGTTTGCAGCGTGTTGGTTTCCGTATTGCTGAAAGTGGCGCGCAAGCAAAAAATCAATATCGAGCAGGCGGTGGCGGTGAACTATATCGTTGCTATAACCTTGACCATGCTGGTATTAAAGCCTGATTTGAGCAATCCGCAGGTATTTTTACCGACTTGGTGGCTTTTTGCGGCCTTGGGTATATTGCTGCCAAGCGTGTTTGTCATTATGGGCAAATCCGTAGATGCGGCAGGTATCGTCAAGTCGGACTCAGCGCAACGATTATCGCTGTTTCTGCCGATTGTCGCTTCATTCACGCTTTTCCATGAGCAGTTGACTGAAGGCCGTCTGATTGGTTTGGTATTGGCATTTACGGCACTGTTTTTCTTGCTTTGGAAAAGCGATGGCGGCAAGAAATCCGGCGGCTTCAGCACGCAAGTAATGCTGCTTTTGAGCGTTTGGTGCGGCTACGGCGTCATCGATATTTTGTTCAAACAAGTGGCGAAAAGCGGTACCGCTTTTGCCGGTAATTTGCTGGTGGCGTTTTGTTTGGCCGGTATCTTGATGTTTGGCTACCTGTTTGCCAAAGGAAGCAAATGGACCAAAGAGGGCATAGTGGGCGGTATGATTTTGGGTTGCCTGAACTTTTTGAATATTGTTACCTACATCTCGGCACACCAAATCATGAAGGATAATCCGACTTTGGTATTTGCCGGTATGAATATTGGCGTGATTGTATTGGGTACGCTGATTGGTGCGGCAATATTTAAAGAAAAAATCAGCAGCATTAATGCAGCCGGTATCAGCATTGCTATTTGCTCGATAGCCTGCCTGTTTTACTGGCCGCAGATTCGCAGTTTGGTAGGTTAAAAATACTTATGCCGTCTGAAAATTTTCAGACGGCCTTATTTTTATTATAAAATAACCATTCATGCGCCGATTTGGCCGTATGGGAATTATTTTGCGCTTACGGGCGTTTCTATGTTAAACAATAAGTTGAACTCACACAATAATATCGATAGTTACATCATGAAACATATTAAAAAACACATTCAATGCGCCGTTCTCGGTATGCTAATATTGTCCGGCTGTCAATCGTATCAGGAAGATCAAAGCCGCCGCAGTAAAATGGCTCAATTCGCGCTGAACCATCCCGTGGCCGCCCAAGTTATCGGCATGGAAGACGAAGGTTTAATCAATATGACCAGCAATGTCGCACGTTTTGCCGAGCGTACAGGTTTGGACGACAAAGCAAACGGCGACAGCAGGGGAACACAGGTCAATGCCGTACGCCAAGCATTATGGCAGGCGGCGATTGCTTCTAAATTCGACAGCATTATTGCCGAAAAAGCAGGTAATGCGCGTTTGACGGATATGGAGTTGCGAGAAGGTAAAGACGACTACTTCAGCCGTTACCTTGCCGACCAAGCGGTTGATCAGCGCAACAACCGTATCGGCCGCAGTATCGGCAGTGCCAAGCCCGACAGCGATATGAAAACGTTGGTGGCAAGCATTTTGTTCTACTACAACAAAGTAGGCTTATGGACGGCTTCCGAAGTGAACAACCGTTGGCACATCAAACAGGAAAAACTTTCAGACGGCCAGTATGCCGAGGCATTGAAAAATATCGCCAAATTGGATCAAAACGGTATGACCGAACAGGAACGTAATAGTTATAAAACCGGTACGCTCAGCGAAATCAAACGTTCGGTCAAAGCCATACGTCAAGTCGAAGACTGATTTTAAGACTTCATTATTTAAAGGCAATTATTATGAATTTCCCTCCGCGTTATGTCTCAAACACCCGTATGCGCCGTATGCGTAAAGACGATTTTTCACGCCGTCTGATGCGCGAGCATACTTTGACGGCAGATGATTTGATCTATCCGGTTTTTGTATTGGAAGGTCAGAATCAGGAAGAGGCAGTGCCGTCTATGCCTGGCGTCAAACGCCAAAGTTTGGACAAATTGTTGTTTACCGCTGAAGAGGCGCTGAATCTCGGTATTCCTATGCTGGCTTTGTTTCCCGTGGTAACGCAAAACAAAACCGAGTTTGCGGAGGAGGCTTATAACCCGGAAGGCTTGGTACCGACAGTAGTGCGAACCCTGCGCGAGAAATTCCCAGAGTTGGGTATCATGACCGACGTTGCCTTGGATCCCTACACCATTCACGGCCAAGACGGTTTAACCGATGAAAATGGCTATGTCCTGAACGATGAAACCATTGAAGTTTTGGTAAAACAGGCTTTGTGTCATGCCGATGCGGGCGCACAAGTCATTGCTCCGTCAGACATGATGGACGGACGTATTCTTGCCATCCGTGAAGCCTTAGAAGATGCCGGACATATCCATACGCGCATTATGGCGTATTCGGCAAAATATGCTTCAGCGTTCTATGGCCCGTTCCGCGATGCCGTCGGCAGCTCCGGCAATTTGGGTAAGGCAGACAAGAAAACCTACCAAATGGATCCTGCAAACACTAACGAAGCCTTGCACGAAGTCGCATTGGATATTCAAGAGGGCGCAGATATGGTAATGGTAAAACCGGGTTTGCCATATCTGGATGTCGTCCGCCGAGTTAAAGATGAGTTCGGCGTACCGACTTATGCTTACCAAGTTTCTGGCGAATATGCCATGCTTCAGGCAGCCATTCAAAACGGTTGGCTGGATGGCGAAAAAACCATTTTGGAAAGCCTGTTGGCATTCAAACGCGCCGGTGCCGATGGTATTTTGACTTACTATGCGATTGAAGCGGCAAAATTGTTGAAGAAGTAAAATAAAGAAATAAATTAAAAAGCGGCAAACAGTGTTTATCCTGTTTAGCCGCTTTTTTGTATTACTTAAGATTGGCTTTATAGGAGCCGACTAAAGTTCATTTTTTTAAAATCTAAAGAGTTTTGCATAAATAAAGGCCGTCTGAAAAAACAGTCTACTGTTTTTTCAGACGGCCTTATATGATTTAAACCTTAGTGATGGCTACAACCGCCGTGGGTTTCACGTAATGCTTCGGCTGCTTGTTCGTCTGCATGGTAGCTGGAGCGGACCATTGCACCGATGGCAGCATTAGTAAAGCCCAATTCGTATGCTTCTTTTTCAAAAACTTTAAATTGGTCAGGCGTTACATAGCGTAGGACGGGCAGGTGGCCGTCTGAAGGTTGCAGATATTGGCCGATGGTAATCATCTCGATATTGTTGGCACGCATATCGCGCATGATTTCGCGCACGTCCTCGTCTGTTTCGCCCAAGCCGACCATGATGCCGGATTTGGTCGGGATATGGGGCATCATTTCTTTGTAGCGGCGCAGAAGCTCGAGGGAGTGTTGGTAGTTGGCACCCGGACGGGCTTTTTTATACAGGCTTGGATGGGTTTCCAAGTTGTGGTTCATTACGTCGGGTGGTGTTTCTGCCAAGATTTCCAGTGCGATGTCCAGACGGCCACGGAAATCGGGAACAAGGATTTCGATTTTGGTATTCGGGCTGGTTTCGCGGATGGCTTTGATGCAGTCGGCGAAATGTTGGGCGCCGCCATCACGCAGGTCGTCACGGTCGACGGAAGTAATCACGACATAGCGCAGGTTCATGGATTTGACGGATTCGGCCAAGTGTTTAGGCTCGTCAGGATCCAACATATTGGGGCGGCCGTGACCAACGTCGCAGAACGGGCAGCGGCGGGTACAAATATCGCCCATGATCATGAATGTGGCTGTACCCTTGGTAAAGCATTCGCTGATGTTTGGACAAGATGCTTCTTCGCACACGGTATGCATTTTTTGTTCGCGAAGAATATTTTTGATTTCAAAGAATTTCTTGCCCGGTAATTTGGCGCGGATCCACTCGGGCTTCTTCAATTTTTGTTCCAATGGAACAACTTTAATCGGAATACGTGCAGTTTTGTCTGCGCCTTTTAGTTTGATGCCACGTTTGGGGTCGTGTTTTACTTCTTCACTCATGGTGATGTGTTCTTTCTGTCGTTATAAAGGCCGTCTGAAAAGCTGATTGCGACCTTTATGGCCTAAGGGCTTGTGGGTTCAGAGGGGCTGTTAAAGGATGGCGTTGGGGCTGAATATTTTCAGACGGCCTTATGCCAGCTCTTTTTGTAAATGCTTGGTCAGTTTGTCTGCAACTTCTGCCAAACTGGGTGCCGGAGAGACATAGTCGGCAATTTGGGTCATTTCCATACCGGCATAACCGCAGGGGTTGATATGGGTAAACGGACTTAAATCCATGTTCACATTGAGAGCCAAACCGTGGTAAACGGAGCCGTCTTTGATACGCAGGCCCAGGGAAGCGATTTTACGCTCGCCAACATAAACGCCGGGACGTTTGGGGTCGGCGGCTGCTTCGATGCCGTATTCTGCCAAAGTGGCGATGATGCTGTTTTCAAGTGCGGAAACGATATGGCGAACGCTGGTTTTACGGCGTTTGAAATTGATCATCGTATAGACGACCAATTGACCTGGACCGTGATAGGTAATTTGACCGCCTCTGTCGATTTGGACAACGGGAATATCGTCGCGGATGAGGAGGTGTTCGGGCTTGCCGGCCAAGCCTTGGGTAAATACGGGCGGATGTTCGACCACCCATAATTCGTCTTCGGTATTTTCGTCACGCGAGGCATTAAATGCCTTCATGGCTTCGAAAGTCGGCAGGTAATCGACCAAGCCTTTGTGCACGATTTTCATTACAGCACCACTTTTACCAATTCGTGTGCAGTCAGGTCGCGGTAGATATTGTCGAGCTGCTCTTGGTTGTCGACATTTACTTTGACGGTTGCGCCAGTGTAGTTGCCTTTGCTGCTTGGACGCGTAGTGATGTGGTGCGGCTCGGTATCGGGAGCGTGTTTACGCACGGTTTCCAAGATGGCGGATTCAAATTCGGGATGAACTGCACCCATAACTTTCAAGGGGAAAGTGCAGGGGAATTCAATCAGTGATTTTTTTTCAGTTGAGTCTGTCATGGTTTACTGCCTTGTTTGGTTTACTCGGGCCGTCTGAAAAGTTTTCAGACGGCCCGAAATCCGATATATTTTATCGTAAACGTCCATATCGGGCTATTAAAAATGATGTTTTCGAAAATAGGTGCGGATAAGCTGTTTTCAAGTCTTGAAATGCAGCGCTTCAGCCCAATTTTGAGCTACATTCTGATTTAACAATGATTGAGATTTCTAACTATGCCGACAAAAGACAAATATTTCGAGGAATACAGTGCGCTGGCTACCTTGCCTTTACGCGATGTCGTGGTGTATCCGCATATGGTATTGCCGCTGTTCGTCGGTCGTCCTAAATCGATTGCGGCCCTTGAGGCGGCAATGGCCAATGATGATCCGGTTTTCCTGTTGGCCCAGCTTGACCCTAATACAGAAGACCCTAAAGCTGAGGATTTGCACCAGACCGGTACGGTTGCCCAAGTTTTGCAGGTTTTGAAGCTGCCTGACGGCACCGTTAAAGTATTGGTAGAAGGTATCCGTCGTGCGCGTGCATTGACGGTTGATGAAACAGGCGGATTGTTTTTGTCCCATGTTGAGGCGATTGATGAGAATAGCGACAAGGATAATCCTGAAATTGAGGCCTTGCGCCGTACTCTGCTGACTCAATTTGAGCAATATGCGAAGTTGAACAAAAAAATCCCTGCCGAAGTCATCAGCACCATCAGCAGTATTGATGACAACAGCCGCCTTGCAGATACCATTGCCGCGCATTTGCAGCTGAAATTGGAGCAGCGTCAATATGTATTGGAGACTGCCGGTATTGTTGACCGTTTGGAATTTCTGCTGGCGCAGTTGGAAGCCGAACTCGACATCATGCAGGTTGAGAAACGCATCCGTGGCCGCGTGAAACGTCAAATGGAAAAATCCCAACGCGAGTATTACTTAAATGAGCAAGTGAAAGCGATTCAGAAAGAGTTGGGCGAAGAAGACGAGCGCGGTGAGCTGGATGCGCTGGAGAACAAAATCAAAGAAGCAGGCATGAGCAAAGAGGCTGAAGAAAAATGTCTGTCTGAATTGAAAAAACTGAAAATGATGCCGCCTATGTCTGCGGAATCTACCGTCGTGCGCAACTATATCGATACTTTGCTTGAGTTGCCGTGGAAGAAAAAATCCCGTGTCAGCAAAGATATTGCCAAGGCTGATTTGATTTTGAATGCCGACCACTATGGTTTGGAAAAAGTCAAAGAGCGCATTTTGGAATATTTGGCTGTTCAAAAACGTATGGACAAGCTCAAAGGCCCGATTTTGTGTCTGGTTGGTCCTCCGGGGGTGGGTAAAACTTCCTTGGGTGAGTCGATTGCCAAAGCCACAGGCCGACAATATGTGCGTATGGCGTTGGGCGGCGTGCGTGATGAAAGCGAAATCCGAGGCCACCGCCGTACCTATATCGGCTCTATGCCGGGCAAAATCCTGCAAAACATGGCGAAAGCGGGTGTGAAAAATCCATTGTTCCTGCTTGATGAAATCGACAAGATGGGCAGCGATTTCCGTGGCGATCCGGCCAGTGCTTTGCTTGAGGTGCTTGATCCTGAGCAAAACAACAAGTTCGCCGACCACTATGCCGAAGTCGATTATGATTTGAGCGACGTGATGTTTATTGCCACTTCAAACAGCTTGAATATCCCGACTCCGCTGCTTGACCGTATGGAAATTATCCGTTTGTCCGGTTATACGGAAGATGAAAAAATCAATATCGCCATGCAATACCTTGTGCCGAAACAAATGAAGCGCAATGGTGTGAAAGAGGGCGAGTTGGTGGTTGATGAAAGTGCGGTACACGATATTATCCGTTACTACACCCGCGAGGCCGGTGTCCGCTCGTTGGATCGTGAAATTGCCAAAATCTGCCGCAAAGTAGTCATGCAGGTTACCTTGAATGAGGACAAGAAAAAAGCGTCCAAATCCAAAACAGTAAGCAAGGCCAAGCCTAAAGCGATTAAAGTTACTGAGAAAAATCTGCATGACTATCTGGGCGTACGCCGTTTCGACTATGGTGTGGCAGAAAGCGAAAACCGCATCGGTCAGGTAACCGGTCTGGCTTGGACGGAAGTCGGTGGCGAGTTGTTGACTGTTGAGGCGGTTGCCTTGCCGGGCAAAGGTACGATTCAATGTACCGGCCAACTGGGCGATGTCATGAAAGAATCGGTATCTGCCGCATGGTCGGTTGTCCGTTCCCGTGCTGAGTCAGTGGGTCTGGCTCCTGATTTTTACGAGAAAAAAGACATTCACGTCCATGTGCCTGAAGGTGCGACACCGAAAGACGGTCCGAGCGCAGGTATCGCCATGACTTTGGCGATGGTTTCTGCCTTCACCAAAATTCCGGTGCGTGCGGACGTGGCGATGACCGGCGAAATCACTTTGCGTGGCGAAGTTTTGCCGATCGGCGGTTTGAAAGAAAAACTGCTGGCTGCTTTGCGCGGCGGGATCAAGCATGTATTGATTCCAAAAGACAACGTCAAAGATTTGGAAGAAATCCCTGAAAATGTCAAAACCGGTCTGACCATTCATCCGGTCAAATGGATTGATGAAGTGTTGGCTTTGGGTTTGGAAGCTCAGCCTGAGCAATGGGCGGCTGAATTGGCAGTTGCCGAGACCCCGCAAACTTCTAAGGCGAAGTCAAGAACAAAAGCAACCAAGCATTAAGTTGGTCGTCTGATGTTGCAAAAAATGTGGTTTTGCCCTGAATGCCACAAAAATAGGGCAATTCCACATCTTTTACTTGACATGATAATTTCAGAATTGCTATAAAGTGCGTATGTGCTTTAAAAGTGCTTAAGCCCCGAGTATTCGGGCATTTCATCATTTTTTACGATAGGAAGGGACTAATTGTGAACAAGTCTGAATTGATCGAAGCAATTGCTCAAGAAGCCGGCATTTCCAAATCTGCTGCGCAAAAAGCTTTGGATGCTACTACTAATGCCGTAACCAACGCATTGAAAAACGGCGACACTGTTACTCTGGTCGGTTTCGGTACTTTCTACGTCGGCGAACGCGCCGAACGTCAAGGCCGCAACCCTAAAACTGGCGAGCCTTTGACTATTGCTGCTGCTAAAACTCCTAAATTCCGTGCCGGTAAAGCATTGAAAGACGCTCTGTAATTTAGAGTCTTTCCCTGAATGGGAATAAAAAACCGATTTGATTCGGTTTTTTATTTTGAAGGCCGTCTGAAAGTTTTCAGACGGCCTTTAGTTTGTTGAGTGTATAAAAAGGCTGAAATCCTAATGATAAAAGGATTTCAGCCTTTTTAGTTTATCTTGTTACATTTGATTTTTACATCAATAAGATTTATCATTAGCAAAGAAAATAACAATACTTAAAACAAACCGCACTTATTGAAAGAAGTAGCGAATAGCCACTCATAACCAACCTTTCAAATGTGCCACACATTCGTCAGCACTTCTCACATTTCTAATAATCTGATTTTTTAAAACAAATGAAAAGAGAGGCTTATGTCTACCATTCCTTTGTCGCGCCTGAAAAAAGGCGCAGTCGTACATATTGATTCCATCGTTTCCAATCCTGTTTTTGGTGATTTGGATACCTTGGTAACCCGTCGCCTTGCAGATTTGGGTTTTTCCAGCGGAATGCCGTTGCAAGTGATTGCAGTGGGTGGTTTTGGGAGAGGCCCGTTTGCGGTACGTTTGGGTAACCAATCTCAATTTTCCCTGCGTTTGGAAGAGGCTGGGAAGATTATGTGTCGTATCGTTGAGGCCGTTTAAGGCCGTCTGAAAGAATAAGGAAAAATGATGGAACTAAGCTATTTTGCCTTGATTGGCGCGCCAAACTGCGGCAAAACCGTTTTGTTCAACGGTTTGACCGGCTCACATGCCAAGGTTGCCAATTATCCGGGCGTAACTGTCGATAAGCGCGAGGGCGCCTTCCTCGACGACGAGGCCGTCCGCATTATCGACCTGCCGGGCACATACAGCCTACGCACGACCAGCCCCGACGAAGCGGTGGCGAAAGATGTAATGGTAGGCAAGATGGGCATTCCGCCCGATGCCATTATTGCCGTTGCCGACGCGACCAACCTGCGTATGACCCTGCGCATGATTTTGGAACTGAAAACGCTGGGACTGCCTATGGTGGTGTCGCTGAATTTGAGCGACGTGGCCCGCAAAAGGGGCTTGAATATCGACGCGGCCAAACTGAGCGAGTTGTTGGATGCACCTGTTTTGGAAACAGTTGCAGTGAGCGCGTCGGGTGTACAGGCTGTACGCGAAGCCGTGGCGAAGCTGCCGCGCAAACGCTCTTTCCCCGCAAACCCCGCCTCTGCCGAACGCACGCTCGATGCGCTGGATAGCGACAAACTTTATCAAGAAGTCGAATCGATTTTGGCACAAGTGGTACGCACCCAGATGACGCTGCCCGCATGGCACAAAAAACTCGACGACATCGTGCTGCACCCCGTCTGGGGCATGATTATGCTGCTGGTCATCCTGTTTATGGTGTTCCAAGCGGTTTACACATGGGCGGCGCCGATTATGGACGCCATCGAAGGCGGCTTTACCGCGCTGGGCGAATGGATAGGCGCCAACATGGAGCCGGGCATCCTCAGCGACTTGCTCGTCAACGGCGTCATTGCCGGTTTGGGCAGCGTGTTGGTGTTCCTGCCGCAGATTACGATTTTGTTTGCCTTTATCCTGCTATTGGAAGACTCAGGCTATCTGCCGCGTGCAGCCTTCCTGCTGGATAACATCATGGCAAAAAGCGGTTTGTCCGGCCGTTCGTTTATTCCCCTTTTGTCCAGCTTTGCCTGTGCCGTTCCTGCCGTGATGTCGGCGCGTACCATTAACGACCCGCGCGAACGCCTTGTTACCATCGCGGTTGCGCCGTTGCTGACTTGTTCCGCACGTTTGCCAGTGTATGCGCTGATTATCGCCGCTGTTATTCCTGACCGTACAGTGGGTGGGATTTTCAACCTGCAAGGCCTGACATTGTTTATTCTTTATATCGTAGGCATTCTGTCGGCTGCATTGGCAGCGTATATCATGAAACGCTTGGCGCGGATGAAAGGCAATGTGCAACAATTCCCACTTTTGATGGAATTGCCGACTTTCCGTACGCCTAACTTCAAACACATCATGACCAGCTTGTGGGATAGGGTTAAAGCCTTCCTGAAACGCGCCGGTACCATCATTTTTGCGTTGGCCGTGGTTCTGTGGGGCTTGGTAAGCTGGCCGCAACCGCCTGAAGGCGCAACCGGTGCCGCCATCGATTACAGCTTGGCAGGTACGCTTGGTCATGCTATTCAGCCGTTTTTTGCACCTTTGGGTTTTACTTGGGAAATGTGTATCGCCATGATTCCGGGTATTGCCGCGCGTGAAGTGGTCGTTGCCGCATTGGGTACCGTTTATGCCGTCAGCGCGTCGTCTGAAGATGCCGTACAAAACGCATTAATTCCCATCATACACAACAACTGGGGCCTGCCGACCGCCTTTGCCTTCTTGGCTTGGTATGTGTATGCTCCGATGTGTGCCGCGACTTTGACCGTAATTAAACGCGAAACCAAATCCACGAAAAATATGCTTATGATTACAGGCTATTTGTTCCTGATGGCTTATTTTGCCGCATTCGTGGTTTACCAAATTTCTTCAAGGATACTATCATCATGACTCAATATATTATCGTCGGCTTGATTATGCTCGCCTGCGTATTCTTTCTCTTGCGAAAATTCGTGTTCAAACCGAAAAAACGCGACTGCAGCAGCGGCTGCGGCAAATGCGGCGGTTGCGGTTAAATAAAGAGGGTTAGGTAAAAGGCCGTCTGAAACTCTTTCAGACGGCCTTTTGTATGTTTGGACTATGGTTCAAACAACAGAAGCATCGAATATGATGTCAGTACTCGAGAAACTACAAAATAGTAAGCTATCAACCAAACAACTGTGGAATGTATCTGCAATATCAAAATATCGGATCACTAAGACTTGCCTATTTACCAACTCTAAATATCATTTACAAAATGTAATGTATCTTAATTAATTATGATATAATGCATAATAAATATTTAAATACTTAGGAGATACTATGGAAATTTTTCTACTGATAGTTTTTATTATATTAATAGTGATTTCATATTGCTATTGGAGATTTAATAAAAATTCAAAATGGATAGACCAACAAACCTTATTACCTATCCAAACTTTTGTTGAAATGGCTGATTTATTAGATCCTGTGTACAGAAGAGTTGCGTATAATAACTTAGTATTTCAAGCTGTACATCTTCTGAATAATACCTACCTACCTACCAACAAAACTATCTCATTATGATATAATAAAATTAAATTGGAATCCCATTGTTTTTATCAAATTATTAATTGTATTTTACAATGTAAACAATATGAATTGGGACACTGGATATTACAACTATAAACAGCGAGAAGAGCACGAGAAAATACTCTCGTTACAAAGCAGAATGTATGTATTAACACTAATGTTTGAAGTAATTCAAAAAAGAGGTGTGATTTGTTTATATGCGTTAGCTGCAGATTTGGGGAAAATACTAGAATCTGAAGCTGATTTTCTTTTGGAGGATTTAAGACGAATCTTTGAAGAACCAGTTAGAAGTAAGTTTTCTAATTGCATATAATCAGCCTATTTGTCAATTAAAAATCCACATGCTAAACACAACGCAGGAAGTATAAGTTGTGATATGTCTCAATAAAATCTATAGAACACCCAAAATATCGGTCTAGCAGCCAATATGCTTCCATAATTAATTCTCAAAAAAGGTCGTCTGAAAACCAAACTCCGGTTTTCAGACGACCTCAATCATTCCAAACTTTAAACCAACCTTATTTCAACGCTTCCAGCAGCTTCCCGTGTATCCCGCCGAAACCGCCGTTGCTCATCACCAAAATATGATCGCCTGCTTCGGCATTTTTCACGATTTCGGCGACGAAGGCATCGAAGTCTTGCCCGACGTGCAGCTTGCCGCCCAAAGGCGCGAGAGCTTCGGCGACGTCCCAGTCCACGCCGCCGGCGTAGCAGAACACTTGGTCAGCATCTTTGAGGCTTTCGGGCAGCGCAGCTTTCATGGTGCCGAGTTTCATGGTGTTGGAACGCGGCTCGAGGACAGCGAGGATGCGTGTGTTACCGACACGCTGACGCAGGCCTTCGATGGTGGTTTCGATGGCGGTCGGGTGGTGGGCGAAGTCGTCGTAAACAGTGATGCCGTTTACCGTGCCTTTGATTTCCATACGGCGTTTGACATTTTTAAATGCACTCAAAGCTTCACAGGCTGTCTGAATATCAACTCCGGCATGACGTGCGGCAGAGATGACGGCGAGGGCGTTCATGCGGTTGTGTTCGCCCATTAGTTCCCAAGCGACGTATCCGACTGTTTCGCAGTGATGGTGTACATCAAACGAGCCGTCGGCATGAACGGTACCAACCTGCCAGCCTTGTTCGGTACCGAATTTTTCTACGGGCGTCCAGCAGCCTTTGTCCAAAGTGTCTTGCAGGCTTTGCTGTTGGCCGTTGCAGACGATGAGGCCTTCAGACGGCACGGTGCGTACCAAATGATGGAATTGGGTTTGAATGGCGCCCAAATCGGCAAAAATGTCGGCGTGGTCGAATTCCAGATTGTTCAAAATGGCGGTACGCGGACGGTAGTGTACGAATTTGGAGCGTTTGTCAAAAAAGGCAGTGTCGTATTCGTCGGCTTCGATAACGAAGAATGGGGATTTTGAGTTCGGGTCTTGGCGCGGCGTTTGCGGCAGGCGGGCGGAAACGCTGAAGTTTTCCGGTACGCCGCCAATCAGGAAGCCTGGTGCGAGACCTGCATATTCCAAGACCCATGCGAGCATGGAGGCGGTAGTCGTTTTGCCGTGCGTCCCCGCCACGCCGAGCACCCAGTGTTGGTGCAATACGTTTTCAGCCAGCCATTGTGGGCCGGAAATATAAGGCAGACCTTTGTTCAAAATGGCTTCAATCACATCCATGCCGCGTTTGGCAACATTACCGATAACGTAAATATCGGCTTTAAATTCGTCTAATTGAGATGCATCAAAACCTTCGTGTACGTCTATGCCCAAGGCTTCGAGCTGGGTGCTCATCGGCGGATACATCTTTGCGTCGCAACCGCTGACTTTAAAACCTGCTTCTTTGGCAATAGCTGCTACGCCGCCCATAAATGTGCCGCCGATACCGATAATGTGGATGTGTTTCATGATAAAACCGTCTTGGGGATGAATTAATTTTAAAGCCGTCATTATAACGGAGTTTGGATAAAGAGGTCGTCTGAAAAGTAAAGCGGCAATAAGAATAGGGGATGACACATACGAAGCAGTGGATGTCAGTCACTTTAAAAACGGCCGCACTGAATGCATTCGTCCTGTTTCAGAAGAATCGCTGGCATTTGTTGGTACTTTGCTGCAGGGAAATCCATCTCGTGAAGCACTGGATGCCGCATTAGCCGAACACAAAGCACGCATTAAAGCTTGCAAACTCGGTCAAGGTCCAAACCGTCACTTGCTGGGTCTCAAATTGATGGCAGCTAGAGCAGGCGGCAAGCTTCCTGAATTCTATAAAGATGAAGGCTATCAAACCTTTACTACCGATTTTCTTTCTATTTCAACCGTAGGTGGCAACAGTACGGTAGTAAACTTTGCTTTTGCACCGACTTCAGTGGGCGGCTTGGGCATCAACTATACAATCACACCGGAAGGCTGGCTGTATACGGTAAGTCATACTCAAGAGCAACAAGAGAAAGTCAACACATTCGTAGATGCTCTGAAAGTAGGCGGAAAAAATCTGCTCGAATTTCTCAATGCTTGATAGTGTGAGATTTTCCGCAGATTGAACCTAAGTCAATCATAGAAAACTGATACATAAAATGCCGCTTGAGTGATAAGTGGTATTTTTATTGTCTATGGTTTCTATGTTTATTCAGGCAGATAGTGATGGTTCGAGGTCTCAGAAAAGTTGTGGCTGTAATTGTGAAAATAATGCCGTCTGAAAATAAGTTCTAAGTAAACCACGCTACGACTTATTTTCAGACGGCATTTGTCTTCTGTATTTTACGATTTCTATTAAAGTGCTGCTTCTGAGCGTTCTCCGGTACGAATACGGATGGCTTCTTCAACCGGATAAATAAAGATTTTACCGTCACCGATTTTGCCGGAATGTGCGGTTTCCACAATGGCGTCAACAGCCTGATCGACTTTGTCGTCAGACAATACCAATTCGATTTTTACTTTGGGCAGGAAATCAACAGCATATTCTGCCCCACGATAAATTTCCGTATGGCCTTTTTGGCGGCCGAAGCCTTTAACTTCGCTGACAGTCATGCCGGTAATACCGATTTCAGTCAGGATTTCGCGTACATCGTCGAGTTTGAAAGGTTTGATAATAGCTTCGATTTTTTTCATATTGAGTCTCCTTGTTTGCGAAAAGGCCGTCTGAAACATTCAGACGGCCTTTGTTCCATCAAGTTCGTTCAAATTTTATTTGAGTGAACTTATTTCTTTTTCTGAGCAGGCAGGTCGGTACATACGCCCAATGCCACTTCCGCAGCCATACCGATGGATTCGCCCAGGGTTGGGTGTGGGTGGATGGTTTTACCGATATCGGCTGCATCACAGCCCATTTCGATGGCTAAGCAGACTTCACCGATCATATCGCCGCCGTTAGGGCCAACGATACCGCCACCGATGATGCGGCCGGTTTCAGCATCAAAAATCAGCTTAGTGAAACCATTGTCGCAACCGTTGGCAATCGCACGGCCGGAAGCAGCCCATGGGAAGTTGGCTTTGGTGATTTTGCGACCGGAGGCTTTGGCAGACAACTCGGTTTCGCCAACCCATGCCACTTCAGGAGAAGTGTAGGCAACGCCCGGAATAACGCGTGCGTCGAAGTAGGCTTTGTGGCCGGCACAGTTTTCAGCGGCAACGTGGCCTTCGTGAACGGCTTTGTGTGCCAACATCGGTTGACCGACGATATCGCCGATAGCGTAGATGTGTGGCACGTTGGTGCGCATTTGTTTGTCCACTTCGATAAAGCCGCGATCAGTTACGGCAACACCGGCTTTCTCAGCGCTGATGAGTTTGCCGTTAGGCGCACGACCGGCAGCTACCAGTACGGCATCGTAACGTTGTGGTTCTTTAGGCGCATTTGCACCTTCGAAGGTAACGTAAACGCCGTCTTCTTTAGGCTCGACAGCAACAGTTTTGGTGTTGATCATGATGTTGTCAAAACGGTATTCGTTTTGTTTTTGCCATACTTTAACCAAGTCGCGGTCTGCGCCTTGCATCAGGCCGTCCATCATTTCAACAACATCCAGGCGAGAACCCAGAGTGCTGTAAACTGTACCCATTTCGAGACCGATAATACCGCCACCGATGATCAACAGTTTGTCCGGTACTTCTTTCAGAGCCAAAGCGCCGCTGGAATCGATGATGCGTGGATCTTCAGGGATGAAAGGCAGTTTGGTTACGCGGCTGCCTGCTGCAATGATACAGTTTTTGAAGGCAACGATTTTTTTCTCACCGGTAGGAGTCGCTTGTTCGTACACTTCGCTGGTCGTCAGAGAAACTTCCAAGTGGTGCGGATCCAAGAATTGGCCGTCACCTTGGATAATGTCCACTTTGCGGCCTTTAGCCATACCGGCCAAACCGGTAGTCAGACGGGAAACAACGCCGTCTTTGTAGGCGCGCAGCATATCGATATCGAGTTCAGGCTCAGGGTATTTGATACCGTTGGCAGCCAAGTGGCGTACTTCATCGATAACGGCAGCATTGTGCAACAGCGCTTTGGAAGGGATACAGCCGACGTTCAAGCAAACGCCGCCCAAAGTTTTGTAACGTTCAACGATGGCAACTTTCAAGCCTTCATCAGCAGCGGCAAATGCAGCAGAATAACCGCCAGGGCCGCCACCCAATACGACCACGTCGTACTCTGCATCGGCAGAACCGCCGAATTGCGCGGCTTGCGGTGCAGGAGCGGCTGCTTTAGGTGCTTCTTGTGCAGGCGCGGCAGGCGCTTCGGCTTGAGGAGCAGCAGCTGCACCTTCGGCCTCAACGACAACAATCAAACCGCCTTCGGAGATTTTGTCGCCCACTTTAACTTTAACTTCTTTGACTACGCCTGCAACTTCGGCAGGTACGTCCATAGTCGCTTTATCGGTTTCCAAAGTAATCAGGGTATCGTCCACAGCAATGGTATCGCCCACATTTACTTCAACCGCAATAATATCTACATTTTCGTGACCGCCAATGTCGGGCACTTTCAATTCAACTAAGCTCATGTCTAATCTTTCTGAATGATGTTCGGACTTCTTTTTTTCAGACGGCCTTTTTATTTGAGGCCGTCTGAAAATGCTCGGATTACAGAGTAATGCGGCGGAAGTCTTTCAACAGGTTAGCCAGGAATACGGTGAAGCGCATACCGGCGGCACCGTCGATGACACGGTGGTCAAAGGACAGGCTCAACGGGCACATCAGGCGAGGAGCAAATTCTTTGCCGTTCCAAACCGGTTTGATTTGGGATTTGCACACGCCCAAGATAGCAACTTCAGGAGCATTCACGATTGGCGTGAAGCCTGTACCGCCGATACCGCCCAAGCTGGAAATGGTAAAGCATGCGCCTTGCATTTCTTGAGGTTTGAGCTTGCCTTCGCGGGCTTTTTTAGACAATTCGGTCAGCTCTTGGCTGATTTGTTTCAAGCCTTTTTGATCTACGTCTTTGATGACTGGAACAACCAAGCCGTTTGGCGTGTCGGCAGCGAAACCGATGTTGAAGTAGTTTTTCAGCACCAAGTTGTCGCCATCCAGAGAGGCGTTGAATTCAGGGAAGGCTTTCAGCGCAGCAACAGAGGCTTTAATGATGAACGCCAATGGAGACAGTTTCACGCCTTCGCGTTCCCATTCTTTGTTCAGCTGTTTGCGGAATTCTTCCAATTCGGTCATGTCCGCTTCTTCATGTACGGTAACGTGAGGAATCACAACCCAGTTGCGAGACAGGTTTTGACCGGAGATTTTCTTAATGCGAGACAGTTCTTTAACTTCGACGCTGCCGAATTTAGAGAAGTCAACTTTAGGCCATGGCAACAAGTCCAGACCAACGCCCAAAGAAGCAGCGGCAGGTTTGCCTGCACCGCTTTGCATAACGGATTTAACGAAGGCTTTAACGTCTTCGCCCATGATACGGCCTTTCAGACCGGTACCTTTGACTTGGCCCAAATCTACGCCCAATTCGCGAGCCAGTTTACGAGCAGAAGGACCTGCGTGAGCTTTGGCAAACGCAGCTTCGTCGATTTTGGCAGCAGCAGGAGCAGCAGGTGCAGGCGCAGCGGCTGGTGCAGCAGGAGCTGGAGCGGCAGCTGGTGCAGGTGCGGCAGCTTGAGCGGCAGGAGCTGGAGCTGCTGCAGCAGAGCCAGCAGTTTCTACTTCGATGATGGCGGATCCTTCGGATACTTTGTCGCCAACTTTCAGGAATACGGCTTTAACCACACCAGCTTCGGTACATGGTACGTCCATAGTGGCTTTATCGGTTTCCAAAGTAATCAGGGTGTCGTCAACGGCAACAGTGTCGCCGACTTTAACTTCAACAGCAATAACGTCTACGTCAGAGTGACCGCCGATATCAGGTACAACAACTTGTACGGTAGCGCCACCGGCAGGAGCGGCTGCGGGCGCAGCAACTGGAGCAGCAGGAGCTTCTGCTGCAGGAGCCGGAGCGGCATCAGCAGCGGCAGCACCGGTTTCAACGGTCAGAATAACGCCGCCTTCAGAGATTTTATCGCCAACTTTCACTTTAACTTCTTTCACGACGCCGGCTGCATCAGCAGGCACATCCATAGTGGCTTTGTCGGTTTCCAACGTAATCAAGGTGTCGTCAACGGCGATGGTGTCGCCCGCTTTGACTTCTACGGCGATGATGTCGACGTTTTCATGACCGCCGATATCAGGGACTTTGATTTCTACGATACTCATTTGAGTTCCTTTAACATTTTCAGTTTGATGCCGTCTGAAAACTGTTTCTTACGGCATCGGTACAGTTTGTTCAAGCCATTCAAGCATTCGGTTTCCAGACGGCCTGATGTCTGAATAAAGCAAACAGGCCGTCTGAAACATCAATTAGCGTTTCCAGCTTGGAGCCACATCGGCATTAATGCCGTATTTTTCAATGGCTTGCTGAACGGTTTCTTTGCTGACTTTGCCTTGCTCTGCCAATGCGCTCAATGCTGCCACGGCAACGTTGTAGCGGTCCACTTCGAAGAAGCGGCGCAGGTTGGCACGGCTGTCGGAACGGCCGAAACCATCGGTACCCAAGACATGGTAGTCGTTCGGGATGTACGCGCGGATACGGTCGGCATAGCTGCGGATATAGTCGGTAGCGGCGATAACCGGACCGTCATGACCTTGCAGTTGTGAGGTAACGAAAGGCACTTTTTCAGCTTCCAGCGGATGCAGGCGGTTGAAACGTTCTACTTCGATGGCGTCGCGGTGCAACAGGTTGAAGGACGGGCAAGACCAAATGTCTGCTTCTACGCCGAAGTCGGCTTTCAGCAATTCGGCACCGGCAATCACTTCTTGCAGGATGGTGCCGGAACCCATCAATTGAACTTTCTTGTCGCCTTTGTCACCGGCTTTCAGCAAGTACATACCTTTCAGGATGTCTTGTTCCACGCCTTCAGGCATGTCAGGATGAGCGTAGTTCTCGTTCATCAGGGTGATGTAGTAGAACACGTCTTCGTTATTGGCATACATACGGCGCAGACCGTCTTGTACGATAACAGCTACTTCGTATTGAAAGGTCGGATCGTAAGAAACACAGTTCGGGATCAAATCGGCTTGAATGTGGCTGTGGCCGTCTTCGTGTTGCAGGCCTTCACCGTTCAGTGTTGTACGGCCGGCAGTACCACCCAACAGGAAGCCGCGTGCGTGCATATCGCCGGCAGCCCATGCCAAATCGCCGACACGTTGGAAACCGAACATAGAGTAGTAAATGTAGAAAGGAATCATCGCAAAGTTGTTGTTGGCGTAGCTGGTTGCAGCCGCGATCCAGTCAGCCATTGCGCCTGGCTCGTTAATACCTTCTTGCAAGATTTGACCGTCAACAGATTCTTTGTAGAACATCAGTTGGTCTTTATCTTGAGGGGTGTATTGTTGACCTTTAGGGTTCCAAATACCGTATTGGCGGAACATACCTTCCATACCGAAAGTACGGCTTTCGTCAGGAACGATAGGTACAACGCGTTTGCCGATTTTTTTGTCTTTCAGCAGAGTAGACAGGATGCGTACGAAAGCCATGGTGGTTGAGAATTCACGGTCACCGCTGGATTTCAGTTGAGCATCAAATGCTGACAGCTCAGGCACTTCCAGAACGTCTTGGGTAGGGTTGCGTTTAGGCAGGTAACCACCCAAAGATTCACGGCGTGCGTGCAGGTATTTGTATTCTTCGCTGTCAGGAGCAAAAGTCAGGTAAGGCAGGTCGCCGCTGTCGATTTGCTCGTCAGTTACCGGAATGTCAAAGCGGTCACGGAATTGTTTCAGAGACGCTTTATCCATTTTTTTGGCTTGGTGGGCAACGTTTTGACCTTCGCCGGATGCGCCCATACCGTAACCTTTAATGGTTTTAGCCAAGATTACAGTAGGTTTGCCGTCTGCGTGGTTCACAGCGCGGTCGTAAGCGTTGTACACTTTTTGAGGGTCATGACCACCACGGTTCAATGCCCAAATTTGTTCATCGGTCATATCGGCGACCAATGCTTTCAGTTCAGGTGTATTGAAGAAGTGTTCGCGAACGTATGCACCGTCTTTGGATTTGTAAGTTTGGTAGTCACCGTCCAGGCACTCTTCCATGCGTTTGCGCAGAATGCCGTCTTTGTCTTTTGCCAAGAGGCGGTCCCAACGACGACCCCAGATGACTTTCACAACATTCCAGCCGGCGCCGGCAAAGTTGCCTTCCAGCTCTTGAATGATTTTGCCGTTACCGCGTACTGGGCCGTCCAAACGTTGCAGGTTACAGTTGATGACGAATACCAAGTTGTCCAAGCCTTCGCGTGAAGCCAGAGCAATAGCACCTTGGCTTTCAGGTTCGTCCATTTCGCCGTCACCACAGAATACCCATACTTTACGGCCTTTGGTTTTAGCCAGACCGCGAGATTCCAAGTATTTCAGGAAGCGTGCTTGGTAAATCGCCATCAATGGGCCAAGACCCATAGATACGGTTGGGAATTGCCAGAAGTCAGGCAACAGGTGAGGGTGAGGGTAAGAAGGCAGACCTTTGCCGTCAACTTCTTGACGGAAGTTGTTCAATTGGTCTTCAGTCAGACGGCCTTCAACGAACGCGCGTGCGTAGATGCCAGGGGCAACGTGGCCTTGAAAGAATACCAAATCGCCTTCTTCGCCTTCACCTTTAGCTTTCCAGAAGTGGTTGAAGCCGACTTCGTACATAGTGGCGGCTGATTGGAAAGATGCAATGTGTCCACCCAATTCCAAATCTTTTTTACCCGCGCGCAAAACGATAGCGGCAGCGTTCCAACGAACGAATGCACGGATGCGGTGTTCGATGTTTTGGTCGCCAGGGATGCCTTTTTCGTCTTCAACGGAAACGGTGTTCAAGTATGGAGTAGTGGTGCCGTGAGGCATGCGGATGCCTTTGTCACGGCTGTATTTGACCAAACTTTCCAGCAGGTATTGGGCGCGCTCGCTGCCTTCATATTCTAAAACAGAGCTTAACGCGTCTAACCATTCTTTGGTTTCAATTGGGTCAACATCGTGTAATTGGGTGGACATAATATCTATCCTTGTGTTGAGTGTTTTTCAATGACGGAGTATTACTCCGATATTTTCGTTTGCGAACAGATGTGAGTTAAAAACGAAAATTCCTAGAGTCAAATTCGAAAAAGTTTTAATTACTGAAATATTTTCAATACGTTATAAGCGTTGATGAAAAATCAGAAAGAATTGAACTTTTTGCGAACCAGCTAACCTGCAAATGCTATCAGTAATTGGGCAAACTGGCAAATCATGCTGTAGATATTGATAGGATGTAGAGGTTGAAATTAGGATTTTTTTTTAAAGAGTTTTTTAAAGAGTTATGGAGCTTGTTTTTAAATCGAGATATTGAGTGGATACAGTAAAAAATATCAGATATTTGAGGAAGTTTATTCGAATACGAAAAATATTTTTCAAATTTTGTTGTAAATAGAAAATTAAATTTAGATTATCTGGTTTTTTACAAAGAGAATAGGCCGTCTGAAGACTCTAAAGAGATTAAGGAGAAATGGGATTTGAAAATGGCGATTGTAGAGGAAGGGTAAATGAAAAAAAATGACATGTACAGGCTATTTTAGCGCTGACATGTCATTTATGTAGGAAGTTAGAATTTCAGACGGCCTTTAAGCGGCAGAGCCTTTTTGAGCGAATTGTTTCCATTGAGCCAAAAGCTCTTTGAGAACGTCTTGCTGTTCATGTCCATGTTGGATGGCTTCTTGCAACCAGAAACAAGCATTGTTGATGTCTTTTTCTACACCCATGCCGTGATAATACAGGCAGGCAAGATTATATTGAGCCATCGTGTCTCTTTGTCTGGCCGCCGCTTCAAACCATTTTGCAGCTTGGGTATAGTCGACAGGTACGCCTTGTCCGCTGTAATACATCATGCCAAGATTGGTTTGGGATTTGCTGTGTCCACGTTCTGCGGACTGATGGTATAGATCCAGTGCTTCAGCGTAATTCTGTTGGCGTTTTAAGCCATAGTGCGCTGCAAATGCCAGCTTGTACAAACGTTCAGCTTCCTGACGTTGGAGGGCGATTTCTTTCGTCAGCTCATAGTTTTGCTGGTTATTCAATGCACTGTCAGACAGAAGTTTTTGGTAAGCAACAAGATTACCTAAATCAGCCGAGCGTTGATAATATTGACGGGCCATGTCTGCATCAACTGCTCGTCCCAATCCGTAGCGATGGATATCACCTAAAAGGCGCAAGCCTTCCGGATCATTTTGATCTGCTGCAAATTTAGCGTGCTGATAGGCCTTTTGAGGGTCTCGTTCGGTGTTTTTACCCAATAGATATATTTCGGCAAGTGCTACATGCGCATTACTGTCATCTTGTTCGGCAGCTTTTTCGAACCATTTCAATGCTTCAGCAGAATTTGATGCGGCTAAGAGTTCTCCAAGAGAAGTTTGCGCCGGAACAATGTCGTAATCGGCGGCAATACGCAAATGTTCGATGGCTTTTTCAGGATTTTGTGCAACACCTTGCCCCAATTTGTATTGAAGGCCGAGTTGCCAGTGTGCCGCAATAAATCCCTGTGCAGCGGATTGCTGATAAAGTTTATGGGAATATTCCAAATCAGGAGAGCTGGAGTATTGGTAATGTTGGGCTAAGAAGTATTGTGCCTGAGGATTTTGTTGTTCGGCAGCTTTTAATGCCCATTTGACTGCTTCTTGGTCATTGCCATTGTCTGCGTATAAACGCATCAGGCGCAGTTGGGCAGGAGCCAATCCTTCTTCGGCAAGCTCTTGATAGGTTGCAATGAGCTTTTCTACTTCTATTCCATTATTTTCTTGTAACTGGAGAAGATTATAGCGGGCATATGGATGACCAGCTCTTGCAGCTTGTTTTAAATATTCAACTGCAATTACTAAATCTTGCTCATTTTCATGGTGTTCGATCAGGCATCCTGCCAGCTGAAATGCAGCCTCAATATGCCCGGCTTCTGCTGCTTCGCAGAGCAATGGAATGGCTCGTGCAAAGTCAGGTGGGTCTTGAGTGATTAATTTTTCTGCTAGCAGAAAAGATTCTTCATATTGTTGAGCATTCATCGGTTTGCTTTTATATTTTGTGAAGGATTAAGAATAAAATTATCGGCCGACAAGGTGCGGCCGTTATGATTTTGTAATTTTGAGGTTATTTACAAAAACAGACAACCGTATTTGTATTTTTATACTTAGAATAATGGAATAATTTGTTTTATGCTGCATAAATACAACAGAAGGGTGTGATAAAGTGGGTTGAGAAAATACTTCTGCTGTTTATTCAGTTTAAATTATTCATCGTCCGGTTTTTTACGCCACAAAACAAGTAATTTACCAATATGTTGCACCAGTTGGGCACCCAGTGTTTCACACAGGGCATCACAAATTTCAATACGTTCAGCACGATCATCGCCAAAAACACGGACTTTAATCAATTCGTGCGCTGTCAATGCGGCATCGGTTTCTTTGATGACCGAGTCGGTCAAGCCTTGTTGGCCAACCATAACGACAGGGTGGAGGTGGTGTGCTTGGGCTTTCAAGGCCAAAATTTCTTTGGTGCTTAATTTGTTGTCGCTCATATTAATAAGTATCCAATTAAAAAGAATAATGGCTATATTGTACGCGATTTAGAACATTTACGGGGGAAATAACGTACAATGCTGATTTTAACTTAAGCATTTCAAATCAAGATGGCTGTACGCTCAAAATCTTCAAAAGCATGGCTGCATGAGCACGTCAACGATCATTATGTCCATATGGCACAAAAGGACGGATATCGTGCCAGAGCGGCTTATAAATTATTGGAAATTAATCAGAAAGACAAATTAATCAAGCCAGGTACGGTTTTGGCGGATTTGGGCAGTGCGCCGGGAAGTTGGTCACAGGTGGCGGCCAAGCTGGTCGGTAAAACTGGGGCTGTGTTTGCTTTGGATATTTTACCGATGGATGCTATTGAAGGCGTGTCGTTTATTCAGGGCGACTTTAGGGAAGATGCTGTTTTGGAACAGTTTGAAGCCTTATTGGATAATCGTCCGTTAGACCTTGTAATCTGCGATATGGCACCCAATATGTCAGGCAATGCCGTAACAGACCAGGCACGCAGTTTTTATTTGTGTGACCTGGCTTTGGATTTTGCCTCCCAACATTTGAAAACCGGGGGCAGTTTTTTAGTGAAGGTGTTTCAAGGCGCGGGTTATCAAGAGTATACGGCGGCTATGCGTGAAATTTTTGCCAGTGTACAAACTCGAAAGCCGGATGCTTCCCGCAATCGTTCCAGTGAGATTTACCTATTAGGTAAAAATAAACGCTGACAATGTAGGGTGGGTGCTTTAAAATTCTTTCCCTTGATTTTATTTATTTTGTAACCATGGAGCCTGTTCAGTGGGGAATACCATTAAAAACATATTAGTCTGGGTAGTGGGTGGTGCTATGCTTTTAGCAGCATTCAATGCGCTCAGCGATAAGCAGGAAGATAAACAGCAAATCGAATATTCTCAATTTATTCAGCAAGTTAATAGTGGCGAAGTATCCAATGTCAATATTGAAGGATCTGTTGTCAGCGGCTATCTGATTAAAGGTGAGCGCACCGATAAAACTTCCTTCTACACCAATGCGCCTTTGGATGACAACTTGGTTAAAACACTATTGGACAACAAAGTACGCGTCAAAGTGACTCCGGAAGAAAAACCAAGCATGTTGGCCAGTCTGTTTTACAGCCTGTTGCCTGTTTTGTTGTTGATTGGCGCATGGTTCTACTTCATGCGCATGCAAAGCGGCGGTGGCGGTAAAGGCGGCGCATTCTCTTTTGGTAAGAGCCGTGCACGTTTGTTGGACAAAGATTCCAATAAAGTTACTTTTGCCGATGTTGCCGGTTGTGATGAGGCAAAAGAAGAAGTACAAGAAATCGTGGATTACCTGAAATCGCCTAACCGTTACCAAAGTCTGGGTGGTCGTGTACCGCGCGGTATTTTGTTGGCCGGTAGCCCTGGTACGGGTAAAACATTGCTGGCTAAAGCGATTGCTGGTGAGGCCGGTGTGCCATTCTTCAGTATTTCAGGTTCTGACTTCGTAGAAATGTTTGTCGGTGTCGGTGCGAGCCGTGTCCGTGATATGTTCGAGCAGGCTAAGAAAAACGCGCCATGTATTATTTTTATTGATGAAATTGATGCGGTTGGCCGTCAGCGCGGTGCCGGTTTGGGCGGTGGTAATGATGAGCGTGAGCAAACATTGAACCAATTATTGGTTGAAATGGATGGTTTTGAAAGCAACCAAACCGTTATTGTGATCGCAGCAACCAACCGTCCTGATGTACTTGACCCTGCGTTGCAGCGTCCGGGCCGTTTTGACCGTCAAGTCGTTGTTCCATTGCCTGATATCCGTGGCCGTGAGCAAATCTTGAAAGTACACGCTAAAAAAGTACCTTTGGATGCATCCGTAGATTTGACTTCTTTAGCACGCGGTACCCCTGGTTTTTCAGGTGCCGATTTGGCAAACTTGGTCAATGAAGCAGCTTTGTTTGCCGGTCGTCGCAATAAAGTGAAAGTCGATCAAAGCGACTTTGAAGATGCTAAAGACAAAATTTACATGGGTCCGGAGCGTCGCAGCATGGTGATGCACGAAGATGAAAAACGTGCGACAGCCTATCATGAGGCCGGTCATGCCATCGTAGCGGAAAGCCTGCCGTTTACCGATCCGGTTCACAAAGTAACCATTATGCCTCGTGGCCGTGCATTGGGTTTGACTTGGCAGCTGCCTGAGCGTGACCGCATCAGTATGTACAAAGACCAAATGCTGAGTCAGCTCTCAATCTTGTTTGGTGGCCGTATTGCTGAAGATATTTTTATTGGCCGTATTTCTACCGGTGCATCTAACGACTTTGAGCGTGCAACTCAAATGGCACGCGAGATGGTAACGCGTTATGGTATGAGCGACAAAATGGGTGTGATGGTTTATGCTGAGAACGAAGGTGAAGTATTCTTGGGTCGCAGCGTAACCCGTTCTCAAAATATTTCCGAGAAAACACAACAAGATATCGATGCGGAAATCCGCCGTATTTTGGATGAGCAATACCAAGTCGCTTACAAAATCTTGGATGAAAATCGCGATAAGATGGAAACCATGTGCAAAGCACTGATGGATTGGGAAACCATCGATCGAGACCAAGTTTTGGAAATTATGGCCGGTAAACAACCTAGCCCGCCTAAAGATTACAGCCACAATGTCCGTGATGACAAAGTAGAAGAGCCTGAAGCGCCTGTTGCTGAAGCTGTTGAACCTGTTGAGCAAAATGAGGTTCAGAATACTGAGTCAGTAGAAGCAGACAAAACAGATAAATCTGTATAAGGTTTGAAACAGAAAACGGTAGCTTTAAAGCTACCGTTTTTATTTTGAAGATAAGCAAAAGGCCGTCTGAAAATTTCCAGACAGCCTGATTTGATTTGGTTAATTACAAAACAGCCAAAGCTGCTTCGTAGTTAGGCTCGTTCGCAATTTCAGAAACCAACTCAGCGTGAAGAACTTGGTTTTGCTCGTTCAAAACCACCACTGCACGGGCAGTCAGGCCGCGTAATGGGCTTTCTGTCAGTGTAACACCGTAATCGTTAGAAAAGCTGCTGCGGAATGTAGAAAGTGTCACTACATTTTCC
This sequence comes from Neisseria sp. P0014.S002, assembly GCF_051958295.1. Classification (NCBI taxonomy): domain Bacteria; kingdom Pseudomonadati; phylum Pseudomonadota; class Betaproteobacteria; order Neisseriales; family Neisseriaceae; genus Neisseria; species Neisseria sp. P0014.S002. The sequence continues at coordinate 27,496 of NZ_JBQCVO010000004.1, read as the reverse complement.
AAACCTTCTGCACCGCAGAAACGGGCTTGTGCGAACGGTAAATCGGCAGAAATACACAAAACGACGGTATTGTCCAAAGAAGAGGCTCGTTTGTTGAAAGTGCGGACGGACTGGGCGCATACGCCTGTGTCAATGCTAGGGAAAATATTCAGCACTTTGCGTTTGCCTGCAAAGTCAGCCAATGATTTCTCAGATAGGTCTGCTGCTACCAATGTGAAATCGGGTGTAACTTGGCCGATAGCGGGCAAATTGCCGTTTGTAGAAATAGGTGAGCCTTGGAAAGTAACTTGAGCCATGATTCAGTCCTTGTGTCAGTGGGGAAATAGGATAGTCAAGAGTTTAGTAATGACGGCGACGGAAATAAAACGTGCCTTCGCTGTCAATTTCTAAAATATAGCGGCCGTTTTGTACGGCGGCATAACCGCTTTTGCCCTCGGTATAAGGCTGCAAAGCAGCGTGTGAAATCAGATAGTCGGTCAGTTTGCTGCTGTCTTGGGCAATATTGTCCACTATTTTTGCAAAGGCAGTGTGGCAGACGCCGTTGGCTGACCAGCCGGCTGAAACGCCTTTTTCATTTTTTTCCATGCATTGGCCGCTGATGGCTTCTAAGTCGGTAGGGTGCTTGCCAATCAGATTGATGACGCCGCCCTCTATGCCGTTAATCGGATAGGTGCGTTGTTTCTTACCTTCTTTGGTTTCGCCTTCTTGAGCTGTACCCAAATCCAAACCGGCTATGGCTTGTTCATCGATATATTTAACTTTGAAGGTAGGCTTGGGCGCTTTGCCTAAAGCAGCATCATTGGCTGCAGTATCTTCAGATTTACCGCCGCAGGCAGCCAATGAAAGGCTGAGCAAGATAAGGGGGAAGGTTTTTTTCATATGAGAAACCCTAGAAAACGATTATATTTCAAATGATAAACGATATTATGGCCGTCTGAAATATTCAGACGGCCTTACTATTATTTCAACGGACGAATACCTACTGCATCGCGTACTTTATCCAACAATTCGCGTGCTTCTTTACGCGCTTTTTGTGCACCGGCCTGCAAAATGTCTTCAATTTGAGAGGGTTTGGCGGTCAATTCATTGTAACGCTCGCGCGGCTCTGCGAGTTCGGCATTGATTTTTGCGCCCAAGAGTTTCTTAGCTTCACCCCAAGCAAGGCCTTCGGCCAGCATTTGCGTGAACTCAGCAGTTTCAGACGGCGTGGAGAAAGCTTTGTAGATTTCAAATAGAGGACTTTCATCAGGCTGTTTCGGCTCGCCGGGTTCTTTCATATTGGTGATGATTTTGTTGACCGATTTTTGGGTTTTCTTGTCGTTTTCCCAAAGCGGAATGGTATTGCCGTAGGACTTGGACATTTTGCGTCCGTCCAAGCCGACCAAGAGTTCGACATTTTCGTCGATTTTCACTTCTGGCAGGGTGAAGAGCTCTTGGAAGCGGTGGTTGAAGCGGCCGGCAATATCGCGTGCCATTTCAACGTGTTGGATTTGGTCGCGACCGACTGGAACTTCATGGGCATTGAACATAAGGATGTCGGCAGTCATGAGGATAGGGTAGCTGTACAGGCCCATTTCCACGCCGTGATCCGGATCTTCCTGACCGTTTTCAGTATTTGCCTGTACTGCAGCTTTATAAGCGTGGGCGCGGTTCATCAGGCCTTTTGCGGTGATACAGGTCAGAATCCAGTTCAACTCCATGACTTCGGGGATGTCGCTTTGACGGTAGAAAGTGGTTTGTTCCGGATTAAGTCCGCAGGCGAGCCATGTGGCAGCAACAGCTTGAGTAGATTGATGAATCATTTCCGGCTCATGACATTTGATGATGCCGTGATAGTCGGCTAAAAAGAGGAATGATTCAGTATTGGAATCTTGCGCCGCGCGGATAGCAGGGCGGATGGCACCGACATAGTTGCCTAAGTGTGGAATACCTGTTGTGGTAACGCCTGTTAAAACTCGTTTTTTGCTCATGAAAGTATCCTTCGGCACAAAGGCCGTCTGAAAATAAATATGGTGCCGATTATACCTGATTATTCTTGATTTTTCAGATGGCCTTTTGAGCAAAGGGTAACTGGATAATAAAAGTTATACACATAAAATTGTAAAAATAAAACTTTATAAAACAATAATATAGTAAAAATTTTTGATTAATGGAGTAAATAACTATTGAGTTATCCACATTTGCGCTTATATAGGCTCTAACAGAATATATTTGAAGAGGAACGTAAAATGAGATTTGATAAATTGACTGCTAAATTCCAGCAAGCTCTGCAAGAAGGTCAAAGTTTGGCGTTGGCTGCAGACAGCAGCTATCTGGAAGCGGGATTCGTACTGAAAGCCCTGCTTGACGACCAAAACAGCGGAGCCGCCGCGCTCTTGGCTCATGCGGGCGTGAATGTGCCACAGGTGAAGCAGCGTTTGCAACAACATTTAAACAGCTTGCCGAAAGTGTCCGGTCAGGGCGGCGATATTCTGCCCAGCCGCGAATTGCAGGCAGTGTTGAACCTGATGGACAAAGCGGCAACCAAACGCGGCGATGCCTATATCGCCAGCGAACTTTTCCTGCTTGCCTTGGTGCAGCAGAACGATGCGATCGGCAAAATCCTGAAAGAAGCCGGTGCGACCGAACAAAACATCAATGCCGCGATTGACGCGGTACGAGGAGGACAAAACGTGAACGATGCCAATGCCGAAGACCAACGCGATGCGCTGAAAAAATACACGCTCGACCTGACCCAGCGCGCCCGCGACGGCAAACTTGACCCCGTTATCGGCCGCGACGACGAAATCCGCCGCGCGATTCAGGTGCTGCAACGCCGCACCAAAAACAACCCCGTGTTGATCGGCGAGCCGGGTGTGGGTAAAACCGCTATCGTCGAAGGTTTGGCGCAACGCATCGTCAACGGCGAAGTGCCCGAATCCCTGCGCAACAAACGCCTGCTGGTTTTGGACTTGGCGGCATTGATTGCCGGCGCGAAATACCGCGGCGAATTTGAAGAACGCTTGAAAGGCGTGTTGAACGACTTGGCGAAAGACGACGGCAACACCCTGATTTTCATTGATGAAATCCATACTTTGGTCGGCGCGGGTAAAACCGACGGCGCGATGGATGCGGGCAATATGTTGAAACCGGCTTTGGCACGCGGCGAATTGCACTGCATCGGCGCGACCACCTTGGACGAATACCGCCAATACATCGAAAAAGACGCGGCACTCGAACGCCGCTTCCAAAAAGTATTGGTCGGCGAACCCAGCGTGGAAGACACCATCGCCATCCTGCGCGGTTTGCAGGAGCGTTACGAAATCCACCACGGCATCGACATCACCGACCCCGCCATCGTTGCCGCCGCAGAATTGAGTGACCGCTACATTACCGATCGCTTCCTACCCGACAAAGCGATTGATTTGATTGACGAAGCCGCCAGCCGCATCAAAATGGAGCTGGACAGTAAGCCTGAGCAGATGGATAAACTTGACCGTCGCATTATCCAGCTCAAAATGGAAAAAATGCACGTTGCCAAAGAAACTGATGATGCCAGCAAAAAACGTCTGGAATTGATAGACGAAGAAATCGACGGTCTGCAAAAAGAATACGCCGATTTGGACGAAATCTGGAAAGCTGAAAAGGCGGCATCATCCAGCACTGCCGACATCAAGAAACAGATGGACGACATCAAAGTCAAAATCGAGCAGGCCAAACGCCAAGGCGATTTTGCCCGCGCGTCCGAACTCGAATACGGTGAGTTACCGAAATTGGGTGCACAGTTGCAGGCAGCGGAAAGCAACTCCGACGGCAAAAAACAAAACAAACTTTTCCGTACTGAAGTCGGCGCGGATGAAGTAGCCGAAATCGTTTCCCGCATGACCGGTATCCCCGTGTCAAAAATGATGGAAGGCGAACGCGACAAGCTGTTGAAAATGGAAGAAGTATTGCACCGCCGCGTGGTTGGTCAAGACGAAGCCGTGCGTGCCGTGTCTGACGCTATCCGCCGCAGCCGTTCCGGTTTGGCCGATCCGAATAAACCTTATGGCAGCTTCTTGTTCTTAGGTCCGACCGGTGTGGGTAAGACCGAATTGTGTAAGGCATTGGCAGGCTTCCTGTTTGACAGCGAAGATCATCTGATTCGTATCGATATGTCTGAATACATGGAAAAACATGCTGTTGCCCGCTTAATCGGTGCGCCTCCCGGCTATGTCGGCTACGAAGAAGGCGGTTACCTGACTGAGCAAGTCCGCCGCAAACCATACAGCGTGATTCTTTTGGATGAAGTGGAAAAAGCCCATCCGGATGTATTCAACATCTTGCTGCAAGTATTGGATGACGGCCGTTTGACTGATGGACAAGGTCGAACCGTGGACTTCAAAAATACCGTTATCGTGATGACTTCCAATATCGGTAGCCAACATATCCAACAAATGGGTACTCAGGACTATGAAGCGGTGAAAGAAGTTGTGATGGAGGATGTGAAAGATCATTTCCGTCCTGAAATGATCAACCGTATTGATGAAGTAGTCGTGTTCCACGGTTTGGATCAGGCCAATATCCGCAGCATTGCGAAAATCCAGCTTAAAGGTTTGGAAAAACGTTTGGAAGCACAACATCTGCATCTGAAAGTTGATGAAGCTGCCTTGGATCTGATTGCTAAAGCCGGTTTCGACCCTGTGTATGGTGCCCGCCCCCTCAAACGCGCCATTCAGTCAGAAATCGAAAACCCGCTGGCAAAAGCATTGCTTGAAGGCAAATATGCACCTGATAGCACAATCCATGTTAAAGAAGAGGGTGGTAAGCTCTTGTTTGCATAAGGTTAAAACAATGTAGTATGTTGTTGTAAAAGGCCGTCTGAATTCTTTCAGACGGCCTTTCCTAGTTATTGATTCACATCATATATTTGTTATGTAATTTGATTATTCATTGAATTTTAGAGAATATTAATCGAAAATCTTGTGCCATCGGTTGATAAAGAATGCGATATAATCCGACCTGTTTGCCGAGGTTCTTGCTAAATATCTCATTTTGTGTAATAATACTACAATGCAAAAACTGACTAATCAAAATCTTCACATTGTTTTGTCGGAGCGCTTAAATGATACCGACTTTGTTCTTATTCTCAATGCATTAATCAAATTTTTGCGCCGAGGAGGCAAAAAACAGGCTTCTGAACGTTTCGATTTGATTTTATCTACTTTAAAACAAGACGATGCTTTATGCCGTCAATTTAGCCTGCGTTTCTATACCTGGTTGTCCAAAGTTCACATCTATCCTGCGCTGATTAAGCTGGGTATTTTCTCGCGCCATAGTTTTACTCGGGAGATGGGCATACGGATTTACGAACGTTTTAGCCCGTCTTATAAAGATTTTTCCAATCTGCGCGAAGTATTTTTATATCTTTTTCATTCAAAAAACGATGATAAATGGTTGCAAACCCTGAGTTTGCGCCAATGGTTGAGCATGTATGAATTGTTGCAGGGTAAAGCGGATCCTGCTTTGCTTCAGATGGCCAGCCGACAGTTGGCGGATGCCCGTTTGCGAGCGGTAGAAATGCTGTCTATTTGGATTGCTTCCGAAGCGATTGAGCCGGATTTAATACGGATCGCCCCCCGTTTATTGGAGGCGGATTCGGCATTTGTTGCTTTGCAACGTGAAATTGCAAAATTGGTTGAACACTATCGCCACAGTGAAGAAACTTACGATACGGCGCACTTGGAGGTCATGTTTGACCAGTGCGACAAGCAAATTGAGTATCTGCGTCGTCGTGGTACAGGAGCAGGGTCTGGTTCGTCAGTGAAAGTGGCGCACTTGCTGGAGCGTTTGCAACAAACTATCAGCCGTCTGAAACTGTTGACCAATATTCAAATTGAAACCGGCAGCCGTACCCGCTTAACCATCAATCTGATGAATGCGATGATTTATGCGGCGGTAGAGCAATACAGCACCAGCCACTTGCGTAAAAGCAGTATCCGAATGCTGGCGCGTAGTATTACGGAAAACAAAAGCCATCATGGTGAGCATTACATTACGCGCAACCGTAGCGAATATTTCAAAATGTTTTATTCCGCAGCAGGCGGTGGCGTAATTATTGCTTTGATGGCATTGAATAAAATCCATATTGCGTCTTTGGGATTCAGCGAGTTTACTACTTCCTTCCTTGCCGGACTTAACTACGGCTTAGGCTTTATGCTGATTCATATGCTGCACTGCACAGTTGCGACCAAGCAGCCTGCCATGACGGCGGCGAGCTTTGCCGAGCAGGTGGACTCAAATGAAGGCAGCAAAGCGGTGGACAACAAGTTGGCAAAACTGCTGATTGATGTGTGCCGTTCGCAAAGTGTTGCCGTGTTTGGCAATGTATCGATTGCCGTATTGTTGGCGGCGGGGATTGCTTGGGGTTATGCCTACACGCATGGCCAGCCCTTGTTGAACGAAGCGGTTACAGCCTACCAGCTTAAATCTATTGAGATTTTTACCCAGCCGACTTTATGGTATGCCGCTATTGCCGGTGTATGGTTGTTTTGCTCGGGGATTATTGCCGGCTTCTTTGACAACCGTTCCGATTATCTGAACCTGCGTCAGCGTCTGCCATTTAATCCGTTTTTACGAAAAATCATGCGTCCACAGCCGCGCCGCCATTTGGCCGCTTATATTCATAAGCATTACGGATCGCTTATGGGCAATTTTATTTTCGGTATGCTTTTGGGTATGACCGGCTATTTTGGCCATCTTTTCGGCTTGCCGCTGGATATTCGCCATGTGGCGTTCTCTTCGGCAAATTTGGGTTATGCCGCGATTAGCGGTCATACAGATATATTCACTTTTATTCTTGGCTTGGCAAGTGTATTGGCAATCGGCATGGTGAATCTGGTGGTCAGCTTTTCTTTGGCTTTGGCTGTTGCGCTTCGTTCTCGCGGTACGCGTTTGGGCAGTATGCGTAATCTGCTGAAGAGCTTCTGGAGTCAAGTGAAAGCGAATCCTTTGATTTTGCTGTATCCGGTTCAAGTGAATAACAAAGAAAACACGAAGTAAGATTGAAGAAAGGCCGTCTGAATATATACTTTTCAGACGGCCTTTTAATTTAAAAATTATAACGATTAGGCTTGTAGAGATTCGCGGTTTTCCAAAACTTGGTCAATCAAACCATATTCTTTAGCTTCATCGGCAGACATATAATTGTCGCGGTCGGTATCGCGTTCCAAGTCGGCCAAATCGCGATCACAATGTTTGGCGAGTAAGCGGTTCAGTTTCTCTTTGATTTTCAGCAGCTCTTTAGCATGAATTTCAATATCGGAAGCCTGACCGGCCAAGCCGCCGCTGATGAGCGGTTGGTGAATCATGATGCGGCTGTTTGGTAGGGCAAAGCGTTTACCTTTTTCGCCGGCGGACAACAGGAATGCCCCCATACTTGCTGCTTGACCCAAGCATAAAGTAGAAACATGAGGCTTGATGAAGTTCATGGTGTCGTAAATCGACATACCGGCAGTAACCGAACCGCCCGGAGAGTTGATATAGAAGAAGATATCTTTATCAGGGTTTTCGCTTTCCAAAAACAGTAATTGCGCAACAACCAAGTTGGCAGATTCGTCAGTCACCGGGCCGATCAAGAAAACGATGCGCTCTTTTAAAAGGCGTGAGTAGATGTCGAATGCGCGCTCGCCGCGACCGCTTTGTTCGATAACGGTAGGGACAAGGTAATTATTGAAATCGAAGGACATTTTTGTCTCCTGTTAATGATGGAAAAGCACCAAAGCCATTTAAAGCGCTTCGGTGCTTTTGATTGTCTGTTTCAGACGGCATTAGAGCAATTAAGCTTGTGCGCCCATTACTTCGTCAAAAGACAGCGCTTTTTCAGTTACTTTAGCTTTGCTCAGAACGAAATCAACAACATTGCTTTCTACTGCCAAAGAAGTCGGACCTTGCAGGCGGGAAGGCTCTGCGTAGTACCAGTCGATAACTTCTTGAGGGTCTTCGTAGCTTTCAGCGAAGTTAGCAACAACGGCTTTGATTTGGTCTTCAGTTGGCTCAAGTTTGTTTTCTTCAACCAATTTAGCCAAAATCAGGCCCAAAGAAACGCGGCGTTCCGCTTGTTCTTTGAACATGTCCAAAGGCAGATCCAAGTTGGCAGCGTCAGCCATACCTTGGTTAACGAAGTTTTGTTTCATTTCGTTTGCCAGGCGGGCGGCTTCTTCGTTGACCAAAGCAACAGGAACTTGTAAATCGGCTGCTTTGAGCAGGGCGTTCATTACAGATTCTTTGGTTTGTTCACCGATGCGGCGCTCAACTTCGCGGCCAACGTTTTTCTTCACTTCTTCACGCATTTTGGCAACATCGCCGTCTTCAATACCCAAAGCTTTAGCGAAGTCAGCGTCAACTTCAGGCAAAGTAGCTTCAGAAACGTTGTTTAGAGTGATGGTGAATACGGCAGATTTACCGGCAACATCTTTACCGTGGTAGTCTTCAGGGAAGTTTACGGTAACATCTTTGCTTTCACCGGCTTTCATGCCGACAACACCGGCTTCGAATTCAGGCAACATTTGACCTGCGCCCAATACGAAAGCGTAGTTTTTAGACGCGCCGCCAGCGAAAGGTTCGCCGTCGATTTTGCCTTCAAAGTCGATGATGACGCGGTCGCCGTTTTGGGCTTCGCGGTCAACATGGTTGAAGCGGGTGCGTTGTTTGCGCAGGATTTCTACAGTTTGGTCAACTTCGGCATCGCCAACAGTCGCAGTAACTTTTTCTACTTCTTGGGCAGACAGGTCGCCAATAGTTACTTCAGGGAAAACTTCAAAAATAGCGGCAACTTTGAAAGACTCTTGATCGTCTTGTTCTTCAACGGCTTCAAAGCGTGGGTAACCGGCAACTTTCAATTCTTGAGCAACGGCAACTTCGTAGAATTCGCGTTGTACCAATTCGTTGATAACGTCGTTTTGTGCGCTTGCGCCGTACATTTGGGCAATCATTTTGAACGGTGCTTTACCCGGACGGAAGCCGTCAATTTTTGCACGGCGTTGGGTTTGTTTCAGTTTTTTCTCAGTTTCTGCGTTGATTTTGGACCAAGGCAGAGACAATACTACTTTGCGTTCCAGATTTTCTAAAGTTTCAACAGTTACGCTCATCGTAAGCCCTTAAATTTGTTGTGTTTAAACGGTTATCCTTATGACCAGTATTCCGAAGAATTTCGGAAGCGTGCATAAGGTCAAAATTTAGCTGCTTAGTATAACACAATGTTTCATGAATAACATAAAAACGCCGTCTGAAAAGTAGGAAATTCTTTTCAGACGGCCTTTTCATTTCGATATTGATGTTTTTTACAGCTGGTCTTTTTGCGCCAGAATCCGTCGGCTGCCGTTGATGTCTGCCGGAGAGAGAACACCGGCATTTTCAAGGGCATCTACCAAATTAGCGGCACGGTTGTAGCCGATGCGCAATTGGCGTTGTAGTGCAGAAATGGAAGTTTTCCGGCTCTCCAATACGAAGGCAACGGCTTGATCGAATAACTCATCGCTGTTTGCGTTCGGATTGACAATATTGGTGGTTTCGATGGCCGCTTCGCCACTGAGCAGACCTTCAATATAGTTGGTTGGAGCCTGTTCTTTGACGAAATTGACGACCTGATGCACTTCATCATCGGAAACAAACGCACCTTGCAGACGTGTCGGTTCTGCGCTGCCCGGTTGCAGGAATAATGAGTCGCCGTATTTGAGCAATTCATCTGCACCCATTTGGTCAAGAATAGTGCGGCTGTCGATTTTGCTTTGTACGGTAAAGGCCATACGTGTCGGAATGTTGGCTTTAATCAGGCCGGTAACCACATCGACACTCGGGCGTTGGGTGGCGACAATCATGTGAATGCCTGCTGCACGCGCTTTTTGGGCAAGGCGTGCGATTTGCTGCTCAACGGATTTGCGTTCGGTCATCATCAAGTCTGCCAACTCGTCGATAACAACCACAATTAACGGCAGTTTTTCCAGAGGCTCAGGATCGTCAGGATTTAAGCTGAACGGATTGAGCAACGGCTTGCCTGCCGCTTTGGCTTGTTCGACTTTTTGGTTAAAACCGTCCAAATTACGCACGCCGGCATGGGAAAGCAGGCGGTAGCGTTTTTCCATTTCGGCAACACACCAGTTCAACGCTTGTCCCGCTTCGCGCATATCGGTCACCACCGGGCAGAGCAGGTGCGGAATGCCGTCGTAAATGCTTAATTCCAGCATCTTCGGGTCAATCATAATGAAGCGGACTTCGTCGGGCGTGGCTTTGAAGAGCATGGACATAATCATGCCGTTCACGCCGACGGATTTACCCGAGCCGGTCATACCAGCGACCAAAAGATGCGGCATTTTTGCCAAGTCGCCGACAACGGGCGTACCTGCAATATCTTTACCCAAAGCAACAGTCAGTTTGGACTTGGCATCGGTAAACACGGGTGAAGAGAGGATTTCGCTCAACATGACGTCTTGGCGTTTCTCATTGGGCAATTCAATGCCCATGGTGTTTTTACCGGCAATGGTTTCTACAATACGTACCGCTTGCAGAGACATCGAGCGCGCCAAATCTTTGGACAGGGCGACAATTTGACTGCCTTTGACACCTTGTGCTGGTTCGATTTCGTAGCGGGTGATCACGGGGCCGGAAGTGGCGGAAACAACCTGTACGCCGATGCCGAATTCAGCCAGCTTGGCTTCGATCAATTCTGCGGTCTGTTGCAATTCATCCGGATTGACGGCAACCGGTTCTTCAGACGGCATACGCAACAGGTTCATGTTGGGCTTGTGATATTCGCCGTTGTTTTTAAGTTCAGTATCGTCAAATAGGGAAGTTTGGATTTTAGGGGGCGGCGCAACGGATACGGCAACGGTTTTACGGTTGCTGCTGCTGCCTGCCAACGGAGCAACTGGAGTGGCGGTAATGGTTTTGGCCTCTTTCACCATGCGGCGCGTATTTTGGGTTTCCAAAGCCTCGGAGTGGACATCTTCTTTTTTATTTTGGAATTGAGACAGTTTTTTCATCAAATTGCCAAACAGGCCGCCCATATGGCTGCCGGATTTGGCCATGACTTCCAACCATGACACCTGAGCCAGCAGGGAAATGGACAACAGCAGCATCACCAGCATAATCAACAGGCTGCCTGACTTACCCAGCAGCCAAGCCAAGCCTGAACCCGCCAGCAAGCCGACCAAGCCGCCTGCACCGACGGGAAGGGATTCGCTCAATGCATTGTCAAACAGGAAATGCTCGATAATTGGACTGCACACCAGCAGGAGGAACAATGCCAAAGCGGCTACGCCGTGATTGTAGGGCTTGTGGTTTTCCTGCTTTTTCATGGGGCGGAAGTTTTTGTAGAGGAAAACGCAAGAGGCGACTATCCACCACCAAAACGATAAGCCGAACAGATAATATCCGACATCGGAAAGATATGCGCCGAAGAGGCCGCCGAGGTTGGCGACATCGTTGCTTTTGGGCACGCTGCGCGACCATGCAGGGTCGTCCATGCTGAAGCTGGCCAGGGAAATGGCCAGATAAATGGTGATAACCAAGCCAAACAGCCATAAAGCGTCATTGATTAAGTTGACGACATGCTCAGGACGCGCTTTTTTTTCTTCATTTCTTTGCAGCTCTTTGGCGGCTTTCAGGCGTTGGGAGACTTTATTGTCGGCTTGAGTTTGTGCTTTAGTGGATTTGCGTGTGGTCGGTTTGGCTGCCGGTTTGGTAGAGACGCGTTTTTTTGTTTGGGTTTTAGAAGATTTTGCAGTCATGAGATAAAGGCCGTCTGAAAAGACCGGAGGTAATGTGCGTAAAGGGCAAATTATACCGTATTTACTAGGCACAAGAAATTGAAACGGGCGTAATCATTATAGGATTCAGGCCGTCTGTTTGGCGTGACGAAAATTTTGAATTTCGTTTACACCTGTTCAGACGGCCTGATGTTTTGATTGATTTGGACTTACATTCTGCCCAGTTCGCGCTGGAGGGCTTGAATATTTTTCTCCCTATCCAAAACCGCACCTTGCAATGTGCTGATGGCCTGTTGATTGACGCTGCCGCCTTTGGCTGTCCGCGCTTGGCTCAGTTGCTTTTTGGCATCGGCCAAAGCCGCGCGTTCATTGGATAACTCGGTTTCCAAAATAGAGCGGCGGCTGTTGACGCCGGAGGATTTGGGAACCGGAGGAGGAGCCGTTTCAGAAGCAGTGCGGACAGGGGCTGGTTTGGGTGTTGCCTTATGGTTGGATTTTGCCGCTGTGTTTTTGCTTTTTGCCGGAGCAGTTTGTGATATCGGTGCATCGAGTGTCGGCGCATCGCTAACCGGGGCGTCGTATCGGCTGCTGCTGTATTTGCCGACAATCGGCAAATCATTGACGGCTTGGCAGTTGCCGCTTGGGCGTGAGGTATAGACAATCGAGCCGTTGACTTCACAGGTGTAGATTTTTGCGGCGTGTGCTTGGCTGTTGAAAACGGCAAGCGGAAGCAGGGATAGGGTAAGCAGATATTTTTTCATGATTCAGGTAGGGCTGATTCGTTGCAGTTGAGCATTTTATTCTTGTTCAGACGGCATGAGCTGCTGTTTTTTAGCTTTTGCACTGTTTTTGTTTTTGCTCGGTTTGTCGGCTTTTTTCTCTTGTTTATCGGATTTTCCCACGCGTGCCTTTTTCTTAGGCTTTGCGCTTGTGCGTTCATCAGAGGCATTGAGGCTGCGGATGTTGAGATGGTAACCGCTGCCTTGATGGCCGCTGATTTTAGGTAATTCGGCCTGTGCGCAGGAGGATTTGGGTTCGGAAGTATAGCTGCCGTTGCCGCAGGAATAAACTGCGGCGGCTGCATGAAGAGAAATGCCCAAGACGAAAGAGGATACGAGGAAGTATCCGGCTTGTTTGATGGTTGAAGTCATGTTTTTCCGTATTGTGTTTTATTTCAGACGGCCTGATGGCTCTATTTTTATTGGGAAAACTCGGCTTCAACATCAACTTGGATTTGCTCAAGCTCTTCCTGCCATTGCAGCCAGTTTTCTTCCAGTTGCGTTAATTTTACTTTAGTTTCTGTTAATTGTGCGAGTGTCTCTTGCAATTTGGGTTTATTTTCTTCTGAATAAGCAGATTCTTGTGCCAAAAATGCTTCACAGGCCGTCTGAATGTCAGTCAATCGTGCGATTTCTTTTTCGGCTTTGTCGATTTTCTGCTGAATCGGTTTGCTGCGTTTGGCTTTTTCCTGACGGATTTGTGCCTCGATACGCTTTGTATCCTTACGGCTTTGGCTTTGTGCAGAAGCGGCGGGAGCTGCTGCGGCGTTTTCTTGTGCCAATCGCCATTGACGGTAGTCGTTCAAATCGCCGTCGAAGTTGTTCAGACGGCCTTTGTCGATAAGGAGGAAGCTGTCGGTAGTCGCTTCAAGCAGGCTGCGGTCGTGCGAAACGACGATTAATGCACCTTGGAAACTTTGCAGGGCAAGTGTCAGGGCGTGGCGCATATCCAAGTCTAGGTGGTTGGTCGGTTCGTCAAGCAGCAGCAGATTAGGTTTTTGCCAGATAATCATGGCAAGGGCGAGCCGCGCTTTTTCCCCACCGGAGAACGGCTCGGTCTTTTGAATTGCCATATCGCCAACAAAGTTGAAACCGCCTAAAAAGTTGCGGATTTCCTGTTCGCGGACTTCAGGAGAGAGTTGTTGGATATGCCAAACCGGACTTTGGTCGGCGCGCAATGTGTCCAGTTGGTGCTGAGCAAAATAGCCGATATTGAGCTTTTCGGAGCGGACGATATTGCCGGAAAGTAAATCGATTTTTCCTGCCAATGCTTTGATAAATGTGGATTTACCGCTGCCGTTAACGCCCAACAGGCCGTAACGTGCGCCGCTTTCCAGAGACAAGGTGATATCGTGCAAAACGGTATTGTCACCATAACCTAAGTCGGCATGGTCGAGTTTCAATAATGGATTGGGCAGGTGTGTCGGATTGGCAAACTCAAAGGAAAACTCGCTATCCAAATGCGCAGGAGCGATGCGCTCGAGTTTGGCTAATGCCTTCATGCGGCTTTGGGCTTGTACGGCTTTTGTGGCTTTGGCTTTGAAACGGTCGATAAAGGATTGCAGATGTTTGATTTGCGCCTGCTGTTTGACGTAGGCGGCTTGTTGTTGCGCCAGACGCTGGGCGCGTTCGGCTTGATAGAAATCGTAATTGCCGCCGTATTGGGTTAGTTTTTGTTGCGACAGTTCGATGGTGTGCGTTGTGGTGGCATTCAAGAAGTCGCGGTCATGGGAGATGATGATTTGCGTACAGGACAGGGACGCGAGATGGTTTTCCAGCCACAACACGGTTTCTAAATCCAAGTGGTTGGTCGGTTCGTCCAAGAGCAGTAAATCGGCACGACAAATCAGCGCTTGGGCAAGGTTGAGGCGCATACGCCAGCCGCCGGAGAAGGATTTGACGGGACGAGTATGTTCTTCTTGTGCAAAACCCAAGCCGTTAAGCAGTTTGGCGGCGCGTGCCGGAGCGGTATAGGCATCGATTTCTTCAAGTTTGGCGTGATATTCAGCTTGCTTCATGCCGTCGTTTTGCGCTTCTGCTTGGGCCAAGGCCGTCTGAAAAGCCTGTAATTCGGCATCTCCTTGCAAGACGTAGTCTAAAGCGGAAATATCTAAATCAGGCGTTTCTTGAGAGACGGAAGCCAGACGCCATGTTTTGGGAATAAGGATTTCGCCGCCATCTTGTGTGATTTCACCTTTTATCAGCGCAAACAGGCTGGATTTCCCCGTACCGTTTTTACCGATTAAACCAACGCGTTGTCCAAGGTTGATTACGGCATCGGCTTTATCGAGCAGGACTTTCAAACCGCGTTGCAGGGTGAGTTTTTTAATTTCTATCATGATGGCAGGTAAGGGGATAAGTAAAACGAAAGGCGTTATTTTACCTGAAAAGATATATAAAAGGCCGTCTGAACAAGTATGAAAACGAAATCAACGATTTCTATTTCACTTATTCAGACGGCCTTTATGAAATGACAGTCGGAAATGCTTTCAAATTGTCTGTTGTTTCAATTAAATTTGAAGATCGGTATTGTCCGCACGGATTTGGCGCAGGAATTTTTGTGTCCGCTCATGTTTGGGATGATTGAACAAATCTTGCGGGCTGCCTTGTTCGACAATAACGCCGCCGTCCATTACGACGACGGTGGTTGCCACTTCCAAGGCAAACTTGATTTCATGCGTAACGACAACCATGGTCCAACCTTCTTGTGCCAATTCCTTCATGGTATCCAAAACATCTTGTACCAATTCAGGGTCGAGCGCGGAAGTCGGTTCGTCAAACAGCATTAATTCAGGCTGAATCGCCAATGCGCGGGCAATGCCGATGCGTTGCTGTTGACCGCCGGAAAGCTGGTAGGGATAGAGGTCAATCTTATCGCTCAAACCGACTTTTTCAAGCAATTTGACTGCCTCTTCACGGGCCTTGGCGACAGGTTTGCCTTGTACGGCAACCGGCCCTTCCATGACGTTTTCCAACGCAGTTTTGTGCGGAAAGAGGTTGTATTGTTGGAACACCATGCCTGATTTGCGACGCAGTGCCAAAATATCGTGTTTGCTTGGTTTTTTGGAAAAATCGATGCTTAACGGCTGCGCATTGTCAAACTCGATCTGACCTTGTTCAGGCATTTCCAAAGCGTTTAAACAGCGTAGAAATGTGGTTTTGCCTGAGCCGGAAGGGCCTAGGATAACCACCACCTGTCCTTTGCCGACATCCAAATCGATGCCGCGCAAAATGGTATTTTCGCCAAAGGTCTTATGGATATTGCGGATTTTAATCATGACAACTCCTTATTTGGCGACATAACGGTCGAAACGTTTTTCCAAACGCGCCTGAATCAAAAACAGCACTTTGCAGAAGCACCAATAAACCAATGCAGCTTCGATATAAACGGGCAAAAAGTCATAAGTACGGTTTGCTGTCTCTTGGGCAACACGGAAAAGCTCGGTTACCGTTACCACGGCGGCAAGCGAGGTGTTTTTGAACAAACCGATAAATTCATTGCTCAAAGGGGGCACGGCAACGCGGAATGCCTGCGGTGCGACAATGCGGCGGAAAGTCTGCATATAGGTCATACCGATGGAGAAACCGGCTTCCCATTGGCCTTTAGGTACGGACAAAATTGCCGCACGTATGGTTTCGGAAGCGTATGCGCCGACATTGAGCGAAAAGCCGATGATGGCGGCAGGAATCGGGTCGATATAGATGCCGACGGAAGGCAAGCCATAGAATACGATGACCAACTGCACCAACAGCGGCGTACCGCGAATGACGGAAATATAAAATTCAACCAGCTTCAGCAAGCATTTTTGGAAAATGCCGGCGGAGGGCATGATTCGCACCAAAGCAACGGCTACGGCAATAATCATGCCGATAACGAAAGAAGCGATCGCCAAAGGCAAAGATACTGCAAAGCCGGCTTTGACCATAGGCCAAAACGCGCTGATGAGCATATCAGCGCGTGTTTCCGTCATAAACGGCAGAGAGGCAAGGAAATTATTTAACACTGATGTCTTTTCCGAAGAATTGTTCGCCCAGTTTTTTCAGCGTGCCGTCGGCTTTCAGTTCGTTGATTGCCGTGCTGAATTTCGCCACGACTTCGTCATTGCCTTTATTGACAATCAAGCCGGAACCGACTTTTTCATCGGCAGGCGCAGACCAAACGATTTTCACGCCCGCATTCGGGTTTTTCTTCAGATAGTCTAAAACTGCCAATTCATCGTTTAAAGTCGCATCCGCGCGTTTTTGTTCAATCAGGGTCAGAGATTGTGCCAAACCATCTACCGGTACGAGTTCAGCTCCTGCTGCTTTGGCTTTTTCGCCATAGTTACTGGTCAGGGATTGTGCGGTTTTTACGCCTTTGATGTCGTCGATGGATTTGATGTTGCTGTCTTTACGGGCAACCAATACGGCACCGCTCCAGCTGTAAGGCTCGGATTTGTCAAAAGTCGCTTGACGCTCAGGGCTGGTCAGGCCGACTTGGTTGGCAACCACGTCGAAACGGCCGGCTTTCAAACCTGCCATCATAGAGTCCCATTGTGTTTCTTTAAATTCAACTTTGATGCCCAGTTTGTCGGCGACTGCGCGGGTTACTTCGACATCGTAGCCGGTCAATTTGCCGTCTTTGTCGTGGTAGGTGAATGGTGCGTAAGTACCTTCCGTACCGACAGTGATGGTACCTTTGTTGTTGATACGCTCAATCAGTGAGCCGGAAGCCGCGCCGGATTGGGCCGGTGCAGAAGAAGCTGAGTTGCTGCCTTCGCCGCCGCAGGCTGCCAAAACTACTGCAGTGATGGTGCCGAGTATGAATTTTTTCAACATGGATTTTTACTCCTGATTTTTAGTGTGTCATCTGGTATTAAAGCATGCATTCTAAGCGAAACTGCCCAAAATACAAAATACATCTTATTTCTTAAAAGGCCGTCTGAACGCTGATTTGTTCAGACGGCCTTGAGTGGTATATCAAAATTTCGGCTTATGCAATTTCAAGCCACATGACTTGATAGGGTTGCAGTACCAAATCCTGATTCAGGGAAACGGTTTGACCGCTGATCAAATCGTGTGCTTTAAACGGCATGGCTTGCAGCGTATGCGCACTGATGGTTTGCGGATGTTCACTGAAGTTGCCGAATGCCAATAGTGCGTTGTTGCGCATATAGCCGATGATGTGTTTGTTGTTGGTATTGAAGGTAACCAACCTGCCGCCGTCAAAGCGCGGATTGCTTTGGCGGATGGCAATCATATGGCGCAAACCTTGGAAGATTTGACCGGCAGTGGTCGAGCTGTCATGACGTTGCTTGTACAACTCCTCATTGTAACGAGGACGGTGTGCCCAGCGGCTGTCATCGCTTTTGTTGCTGTCGTTCGACCAGTCGTCGTCATTGAGCGTACCGACTTCGTCGCCTAGGTAAATCAGCGGCAGGCCGCCGGTACTTAGGGCGATGCTGTACAAGAGTTTGATGCGCTCAACGGCATATGGATCGTTTTGCGCCAAGCCGACCAATGCTGCTGCTGTACCGCTGACACGGCAGTCACCTGTGCTTGGATTGTATTGGAACGGTACACCGCGAGCGAAGCTGCCGTCGAAATGGTTGACGAAGAAGCGGTTGAGGAATTGTCGGTGGTCGTAGCCGTGGATGCCGAACTGCCATGCGTCCTCATCGGCAAACGTCCAGCCGATGTCGTCATGGCTGCGGACGTAGTTGACCCATGCTGTGTGGTCGGGCAGGTTGTGGCGGTAGGTCAGTGCCTGATGGAGCAGGTTGACTTCTCGTGTGGCTAGGGTGTTCCACAACAATGCCATTTGCAGAGGGTTGTAGCCGATTTGGCATTCGTCTTGGCTGATGTATTGGACAACTTGGTCAGGATGGACGATGGCTTCGGATTTGAAGAACACGGCTGGCGCTGCGATACGCATGACGGAGTTAAACGCGCGAATCAGGGCGTGTGCCTGAGGCAGGTTTTCGCAGCTTGTGCCCATTTGCTTCCAAATAAAGGCAACGGCGTCCATGCGCAGAATATCAACGCCCAAGTTGGCAAGGAACATCATTTCGCCTGCCATGGCGCGGAATACCCATGGATTGCTGTAATTCAAGTCCCATTGGAAGGAGTTGAATGTTGTCCATACCCAGCGTCCGTCTTCCAGTTGGGAGAAGCCGCCCGGATGTTGGTCGGGGAAGATTTCACGCAGGGTGCGGTCGTATTGGTCGGGCATCCAACGGTCAGGGAAAATGTAGTAGAAATTGTCGTAGAGCGGATCGCCGGCGGCGCAGCGTTTTGCCCATTCGTGTTCGTTGGAAGTGTGGTTGAAGATGAAATCGACAACGGCGGAAATACCTGCTTCGTGCAAGGCGGCAATGACATCGCGCAAGTCGTCTATTGTGCCCAGTGCCGGATTGACATCGCGGTAGCTGCTGACCGCATATCCGCCGTCGCTTTTGCCTTCAGGGCATTTAAACAGGGGCATCAGGTGCAGATAGGTCAGGCCCAACTCTTGGAAATAAGGAATTTTGGCTTTCAAGCCTTGCAGATCGCCTGCGAACAAATCGACGTAGCACGCGCCGCCAACCTGTTTGTTGGACAAAATCCAATCAGGATCGTTTTCGCGCGCGATATCGATTTCTTTTAAGGATGAGTTGCGTTGGGAATAGCTTTGCCATGCTTGGGCAATCAGTTGCTCCAGCATGGGGAGGACGGCTTCGTTATTGTTGTAAACATTGTCCAGCTCGTGCATCAGTTTTGGAAAGTGTTCCTCAAGTCGTCTGTCAAACTGTTTCCAGTCTTCAGATGTCTCGATGCTTGCACGCTGTTCGGGGGTATAAATCGATAGGGTGCGTTCTTTAAGGTGATGCAAGGTCAAATCAACCTGTTGAGTCTGGGTCAACATAATGCCTACTCCGAAGTTAAGGTAAAATTGTTTTGAAGCTTGGTTTCACTTCTTTTGAAAATCCATGCCGATTGTGGGCGGCTAAGACTGTAATTTTACGTCAAGAAACTGTCTCAATGATACTGGAAGTGCTTGAGTGTGCATAGGGTTTTCAAGCTTAAGAAGGACGATTTTTCAAGTGTTTGATTTTGATTAAAAGTAAGGTTGAGCATATGGAAAGTGGCCTTTTGACGAACTTATCTTTCAGACGACCTGAGTCTTGTGAGAAAAACTTTTATTTTTATTATCTTAGACATTTTTTTATTCCAATATGGCCGTCTGAAACATATGTATAGCATAGCGGATTGCTTGTTTCGTCTAAAAACGTGTCATAGCGATTAAATTTATGACTTCTGATGTAAATCAAGATTCGATAAAGAGGCAGTTATTCTGATTTGAAGAGAGAGGGGATGGACGAGTTTCATTTATTAAAAAATGAATCCATTAGTTTTCTTATTGATAGTGGTTATTATGTAGATTATCAAGTTAATAAAGGAAAGGTTTTTGTCTGGTTTGTCATGCTTTTTTAATATTATTTTTTAAAATTAGACTTGACCCGTTACAAGCAATTACTTAAAGTACCCATCTTATTTTTACACAAGAAAACGGGTTGTCCCGTTCCAAAAAAATGAGCGCAATCAAACCACCACAAATCACCGTATTCGACAGCAAGCCAACCGATGCTTATTTCTTCGGTACTTGCGTTCTCGACCTTTTCATGCCGGAAGCAGGCATGGATGCCATCACTTTAATCGAACAACAGGGCATTCGTATCCATTATCCTATGGAGCAAAGCTGCTGCGGCCAACCGGCCTATTCGTCAGGCCATCCTAAAGAAGCTTTTGATGTTGCCAAAGCGCAACTGGATTTATTCCCTGAAAATTGGCCGATTGTCGTGCCTTCCGGTTCTTGCGGCGGCATGATGAAACACCACTGGCCAACTTTGTTCAAAGGCACCGAGTACGAGCAAAAAGCGATTGATTGTGCCAACCGTATTATCGAATTTACCCACTTCCTGCTGGCGATTGGTTACAAACCTGAAGATAAAGGCGAGCCGGTTAAAGTGGCCGTTCATACTTCCTGCGCCGCGCGTCGTGAGATGAATGTCCATTTGTCAGGCTGGCAGCTGATTGACGGCATGGAAAATGTTGAACGTATCGTTCACGACCATGAAAGCGAGTGCTGCGGTTTTGGCGGTACATTCTCTGTGAAACAAGCTGATATTTCCGGCGCGATGGTAACCGACAAAGTTGCAGCCCTGAAAGAAACAGGCGCAACTGAAATCATCAGCGCAGACTGCGGCTGCATGATGAATATCGGCGGCAAAATTGCCAAAGATGAACCCAATATGCCACGTCCGAAACATATTGCATCTTTCCTGTTGGAACGTACCGGAGGTAAAGCATGAGCGCGCGCGAAAATATTTTAGCGAAATTGAAAAAAGCTGATGCCTTGCCGATGGAAGAGCCGCCGGTTTTCGATTATTACCGTGAAATGGGTGTTTCTTGGGCAAACGATGTCGAGCGTTTGAAACATTGGGCGGCTGCCATGCGTGCCGTCAAAACTGAAATCTATTGGGTTACCAAATCCAACTGGCCGCAAGTATTCCGTCAAGCAGCCGAAGGCAAAGGCTTGAAAAACATTCTGCTCCCATTGGAAACAGAACATGGTCAGCTGGCTCGTGCAGCTTTGGCCGATACCAATATTGAACCTCGTGGTTTTGAGCGAAAAATCGACGACTGGAAAAACGAATTCTTTACCGATATTGAAGCTGGTTTTAGCGGCTCTAAATGCGGTATTGCCCGTACCGGTACGATTATGCTGGAGTCCAGCCCTCTTGAGCCGCGCAGTCTGAGTTTGGTTCCGCCTGTGCATTTCTGCCTGTTTGACACCAGCAAAATGTACAACGAATTCCATAATGCTGTTGAAGGTGAAAAACTGGTGGAAAAAGGCATGCCTACCAACGTTATTTTGATTTCCGGTCCGTCTAAGACTGCCGATATTCAATTGACTTTGGCCTATGGTGCACACGGCCCGCGCGATTTGGTGGTTTTGGCCATTCTGCCTGATCATATTTCCCCTGCCGATTTGGAGGAAAAAGCATGAGTTCTCAAACCATTAAGTTCCATATGAAGCCGGAAACGTTCAAGCAAAACGCTGCGATTTCTTTGCAAGATAAGCCTCTTCGTAAAAGCTTGCGCACAGCGATGGATATGCTGATGACCAAGCGCAAAGCCGTTTTGACAGATGAAGAAGAGCTGCAAAGCCTGCGTGACTTGTGTGAACATGTCCGTCAACGTTCGTTGTCCAAATTGCCTGCATTATTGGAACAGCTGGAAGAAAACCTGACCAAGTTGGGTGTTAAAGTCCATTGGGCGGAAACCCCTGCTGAAGCCTGCCAAATCATTCACAACATCATTACCGATAAAAACGGCAAGTTGATGGTGAAAGGCAAATCTATGGTCAGCGAAGAGATTGAGCTGAACCATTATCTGCAAGATCAAGGCATTAAAGCGGTTGAGAGCGACTTGGGCGAGTTTATCGTTCAAATGGCCGGCGAGAAACCAACCCATATCGTGATGCCTGCCATTCATAAGACCAAAGAGCAGGTAAGCGAACTTTTCCACCAAAATCTCGGCACGCCATTGACAGACGACGTAGACCAGTTGACCGGATTTGCGCGTAAAGCACTGCGTGATATTTATAGCACTGCCGATGTCGGTTTGAGCGGTGTAAACTTTGCCGTTGCTGAAACAGGCACTTTGTGTTTGGTCGAAAACGAAGGCAACGGCCGTTTGAGTACCACTGTACCGCCTGTGCACATCGCCATTACCGGTATTGAAAAAGTGGTTGCGAAGCTGTCGGATGTTCCGCCTTTGTACAGTCTGTTGCCACGCTCCGCCATCGGTCAGAACATTACCACTTATTTCAATATGATTACCGGCCCTCGCCGTAGCGAAGAGTTGGACGGCCCTCAAGAAATGCACTTGGTACTGCTTGATAACGGCCGTAGCCAAGCTTATGCAGAAGATCAAATGCGCCGTACTTTGCAATGTATCCGTTGCGGTGCGTGTATGAACCACTGTCCGGTTTATACCCGTATCGGTGGCGCGGCTTACGGTACGACTTATCCCGGCCCGATTGGCGAGATTATTTCTCCGCATTTGTTGGGCTTGGATGCGACACGTGATCTGCCGACTGCATGTACCATGTGTGGTGCCTGTGTTGAGGTTTGTCCGGTACGCATTCCGATTACCGAACAAATGCAACGTCTGCGTGTTGAAGCGCAACGTTCGCCAACCGAAATCGTTCCGCATCCTATCCGTGGTCAAGGCGCATCGCATACTTTCGGCGAACAAATGGCGTGGCGTACGTTTGACGGTATTTTCAGCGGCAGTAAAGCTTACCGTGCATTCGGTTGGACAGCCACTAAATTCCGTGCATTGACGCCTAGCAAGCAGCTGGGCTGGACGGATAACCGTGTTCCGATGAAACCGGCTAAGAAAACGCTGCATCAACTGATGGCAGAGAAACTCCAGAAAGAAAAAGCATAAGGCTTGATAAATAAAACCTGAGGAATAAAAGGCCTCAGGTTTTATTTTTTATTGAATACTACTGGTGTGGCATTGTTATTTGCAAAGGCGTCTGATTTGATTATTTTATCTTGATTCTTTTGAATAAAAATGCCGTCTGAAAGATTTTCAGACGGCATTTATTACAGGCCCAAAGTTTTGTCTAAGTCCTTAGAGCAATACTTTTTCTACACCGCCGTCATTGGCTTTTTTCACAAACTCATCCAGCCAGTTTTCACCGAGGATGTGTTTCGCCATCTCAATAACGATGTAGTCTGCAGGCATATTGTTGTCGTCGGCGTAGCGGCTCAAGCCTTGCAGGCAGGCTGGGCAGGAGGTAAGCATTTTGACTGGTTCGCCCTGCGGCAGCTCTTTGAGGTTTTTCTCAATTTCCTCTTGTTTGCGGAACTTGACCTGAGTGGCAATGTCGGGTCGTTTGACGGCAAACATACCGGATTCGCCGCAGCAGCGGTCGCTTAAGACGACTTTCTGCCCCATGAGGCTGCTTGCCATTTGGGTGGCGTTCATGGTTTTGATTGGGGTGTGGCAGGGGTCGTGGTAGAGGTATTGCTGACCTTTCACGCCGTTCAGTTTCACGCCTTTTTCGAGCAGGTATTCGTGGATATCGATGATGCGGCAGCCGGGAAAGATTTCTTCGAAGCGGTATTTTTCGAGCTGGTCGTAGCAGGTGCCGCAACTGACGACGACGGTTTTGATGTCGAGGTAGTTGAGGGTATTCGCCATGCGGTGGAAGGCGACGCGGTTGTTGGTGCTCATTTGCTCGGCTTTTGCCTTGTTGCCGCCCGCGTCTTGCGGATAGCCGCAACACATATAACCTGGTGGCAGGACGGTTTGTACGCCGACGTGCCAGAGCATGGCTTGGACGGCGAGTCCGATTTGGCTGAACAGACGCTCCGAACCACAGCCGGGGAAGTAGAACACGGCTTCGGCATCTTCGGGCGCGGCGGGATTGCAGATGATGGGGATGCTTTTGTCGTCTTCGATGCCGAGCATGGAACGCGGTGTTTTAGCGGGCACGCTTTTAGGCAAAGGACGGTTGATGAAGTGGATGATTTGTTCTTTAACCGGAGCGGTGCCGACGGTGGCTTTCGGTTCGGCTTTTTGTTTTTTGGTGCCGACGGGCAGCAGTTTGCCAATTTTGTAAGCGAAGTTCTGCGCAGGGAAACCGGTTTGTATCATGGCGGCGCGCAGGGCTTTGATGGTTTTCGGGCCGGTAGCGTTCAGAAATGCCATGCCCATCGATGCGGCGGGTGCAAAGCGTTTGTGGCCGGAATCGGCAAGGTAGTTGCGGATGGCTACGGTTACGTCGCCGAAGTCGATGTTGACGGGGCAAGGTTTGACGCAGCGGTGGCACACGGTGCAGTGGTCGCCGATGTCCATGAGTTCTTCGAAGTGTTTGATGGAAACGCCGCGGCGGGTTTGCTCTTCGTATAAGAAGGCTTCGGTCAGCAATCCCACGCCGAGGATTTTGTTGCGTGGGCTGTACAGCAGGTTGGCACGCGGGACGTGGGTGGAGCAGACAGGTTTGCATTTGCCGCAGCGCAGGCAGTCTTTGACGGAATCGGCGATGGTACCGAGGTCTGATTTTTCCATAATCAGCGATTCCGCGCCCAACAGCTCGAAAGACGGCGTGTAGGCGTTGCGTAAATCCGAGCCTTTCATCAGTTTGTGACGGTTGAAGGTGTGTTTGGGATCGACTTGGTTTTTGTAGTCCCAAAACGGCTGCAAATCTTCATCGGTCAAAAATTCGAGCTTGGTGATGCCGATGCCGTGTTCGCCGGAAATCACGCCGCCGAGCGAGCGGGCGATTTTCATGATGCGCTCTACCGAGCGGTAGGCGGTCTGAAGCATTTGGGCGTCGTCTGAATTGACGGGGATGTTGGTGTGGACGTTGCCGTCGCCGGCGTGCATGTGCAAGGCGACGAAGACTCTGCCGCGCACGGTTTTGGCATGGATTTTGCCCAAACCTTCGATGATCTTGGTGTCGGTTTTGCCGCTGAATATTTCGGCGAGCGGTTTCATTACGTCGTCTTTGACGGAAACGCGCAGGCGGAAGTCGCGGAATGCGGTGAAACAGCTCTCGTCGTCTTTGGCTTCGGGCGCGGCATGGACGGCTTTGCCGTAGCGGGCTTTATAGTCGGCAAGCGGCGTATCGAGATTGGCGAGCAACCAGTCCCAACGTTCTTTGACGGAGGAAACGTGGGCAAGGGCGTGTTTGCCGCGTTCGCCCAACAGTTCGGCGGTTGGCAGGTCTGTTCCCATTTTGTCGATGGGGAGTTTGCCGGATAGATATTGCTCCAAGGCAGCACAGAGTTTGAGTTTGTTTTGGATGGAAAGCTCAATGTTGATGCGTTCGATGCCGTCTGAATACTCGCCGAGCCTTTCGAGTGGGATTACCACGTCTTCATTGATTTTAAAGGCGTTGGTGTGTTTGGCGATGGCGGCGGTACGGCTGCGGTCAAGCCAGAAGGTTTTACGGGCTTCAGGAGATATGGCGATAAAGCCTTCGCCGTCGCGGGCGCGGGCGAGTTCGCAGATGTGTTCGGCGGCTGCCTGTACGGCGGCTTCGTCATCGGAAACGACGTCTGCCAGCAAGACCATTTTAGGTCGGCCTTTGCCTGCCGCTTTGGTGGCATAACCGACGGCGCGGACGTAACGCCAGTCTAAATGCTCCAAACCGGCCAATCGTACGCTTTCATGGGCAAGCAGAAAATCGCGGATTTCGACAATGGACGGCGTAGCGGTGGCAACCGTACCGAAAAACTCCATACATACAGTACGCGTGTATTTCGGCATTTTATGCAACACGAAGGCGACGCTGGTGATGATGCCGTCCGTGCCTTCTTTTTGCACGCCGGGCAGGCCGCTCAAGAATTTGTCGGTAACGTCTTTGCCCAAACCGACTTTGCGGAATTTGTGTCCGGGGATTTCCAAACGTTTGGTATTGACGATATTGCGGCCATCTGAATCCAGCGTATGTATGTTAAACACGGCGGTTTCTTCGTCGTGGATTTTGCCGAAATTGTGGCGCACGCGTTCGATACGCAGCCATTCGCCTTGAGGGTTGACCATGTTCCAGTAGGCGAGGTTGTCCAAGGCAGTACCCCACAGTACGGCTTTTTTACCGCCTGCGTTCATCGCCACATTACCGCCCACGCAAGATGCATCGGCGGAGGTTGGATCGACGGCGAACACCAAACCTGCCTGATGCGCGGTTTCTTCTACTCGGCGGGTTACTACGCCTGCGCCGCAATGGATAATCGGATGTCTGCCGTCCAAGCCTGCCAGCTCAACGTATTCGACACCACGATGCTTGTCGAGTTTTTCGGTATTGATGACTGCGCTGTTTGCGTCTAAAGGCACTGCGCCGCCGGTATAACCCGTACCGCCGCCGCGTGGGATAATGACCAAGTCCAATTCGATTAAGGCGCGGACCAAAGGCGCGATCTCTGCTTCGGTATCAGGATTGACGACAACAAACGGATACTCCACACGCCAGTCGGTTGCATCGGTAACGTGCGTTACGCGAGCCAAGCCGTCAAACATGATGTTGTGCGGTTTGGTGATTTTGCTTAAGCGTTCCAAAATCTGATGGCGTTTTTGGATGGTTTCATCAAAACTGCTATCAAAACGCTCGACTGCTTTTTCTGCTGCGGCAACTAAGACATCTACTTGCTGATTGTCGTCGCGGCGTTTGCGGATCTCGTTCAAACGGTGGCGCATTTCACGCACCAGCGCGGTACGGCGTTTCGGGTGCTCCAACAAGTCATCGACCAGATACGGATTGCGCACGACCACCCAAATATCGCCCAATACTTCAAACAGCATTCGTGCCGAACGTCCTGTTTTGCGTTGACCGCGCAGATCTTGCAGGATTTGCCACGCTTCGTTGCCCAACAGTCGGATGACGATTTCGCGGTCGGTATAAGAAGTATAGTTATAGGGAATTTCTCGAATACGCTGAGGGGCAGTAGTCGTGGTCATGGTCGTGTTCCGTTGATGGATGTAATGTTTTTATATTAAAGGCCGTCTGAAAAATGCAAATTCTTCTTGATGGCGTAAAGTGTTAATGTAGTGTAATTTTCGATATTTTTCAATGGAAAAGACAATAAACATTTCAATGGGAATGATTTGCAACTAGGCAATATTGTTTACAATCTTGTCGTGTAAATGGTTTTCAGACGGCCTGATAGATTTTATCGCTTGAGTTTTTCTGTAAAACCGCTATAATGCGTTTCTTCTATGGCGGGTCTCCCCGCATGGTAATTCGGAACACCGGGTCAGGGGCGGAAGCCAGCAGCCCACTCTGATGAGCCAGTGCCGGGGGTTCGGCTCGCCACCTTATTCAAAAATGCCGGAGATGGTTAAGTCTCCGGCATTTTTCATTGTATAAAGCGTAATAAAAAGGCCGAGACCTTTGCAAAATTCCTTTTCCCCAACAGCCGAAACCTAAATAAAGATTTTCGGCTGTTTTTGTTT
>NZ_JBQCVO010000003.1:0-204448 GCF_051958295.1 Neisseria sp. P0014.S002 | reverse complement strand
TTGGTGGGTGATGACGGAGTCGAACCGCCGACATTCTGCTTGTAAGGCAGACGCTCTACCAACTGAGCTAATCACCCATGCGCAAAATTGCGAAGACGCTATTAAACCAAAAAATCCTGATGCGCGCAAGATTTATTTGCCGATAATTAGATATCTCCCTGCAAACACCAGTTTTCAAAGGAAATAATTTCTTCCTGCTTGCCTGCGACAACCAAAATATCGCCGGTTTCCAGAACGAAATCAGGGTCAAGGTCTTGGATTTTTCCGGTATTGCGGCGGATAAACAATAGTTTTAAATAATGCGCTGCCAATGGCAATTCGCGGATGGTTTTACCGATGGCGTGTGCCTCGCCTTGCAATGGGAAGGCATGGCGGCAGACGGCCTTGCTGTCTTCATCGGAGAAGCTGTCATCATCACTGCCGACAAACAAGTCTTGCAATGATGCATAGCGGCTGTGACGGATGTGGGTTATGGTTTGATAAACATGGTTGTAGGAGAGGCCGTGGCCCAACATGGCATAGCTTGCCAGCACCAGGCTGGT
The DNA here is from genome assembly GCF_051958295.1 of Neisseria sp. P0014.S002. Classification (NCBI taxonomy): domain Bacteria; kingdom Pseudomonadati; phylum Pseudomonadota; class Betaproteobacteria; order Neisseriales; family Neisseriaceae; genus Neisseria; species Neisseria sp. P0014.S002. Next base: position 203,906 of record NZ_JBQCVO010000003.1, on the reverse strand, counting down.
TTCTTTGGTATCGGAGACGGTTTCTTCCGCACCCATTTCGGTAAAGGTTTTGACGTAATCGTCATTGGTGGCTCGAACATAAACCGGCATGCTCGGATGCATAGACATGATGTTGCCGAGAACATGTTGGGTTTCATGCATATTGTTCAGCGTGATGACCACCATTTTGGCGCGTCCCAAGCCGGCGGCTTCCAAGACTTCACGGCGTTTGGCATCGCCAAAGGAAACCGGTTCGCCTGCGTTGCGTGCCACTTGTACGCGGGCAATGTCCAAGTCAAGGGCAAAGTAGGGGATGCCTTCTTGCGCCAATACACGGGCAACCGATTGACCACCGCGTCCGAAACCGATAATCAGGACGTGTTCGGATTTGCTCATGGTTTCCACCAACATGGAGTGCAAGTCCAAGGCTTTCATGTCCCAGTCAGATTTAACGAAGCGGCTGACGATGGCATCGCTGCTGCCCAAAATGAATGGCGCGGCAATCATGGAAAGCAAGACGGCTGCAGTGGCCGCTTGTTCCAATTCGGGCGAAACCATATTGATTTTGCTGGAAATGGCCAGCATCACGAAGCCGAACTCGCCGCCTTGCGCTAAATAAAGCGCACTCTTGAGGCTGTCGCCCACAGGGTTTTTCATGCGCAAAGCGATGATGAAGACGACCAGTGCTTTCAAGACCAACAGGATTGCCAACAAAATCAGGATTTGCTGCCAGTTGCCGATCAGTGCCTGAATATCGAGCTTCATACCGACGGTAATGAAGAAGAAGCCCAGCAGGATGTCGCGGAATGGACGGATGTCGTCTTCCACCTGAATACGGTATTCGGTTTCGGAAAGCAACATACCGGCGACGAATGCGCCCAATGCCATAGACAGGCCTTCAAGCTCTGTCAGATAGGCCACGCCCAAAGTAACCAGCAAAACGTTGATCATGAAGAGTTCGGACGATTTGCGTTTGGCAACCAGTCTGAACCAGCGCGACATCACTCGGCTGCCGATAACGAACAAAATGCCCAAGGTCAGCAACATTTTCAAACCGGCCAAGCCCAGCTCTACCCACAAGTTGCCTTCGCTGCCGCCAGCAAGTGCAGGAATCAGAATCATCAGCGGTACCACGGCAATATCTTGCATCAGCAAAACGCCCATAGCCATTTGACCATGTGGCTGACCCAGCTCGGTTTTCTCCGACAGAATGCGGCTGACGATGGCGGTGGACGACATGGTCAGTGCGCCCGCAGTGGCAAACGCCCAGTTAAACGGCGTGCCCATTGCCATCAAAATACCCATAATCGAGAGCATGGTAATGATGACCTGCAAACCACCCAAGCCGAATACGAGGCGGCGCATGGCTTTGAGTTTGGGCAGGGAGAATTCGAGACCGATGCTGAACATCAAGAACACAATGCCGATTTCGCCCAAATAGTCGGTAGCGTGGCTTTGCGGAATCAGTTTGAACATACCCGGACCGGCAATAAAACCGACCAAAAGATAACCGAGCATGGAAGGAATGTTGAACTTGCGACAGTAGATAACCGTAATGACGGAAACCAATAGGACAATGACAATGGGACCGAGGGAGAATTCGTGCATAGAGTGGGCGGCCTTTCGTTAAAAGTAGCTATTGTTATATAGGCCGTCTGAAACACGTCGAAAACCGACAGCAAACCCAAATAAAAACGCACAGAACGAACTTCATTTCTGCGATTTGATTTCCCGTATCATGCTTATTTGGACTTACTGTTTCGAGCGTTATCTAACGGATTATTAAGATTATATCAAGATAGAATGTAAAGTAGTGTTTTGATTGACAAAAAAGGCCGTCTGAAATATTCAGACGGCCTTTAAATAAATGGTTTAAGGCATCAACATGCCGCCGTTGACATGAAGTGTCTGACCGGTAATGTATTTTGCCTGATCAGAAGCCAAGAACAAGACTGCATCGGCAATATCTTGCGCTTCACCGAATTTGCCCAAAGAAGTTTGCGCTTCAAAGGTTTTGCGGGTTTCTTCCGGCAGGGCTCGGGTCATATCGGTGTCGATAAAGCCGGGGGCGACGCAGTTGACGGTAATGCCGCGGCTGCCGACTTCACGTGCCATAGATTTGGAGAAGCCGATTAAGCCTGCTTTTGCCGCCGCATAGTTGGTTTGACCGGCATTGCCCATCACGCCGACAACGGATGTGATGTTGATAATGCGGCCGGTACGCTGTTTCATCATGCCGCGCAATACGGCTTTGGAGGCACGGAACACAGATTTGAGGTTGACCTGCATGATGTCGTCCCATTCTTCCTCTTTCATGCGCATCAGGAGGTTGTCACGGGTAATGCCGGCGTTGTTGACCAAAATATCCAGTTTGCCGAATTCTTTTTCGATGTCGGCAATCAGGTTTTCGATGGTTTCAGGTTCAGCAGAATTCAATGCACGGCCTTCGCCGCCCCACTGTGCCAAGCGTTCGCTGATTGCAGCCGCACCGCTCTCACTGGTGGCTGTACCGATAACTTTTGCACCGGCCGCAGCCAAAGTATCGGCAATCGCCGCACCAATACCGCGCGATGCGCCGGTTACTAAAGCGATTTTGCCGCTCAAATCTTGTGTACTCATGTTTTATTCCTTAATTGAGATTGGAAAAATGGTTTCAGACGGCCTTATTTACCTGGGGAGGGTGCTTGATACCGTCGTTTGTTGATTCTTCGTAATAAATATTCTCTGTAGTATGCCCATGCTTGCTTTTTTTGTCCTTGTTTCCAAAGCCGTTTGGCTGCTTGTCTAAATTTCCTTTTAGGATTTGGAAAGGGCAACCAAGTTGATAGAGGTTGTTCTAGATATCCGTTATTCCATGGGGAATTCTTAAAATATTGATCATATGCAGGGTGGAAGCCTAATTGATGCCACGGTTTGATATGACCAACAAAATGGACTAAGCGGATATTGTTGGGATTGTCGATTAATTCACTGTATTTTTGATGCCAATGTATCCAGTTAAAGTTTTCTGAAAGCCAGTGTACATGACCTATACAGGCTAAATTCAAAATATCTTGGTCTGGACAGGAGAGTTTAAAATTCTGTTTTTCTACGGCTTGCATTGTTTCAGACAAAATTTTATCTATTGCCATATCATTCCATTTGTCAATATTGAATAGAATGACCCCAGAGTTGAAATAAGGCTCAGTATCTGTAAAACCAAATTGATTGAGTTGTTTTATATATGCTCTGTATAAGATTGCATCAGGTACGGCAGCAATCAAAGAATTTGAAATGTCGATTTCAAATAAATCATCAATGTTGCCCAAGCACAGTACATCAGTATCTAAATAAAGCGCAGTATGAGTAATACCTTTTAATAAGCAAGGGATACTCATACGGTAATACATAGCGATAGTAAAATAATGGGTAGTCTGCAGGGTAGAAAAGTATTCTGTATTTAAATGGTAAACGCTTATCGCGTAGTTTTGATTTGATGTTTCAATTTGATCGAAAATATTAAAATCATAACCTTCTGAACCACTAACTAACAAATGAAAATGTATTGGACTGGTATTGTTTTGCAGCACAGAAAGTAACGCAGTGCCGATGTGTTTGATATAGTTTTGATCGGCTGCATAAACAATATGTCTCGGCTGTTCAATAAATTCTCGTTTGCGGATATGAACAGTTTCTAATACTAATTTTTCTCTATCAAACATTTAAATTCTCCACAACTTCTCTATTGATTTCAGGTAATCTGATAGGGATATTCGGTTCAATATCAAATGCGCAGCTGATCCAGTTGCTGAAGCTGTATTTGTGTTTCAGGCCGGGAGCAAGCGGTACATACGGCAAGGTCAGGAAGGCTTTGAGTTCATCAAGGTTGCTTCCATTCCAGTAGAACATATTGTTCGGGTGATAAAAATCGTAATGTACGATGGTCGGATTGGTCGTAATCAGTTTTTTGTCCAATCCAATCGCTTCGAAAATCCGCAAAGAGAGGCCGTAGTGCTTGCGGTTGAGGAAATCTACCAATACAGAGGATTTGGCCGCTTCTTCTAAGTTTTGACGATAGGAGAGGGCGTTTTCAAATGAGAAGAACTCGACTTCGGGAATGCCTAAAGCCGCTTTTTCTTCTTCGATTTTCTTACTGGCCAAGCGGAAATCTATTTCTAAACTGATTGAACGTGCAGCTTCGCAAAATGCACGGATGTCATTGTTGCGGTCGGCAGCGTACGAGCCGATAAACAAGATTTTGTTTTGCGGGTTTTCAGACGGCCTGAAGCTGTCAAAGTAGAAGCTGGTGGTTGGAAAGAGTTTTTCGGCGTATTCGGGGTGTTTGCCTTGGTCAAACGGATCGAAAAAGTAAAATTTGTCGAAAAATTCGATGTTGTCGAAGTCTTCTTTTAAGAAGGTCAGGGCTTCCCAGTTGTAATACACCATTAATTTTGAATGCGCTCTGAGCTTGGCGATGAAGTCTTTCGGGTATGCGCCCAGCCAAATCATGAAGCAATAATCCGCTTGTTCGGGATGTTCGCTTAACAGGGTATTGAGGCGTTCTTCTACGGCGCGGAACATGGTCCGTTTTTTGAAGTCTTTTTGTCCAAGAATATTTCGATACCAGATTTTTTTCAGCCGTTGAAATACATTTTTGTATTTGAACTCTTTTTCTTCATAGGTCAGGGACAGTACTTCAAATCCGCATTTCTCCAAGTTCTCAATAATGAGTTCGTGGATTTTGAAGAGTTCCGGCATGGCGAGAATGACTTTTTTCTTACTCATAATGTATTCAATATAATATTTTGTCAGGCAGGAGTATTTGCCATAGGCAATAGGGTTAATCAATGCCGAGCAGGCGGTTTAGCCATTGTGTAAACGAATAATAGGCTTTGATTTCAGGGGCAGGTTGCTGATACGGACGTGCCAAAAATTCAGGCAATGCGTCTAAATTACCGCCGTCCCATACGAATACGTGGTCTGGGTGGTATAGGTCGGTTTCCAAGATATGTTTGTTGGTGGTAATCAGTTTTTTATCGAAACGCAATGCATCGAAGATACGGAATGATAAGCCGTAATGTTCGAATTGTGCAAAATCGACAACTGCGCCGCAACTTTGCACTTGGCTGAGGTTTTCTTCAAAGCTGAGGATGCTGCTGCGATCGAGATAGCGGATGCCGTTGTGTCCGAAGGCTTTTTCAGCCCTGTCGTCTTTGCAGTAGATATGAAAATCCAAGGGTAGGTTGAGGCGTTCGGTTTCTTGGATAAAGCGTTTGGTTTGCTCTTCGCGTCGGAGTTCGTAGCCGCCTAAAAAGTAGAGTTTGTTGGTGGGCGCATATTCCGCTACGGGAAAGTCAAAGTAAAAATTGGTGGTGGCTTTGAAATGGCATTGTGGATATTTTTGAATATCGTCGGGGTCGAAAACCCAGCATTGGTCAAAATAATCCAAATATTCAATAATGTCTGGGAAACGACCTACGCCATCCCATTGATAATTCACACAAACATTGCTGTGTTCGCGGATGGTGGCGATGATTTCTTTGGGGTAAATATTGGCACGGATACAGAGCGCATAATCGGCTTTTTTGCCGTTTAGTGAGGCCAGTTTTTGCTGAATGTCGTCGAGGTGGCGGCTGTATTTGAGGTATTTTTTATAGTTGCCGTCTTTGGTGATGTGTTTGTGGTAGAGGTTTTTGAGTCTGCTGCCCAAGTTCGGGTAATATGAATCTCGGTCGTCATAGCACAGATTAATGACATCAAAACCAAGAAAACGCAGATTTTTTTCGATACATTGATCCAGTCCGTACATGTAGGGAACGGCAAGAATAATGGTTTTTTTCATAATGTATTCGGATTGGAGTGGGCTGATTTTTCAGACGGCCTTGCCTGACAGGATAAGGCCGTCTGAAAACATTTTAGTGGGCTTCGATAAATGCAGTCACTTGATCGGCATTGGTCAATGCGCTGCACGCGGCTTCTTTATTGATGCGTTTGGCGAGGCCTGCAAGGACTTTGCCGGGGCCGCATTCGGCGGATTCGGTGATGCCTTCGGAAACAAGTGCGTTGACGGTTTCTGTCCAGCGCACCGGGCTGTACAGTTGGCGTACCAAGGCATCTTTGATTTTGTCGGCATCATCGTAAGAGGCAACATCGGCGTTATGAATAACGCGGATTTGCGGTTGTTTGATGGTGATGTCTTTCAGTGCTTCGGCAAGTTTTTCCGCTGCAGGCTTCATGAGGCTGCAATGTGAAGGAACGGAAACAGGTAGCGGCAGGGCGCGTTTGGCTCCGGCTTCTTTGGTGGCGGCCATGGCGCGTTCGACTGCGGCAGTGTTACCGGCAATTACGACTTGGCCTGGGGAGTTGAAGTTTACGGCTTCAACGATTTCGCCTTGTGCGGCTTCGGCACAAATGGCTTTTACTTGTTCATCTTCCAAACCCAAGATAGCGGCCATTGCGCCTACGCCTTGTGGTACGGCGGATTGCATGAGTTCGGCACGCAGGCGGACGAGTTTGACCGCGTCTGCGAAATCCAATGCGCCGGCAGCGACGAGGGCGGTGTATTCGCCGAGGCTGTGGCCTGCAACAACGGAAGGGATTTTACCGCCGGCTTCCAAGTAGGCGCGGTAGGTGGCAATACCGGCAGCCAGCATGATGGGCTGGGTGTTGACGGTTTGTCCGATTAATTCGGCATCTTCGCCGTTAATCATTGCCCACAGGTCTTGACCCAATACGGCGGAAGCTTCGTCAAATGTGGCTTTAACGATGGCTTGCTCGGCAAAGCCGTTCATCATGCCTAGGCTTTGTGAGCCTTGTCCGGGAAAGAAGAATGCGAAAGACATGGTAATTCCTTATTGGTTTGAATGTTTGAGGGTGTCCGCCAGCAGAAGGAGGGTGGCGACAGTATTGGTTGCGGCGGTCAGCCGGAAGGTGCGGACAAATCCGGGTTTGCTGGTTTTGTGCCTGAATGCGAGGCTGCCGCAATAACCGCCCGTCCAGCCACCAAGCAGGTTGAGCAGATGCAATTTTGCTTCGGGTATGCGTCTGCCGTGGTTGCGTGCGCGCTGTTTGTCTTGGTAGTAAAGCAGGAAAACGTATGCACTCAGTGCGAGATAGGCGATTGCCAGTTTGGGCAATATTACAGCCGTTATGCTTAAAAACAGGCTGCTGATGCAGAGTGCAAACGTTAGGGATTTCATGGGTTTGAGCAGAATAGGCCGTCTGAAAGGGGTGTTCAGACGGCCCAACCGTTAGTATTTCACCAAAACCGCACCCCAGGCAAAACCGCCGCCGATGCCTTCGAGCAAGAGGTTTTGTCCGCGTTTGATTTGGCCGTTTTTAATACCGACATCCAGTGCCAGCGGAATAGAGGCAGCGGACGTGTTGCCGTGATCTTGGACGGTCAGGATCACTTTGTCCATGCTCAAGCCCAAGTGTTTGGCGGTAGAGTCGATAATGCGCTTATTGGCTTGGTGCGGCACAAGCCAATCGATTTGATTGGTGGTATAACCGGCTTCTTCGATAACGTCATCTGCGATTTTGGACAGCATTTTGACGGCAAACTTGAATACGCCGGGGCCGTCCATGCTGATGTAGGGCGAACCGCAAATCTGGCCGTTGGCAATTTGTCCCGGGACGTTCAAAAGGTTGAGGTAGTTGCCGTCGGCTTTGAGTTTGCTATGGATAATGCCCGGTTCGTCAGATGCACTTAAGACAACCGCGCCCGCACCGTCACCAAAGAGGACGCAGGTGGTGCGGTCGTTCCAATCGACGATGCGGCTGAAAGTTTCAGCGCCGATAACCAAAGCGTTTTTCGCCATGCCACTTTTGATGTAGGCATTGGCAGTGGTCAGGGCATACATAAAACCGGCGCACACGGCTTGTACGTCAAAGGCAGGGCAGCCGTTGGCAATGCCCAATTTTTGCTGCACGATGGTTGCCGTAGAAGGGAACTGCATATCGGGGGTAGCTGTGGCGACGATAATCAGGTCGATATCGTCAGCCTGCAAACCGGCATCTGCCAAGGCGCGGCGCGCTGACTCGGCGGCCAAATCGCTGGTTTTTTCGCTGTCGTCTGCAATATGGCGAAATTTGATACCTGTACGCGTGGTAATCCACTCGTCGGAAGTGTCCACTTTTTTGGCAAGGTCGTCATTGCTGACGCGGTTGGCAGGAAGGTAGCTGCCTGTACCGGAAATTTTGGCATATTGCATGAGAACGGCCTTTTTAGAGAGTTGATTCAGATAGTCGGGTATTGTAAGCGAAAATGGGAAAATTCCCAATATTAAGAATGAAGTCGGTGATTAAAGATAAAAACAGGCCGTCTGAACATTTTGGAGTTTCAGACGGCCTGTGTATATCAGCCTTAAGCTTCCGTTGTTGGAGCAGCGGTTTCTTCCAGTTCGGCTGCTGCTTTGGCGGCTTCCAAAGCAGCCAATTGGGTGGCTACGCCTTGTTCGATTTGAGCGAGGCCGGCGGATTTGGCTTCGTGGTAGGCCTCTTCCAAAGCATAACGGAAGCCGACTTCGTCGGTTCCACCGTGGCTCTTAATCACGATACCGCGTAAACCAAGCAGGATGGCGCCGTTAAATTTGCGCGGATCCAGTTTGCCTTTCAAGCCTTTGAGTGCGGGCAGGGCGGCAATGGCGGCAAGTTTGTTGAACAGGGTGCTTTGGAATTCACGGCGGATGGCGCCGCTCATGAATTTAACCGCGCCTTCGATGGTTTTGAGCATAACGTTGCCGACAAAACCGTCTGCGACAACGACATCGGCTTCGCCATACAAAACGCTGTTGCTTTCGATATTGCCGATGAAGTTGAGTTTGCTGCTGCTCAACAGTTTAAAGGTTTGTTTGACGGCATCCGTACCCTTGATGTCTTCTGTGCCGACGTTCAAAAGGGCGACGCGCGGGCTGCCTTTTTCAGGGTGTAGTGCGTGTACCAGCTCGCTGCCGATGATGGCAAATTGAACCAGTTGTTCGGGCGTACAGTCAACGTTGGCACCCAAATCCAAGGCCAACGTAACGTGTTCGCTGTCGGATGGCAGGAATTTGGCGATGGCAGGGCGCTCAATGCCGGGAATGGTTTTGAGGACGAATCGGGCGGTCGCCATTAGTGCGCCGGTATTGCCTGCCGATACGGCGGCTTGCGCGTTGCCTTCTTTAACTTGGTTGATGGCGATGCGCATGGAGGATTCTTTTTTATTTTTCAGCGCAGATTGTGGCGCTTCATCCATTTCGACGACTTGCGCTGCATGGCAGACGGTGATGCGGTCCATAGGCGCACCTGCTGAGTTTAATGCTTGGCGGACTGCTGCTTCATCACCGACCATAATCAGATGTACGTCGGATTGTTGTTTTAGGAAATCCACTGCACCGGGGACGGTAATCGCAAGGCCTGCATCTCCGCCCATGGCATCTACGGCCAGTGTAATCATGTTGTTCTCCGGTTTGTGTGTTTCAGACGGCCTCAAACAATCGGACAAGCACGCTCATCTGATTTTCAGGAAATTGAATTGAAAATCAGATGAAAAGGCTTGTTGCGATAGTCGTACCAAATTTATTGGTTTTGCACGGCCAATTTGTTGTGTTCGTCGATGTCTAGCGCGTCCCAAGGATAGTTGATCCACCAGTCTTCCACGGTAATGCCGCTGAAATAAGGGATGCCTTCGGGAATCTTGCCGACTTTGGCTTTGATTTTTTCATGCAATACTGCCACGCCGATGGTGCCGAAATCTTCTTTCAACAATTCGTTCAGGCAGAATTCCATGGTAACGCGGCTGTCGTCCACTTCGTCAACAACCAGTACGTTTTTGCCTTTCAGTACATCGGGAACGGGATCAAGCCATTGGACTTTTTTCACTTCCTCGGTCACTTGACCTTCGTTATCGCTGTCGTAGTAGGCTGTGGTGACGGCGTAAATTGGAATTTCCAAGAAGCAGCGCAACATGCGGGCAGGGATAAAACCGCCGCCGCCAATGGCAATCATGGCATCGTATTTTGTGCCGGAGTTTTGGATTTTTTCCGCCAATCCTTTGATTACGCGGTGGATGTCGTCGTAGGTGTACCAGATTTTACGTTTCATGGTGTGCTTCCGAAGAGGAAAATACAGGGTGCAATGCAAAAAAGCCAGTCATTGCATGGCAATATTCTGGCTTTTTCAGTCAGACGAACGGATTATTCGCCTTTAGCTTTTACCACTTTACGGCCACGGTACATACCGTTTGGAGAAATGTGGTGTGGACGATGCACTTCGCCGGTTGCGCTGTCAACAGACAGAGAAGGCGCAGTCAGAGCGTCGTGTGAACGGTGCATACCGCGTTTAGAAGGGGATTTTTTGTTTTGTTGAACGGCCATTTCAAGCTCCTAGATAAATAAACTGTGTCCTAATTAACTGCTTTTCAAACCTGCTAAAACAGCGAAGGGGTTTGGTTTGTCCCGATTGACTTCGTCCAGTGTTCCATCGTTGCCGCAGTCTTCGTGTCGAGGGGAGAAAGGGAGCGACATCAGGATTTGGTCTTCAACCAGAGTCCGCACGTCAAGCTCTTTTTCGAGCAGCATGCCTTCCAATTCTTCATCGGCAAGCATGGCTTCGTCCAAACTCTCTTCATCGGCAAACAGGACGATACGGCTGGTTTCATCGAGCAGAAACGGCATGGGCGTAATGCAACGCTGGCAAATCAGGGGCATGTCGGCTTTGACGTTTAAATCGAGAAACAGACGTTGCAGCCGGTCGCGACCGCCTTGCAGCGTAAACGACACGCGTGTCTGTTTGTCGGCCGGATAATCGTGCGAACTAACTCGTTCATCCAATTCTTCGAGCAGGAAGCTGCCTTGCAGATTCTGCCCTTCGGCGGCGAAAACTTCTGGGTCAATCAAATTAGGGTATGACATAAACGGAGTATGATATAATTTCGGCAGTCTAACGTCAATGTTTTTAAGTAAAAATATGGAAGTAAAACTGCCTTTGGTTTTAGGGTCGAGTTCGGTTTTCCGCTGCGGACAGCTTCGCCGTTTGGGTATCGATTTTCAGACGGCATCGCCTGATTTTGACGAAACGCCTATTGCAGGCGAGCATGCAGGCGAGACGGCGCTGCGTTTGGCTGAAGGCAAAGCCCGTTCATTGGCGGCAGCTTTTCCTGCCGCGCTGATTATCGGCGCAGACCAAGTCGCATGGTGCGAAGGACGGCAATTGGGCAAGCCGATGAACGTCGCAAATGCACAACAGATGCTGGCGGACTTGAGCGGAAAACGGATTGAATTTTACAGCGCAATCGTGCTTTTGAATACTGCTACGGGTAAGGTTCAGTATCATGTCGATCATACGGTGGTTGCCATGCGCCAGTTGACGCAGGAACAAATCAGCCGATATTTGTCACGCGAGCCGGATGCGGTTTATTGTGCCGGTGCGGCGAAGAGCGAGGGTTTGGGCGCCGCTTTGTTGGAGCGGATTGAAAGTACGGACCCGAATGCTTTGATCGGCCTTCCGATTTTCCGTCTGATTGATTTTTTGAAAAACGAAGGTGTGGAAGTTTTATAGTTTGAGGCCGTCTGAATGTGTTCAGACGGCCTGAGATTTTTTGGAGTTGCAAGAATGAAACCGATTTTGTATTTGATTCCTACCCCTTTGGGTGCGCCTGATACGCCATGCCTGTTGCCGCATGAACAACAGGCGATTGTCGGGCTGACGGATTTTGTCGTAGAAGCGGAAAAAACAGCGCGCGCGCATTTGAAGCATTTGGGCGTGACTACGCCTATCCGTGAGCTGAATCTGCAAACGTTGAATGAACACACGGATTTGAAGACTTTGCCGGAATTGCTGAAACCTTTGCAAGAGGGACGCAGCATGGGTATTGTCAGTGAGGCAGGTTGCCCGGCTGTAGCCGATCCGGGCGCGAATTTGGTGGCATTGGCGCATAAACACGGTTTTGAAGTACGGCCTTTGGTCGGCCCGTCCAGCTTGTTGCTGGCGCTGATGGCTTCGGGTGCGAATGGGCAGAACTTTGCGTTTAAGGGTTATTTGCCGTCTGAAAAAAATGAGCGGATTCAGAGTTTGAAGGCTTTGGAGCAACGTTCGCGTCAGCAGAATGAAACGCAGCTGTTTATCGAAACGCCGTATCGCAACGATGCGTTGTTGGCTGATGCGGTGGAGAACCTGTATCCTGAAACGCGTTTGTGTGTGGCTACGGACTTGACCTTGCCGACACAGGAAATTATCAGTCAGACGATTGCGCAGTGGCGAAAAAGAAAAGAAATGCCGAATTTGAAAAAACGCCCGACGATTTTTGTGTTGCATGCCGCTTAAAACTGTATTGGGTTCAATCTCAAACTGTATTTGAGGAAATAAAAAAGGCCGTCTGAACAACAGACGGCCTTTGTGTTGCCTAAACCTTTATCAAGAAACGACTTCGCCTTGGGCACGTTGTTTTTCGATGCTGCGGTTGATGTGCCATTGTTGGGCGATGGTCAAGAGGTTGTTGACTACCCAGTACAGAACCAAGCCGGCAGGGAAGAAGAAGAACATGATGGAGAAAACCAAAGGCATGATTTTCATCATTTTCGCCTGCATAGGGTCGGTTGATGGCGGATTCAGATAAGTTTGTGCAAACATGGTTACCGCCATAATCAAAGGCAGGATGTAGAAAGGATCCGGACGGCTCAAGTCGGTAATCCAACCCAACCATGGCGCTTGGCGCAATTCTACGGAGGCGAACAATGCCCAATACAGACCGATGAAGACGGGGATTTGCAACAGCATAGGCAGACAGCCGCCCAGCGGATTGATTTTCTCGTCTTTATAAAGCTGCATCATGGCTTGTTGTTGCGCCATGCGGTCATCGCCGTATTTCTCTTTGATGGCTTGCAATTTAGGTGCGGCGGCACGCATTTTTGCCATAGAGCGGTAAGAGGCGTTGGTCAATGGATACAGTACGGCTTTGACGATGATGGTCAAGACGATGATTGCCCAACCCCAGTTGCCGATGATGTTATGCAGTTGGTTCAAGAGCCAAAAGAGCGGTGAGGCGAACCAGTGTACTTTGCCATAGTCTTTGGCCAGTTGCAGTTTGTCGGCGATGTTAGCGATAACGGAAGTGGTTTGCGGACCGGCATACAGGTTGATGGCGGTTTCAGCTTTTGCGCCGGCTTGGATGGCGGCTAAAGGCACGCTGACGCTTGCGCTGTACAGGTTGTCGTTGCGACGTTTGATGTCGATGTTGCATTCGCCTGCAGAGCATACGCTTTGGCCGTCTTTAGGCTGCAAAATCCAAGTGGACATGAAGTGGTGTTCAATCATGCCGAGCCAGCCGGTCGGGGTTTTGCGGATATATTCGGCTTCGGATTTGCCGGATTTGGCATCGTCGTCCAAATCAGAGAAGCTGACTTTTTGGAAGTCGCCTTCAGGGGTGTAAACCACCGGGCCGACGTAAGAGCGGGTAAAGTAGCCTTGGCCTTCAGGTTCGCTGTGGTCGCGAACGATGCGGTAGTCTGCGCTTAGGTTGACAGGTTGGCCGTTGCTGTTGGTAATGTCAAAGCGGACGTTAACCAAGTAGCTGCCTTTGGTAAAAGTATAAACTTTGTCGATTTTCAGGCCATTGGTTTCAGGTGCGCTCAGGCGGACTTCAACTTTGTCACCTTCCAAACTGTATTGTTTTTGCGGAGCGGTAAAGCTGATGCCTTTCAGAACGTTGTTGCCTTGTGCGTCCAAAAGCTCGGATTGGGCAACGTAGGTGTATTCCTTGCCGTCGTTAAACAGGACGAAAGGTTTGTGTTCGTCGCCGGTTGCTTTGTATTGCAAGAGGGTCAGCTGACGCAGGTCGCCGCTTTTCTCATCGATGACGGCTTTAACCGTGTCTGTGGTAACGGTAATAGGAGAGGCCGGGGTAAGCGCGGCTTCGGCAGCGGCTTTTGCCGGAGCGGCAGCCGTTTGCTGTTGCGCGGCTTGTTGCGCCGGATTAGGTTTGGGGCTGGGGAAAAAATGTTCCCAGCCGGCAAAGATTGCCACTGAAATGGCAAAAAACGCCATTAGTCTTTTAAAATCCATAAGAGATTCCTGGAATTGACGGATAGGTAATCGAGATGAAAACTGCTTCAGACGGCATTATATAGAAACCGACGGGAAATTAAAGGAAATCGTGTTCTTTAAATGGTTGACAGCAGCATTATGGAACAGGGTCATGTCCGTGTCCGCCGAAAGGATGGCATCGTGCGATGCGTTTGATTGCCAGCCATCCGCCTTTGAATGCGCCGTATTTTTTGACGGCTTCGACCGCGTATTGTGAACAGGTCGGGGTATAGCGGCAGCGCGGCGGAATGAGGGGGCTGATGCAGTATTGGTAAAAGCGGATGAGTGCAAGGAGGAGCTTGGAAAGCAGGGTGTTCATCGGCGTTTTTTCATCAGCTGGGCAAGTTGGTTTCGGGCTTCCGGAGCAGTTTCCCGATTAAACGCCTGACGCACGCGCACAACAAAATCATACGGCGGCAGCTGGTGTTGATTCAGCCTGAACCAGTCGCGGATGACGCGCTTCATGTAATTGCGCTCATGGGCGCGTTTGGCGGTTTTTTTGCTGACGACCAAGCCAAGGCGCGGATGACCAAGCGCGTTGTCTGCGGACTGGGAGACTTGCAGCAAATCGCGGCTGCGTCGGTTTTTCAACGCAAAAACGGATGAAAAATCATCCGTTTTTAATAAGCGATACTGCTTCGAGAAGCCGTAATTCAAAATTATACAGCCAGGCGTTTGCGGCCTTTGGCGCGACGGGCAGCCAATACTGCGCGACCACCGCGGGTTTTGGAGCGAACCAAGAAGCCGTGGGTGCGTTTGCGTTTGGTAACGGAAGGTTGATAAGTGCGTTTCATGATGTTTCCTAAAAATTGGTAGATAATTAAACCGTGAATTACACTCCAATTTGCTGCTTTTGTCAATCAATATAAAAACTTTTCGTTGGCCAAAGTGTGACAATGGGTTTTATGCATTGATAGAATTTGTGGATAAAATTTTGCGGCGGTTGTGGATAAAAAAGAGCGGAATGGGTATAATCGCCCAACCTTGCTTTTCTCTGTGCGCAAGGCCGTCTGAAAGTAGCGGGAGTATCGTAAAAATTTGATTTTTATCGGATTGCCTGTCTGCTCTGCCTTCTTGTATTTCCCAAATCTTCCATTTTCCGAGCTTAATCTCATGACGTTAGCTGAATTTTGGCCGCTGTGCCTTCGCCGCCTTCACGAAATGTTGCCTGCCGGGCAGTTTGCGCAATGGATTGCGCCTTTGACCGTGGGTGAAGAAAACGGAGTATGGGTGGTGTATGGTAAAAACCAATTTGCCTGCAATATGCTCAAAAGCCAGTTTGCCGCCAAAATTGATGCTGTGCGTGCCGAATTGGTGCCTCAGCAGGCTGCTTTCGCGTTTAAGCCGGGCGTAGGTACGCATTATGAAATGGCGGCTCAGACTGTTGCGCCGGTGCAAGTGCAAGAAGTCGTTGAAGTTGAAGAATTTGTAGAGCCTGTTCAAATGCCTTTGCAAACTGCTGCGACGCAAGAAGACAGGCCGTCTGAAACGGTTTCCAAACCTGCCGCTGCCATGACGGCTGCCGAGATTTTGGCGCAACGCATGAAAAACCTGCCGCATGAGCCTCAAGTGCAAACTGCTGCTTCGGCTGAGTCTAAAGCAGTTGCCAAAGCCAAAACCGACGCGCAACACGATGCGGAAGAAGCGCGCTACGAACAGACCAATCTGTCGCGTGACTATACATTTGAAACTTTGGTAGAAGGTAAGGGCAACCGCCTTGCCGCCGCAGCCGCCCAAGCGATTGCTGAAAATCCGGGGCAGGGCTATAACCCATTTTTCTTATACGGCAGTACCGGTTTGGGTAAAACCCACTTGGTGCAAGCCATCGGCAATGAATTGCTGAAAAACCGTCCTGATGCCAAAGTGCGCTATATGCACTCGGACGACTATATTCGCAGCTTTATGAAGGCTGTGCGCAACAACACTTATGATGTGTTCAAGCAACAATACAAACAATATGACCTGCTGATTATCGACGATATTCAGTTCATCAAAGGCAAAGACCGTACGATGGAAGAATTCTTCTACCTGTACAACCATTTTCACAACGAGAAAAAACAGCTGATCCTGACGTGCGACGTATTGCCTGCCAAAATCGAAGGTATGGACGACCGTCTCAAGTCCCGTTTCTCATGGGGTTTGACTTTGGAACTCGAACCGCCCGAATTGGAAATGCGCGTGGCGATTTTGCAGAAAAAGGCAGAAGCAGCCGGTATCAGTATCGAAGACGAAGCCGCTTTGTTTATTGCCAATCTGATCCGCTCCAATGTGCGTGAGCTGGAAGGCGCGTTCAACCGTGTCAGCGCCAGCAGCCGTTTTATGAACCGTCCTGTCATCGATATGGATTTGGCGCGTACGGCTTTGCAGGATATTATTGCCGAGAAACACAAAGTCATTACCGCCGACATCATTATCGATGCGACAGCCAAATACTACCGTATTAAAATCAGCGATATATTGGGCAAAAAACGCACGCGCAATATTGCCCGTCCGCGTCAAGTTGCCATGAGCCTGACCAAAGAGCTGACCACGCTCAGCCTGCCTTCTATCGGCGATGCCTTTGGCGGCCGCGACCACACGACTGTGATGCACGGCGTCAAAGCGGTGGCGAAACTGCGTGAAGAAGATCCCGAATTGGCGCAAGACTACGAAA
Organism: Neisseria sp. P0014.S002; assembly: GCF_051958295.1. Classification (NCBI taxonomy): domain Bacteria; kingdom Pseudomonadati; phylum Pseudomonadota; class Betaproteobacteria; order Neisseriales; family Neisseriaceae; genus Neisseria; species Neisseria sp. P0014.S002. The sequence goes on along the minus strand of NZ_JBQCVO010000003.1, from coordinate 187,234 downwards.
AACTGCTGATTTTGATTCAGAACTGACCTAATGCAATATTCAGACGGCCTGATGTCAATATGAGGCCGCCTGAAAACAAAAAATATTTTAAAATATCCAAATCAACCGATTTCAAATTCAAAGGAATGGAACATGCTGATTTTACAAGCCGATCGCGACAGTCTGCTCAAGCCGTTGCAAGCCGTTACCGGTATTGTCGAACGTCGCCATACTCTGCCGATTTTGTCCAATGTGTTGCTGGAAAGCAAAGATGGACAAACCAAACTTTTGGCAACCGACTTGGAAATCCAAATCAATACCGCCGGCCCTGAAAGTCAGGCAGGCGATTTCCGTATTACGACCAACGCTAAAAAATTCCAGGACATCCTGCGTGCCCTGCCTGACAGTGCGCTGGTGTCACTGGATTGGGCGGACAACCGTTTGACTCTGCGCGCGGGCAAATCCCGTTTTGCCCTGCAAACCCTGCCGGCTGAAGATTTTCCGTTGATGAATGTCGGCAGCGACGTCAGCGCGACTTTCTCACTGACTCAAGAAACCTTCAAAACCATGCTTTCGCAAGTGCAATACAGCATGGCGGTTCAAGATATCCGCTATTACCTCAACGGCTTGCTGATGCAGGTTGAAGGAAACCAACTGCGCCTTGTTGCAACCGACGGTCACCGCCTTGCTTATGCGGCCAGCCAAATTGAAGCAGAACTGCCGAAAACGGAAGTGATCCTGCCGCGCAAAACGGTATTGGAACTCTTCAAGCTGTTGAACAATCCGTCCGAGTCCATCACCGTTGAGCTTTTGGACAATCAAGTACGCTTCCAATGCAATGGCACAACGATTGTCAGCAAAGTCATCGACGGCAAGTTCCCTGACTTTAACCGCGTGATTCCTTTGGATAACGACAAGATTTTCCTCGTATCCCGTACCCAGCTTTTGGGTGCGCTTGAACGTGCTGCCATTCTTGCCAATGAAAAATTCCGCGGCGCGCGACTGTTCCTGCAGCCTGGTTTGCTGAGTGTCGTATGTAGCAACAACGAGCAGGAAGAAGCGCGCGAAGAGCTGGAAATCGCTTACCAAGGCGGAGAACTTGAAGTCGGTTTCAATATCGGCTACCTGATGGATGTGTTGCGTAACATCCACTCCGACGATATGCAGCTTGCCTTCGGCGATGCCAATCGTTCAACGCTGTTTACTATGCCGAACAATCCGAACTTCAAATACATCGTAATGCCGATGCGTATTTAATTGTTGTGTGAACAAACAAAAAGAGCGTGTACAGTACACGCTCTTTTTTATATGCTTGAATCAAAAGGCCGTCTGAAAATTGTTTTTCAGACGGTCTTTCTATCAAACCGGGATGATTCGGTTAAATAGGAAAACTGGGATTAACGTGGACGTGGTTCGCAGTTTTTCACCAGGAATGAGCCGTTAGGGGCGTTCACGCCAACTACTTCAGAAGTAGTGTGGGTGTTTTTGTCGATGAAACCGGCAGACATTGTATAGCCGCGGCGGTTGGTGAAAGTAGTGCCAGTGCTGTCAGAACGTTTTTTGTCGACAACCAAAGAGGCTTTTTTGCCACCGGCGTTTACGTCGGCAGTAACTGCACGGCCGCTACGGTCAAAGCCGTACATCACGTTCAGTGATTTGCCACCGTCACAACTGTAAGAAACGAAGCCGGCAGGTGCAGCGGCAGCGGAGAAGGAAACAGTAGCCAATGCGGCTGCAGTGATAACAGAAAGTAATTTCATGATCTAAGCTCCATATGAGGGTTGTGTGTTATCTTGCAAAGTGAGAAAGGGTTTTCGTTTGCAGATGAAGCGTATTTTAGGCGTTTTGTCGGTAGTGGCAATTAGGTAAATTGCAAAACAGTGTTTACTTATGGTTACCCGATTGTTTATTAATAGAAAGTTGTTTGTGATTTGGTGTTGCAAAGTGGTTATGCGGGTTGTTGCGGAATATATACATTAATGATTCTTTAAGAAATATAGCGAAAGAATACAAAAAAGGCCGTCTGAATATTCAGACGGCCTTTGATATGAAGCGGTTTACAAGAAGAAAATTGCAGCCACAGTCACGGCGATGATGCCGTAGATGGTCATAGGAATAACAGTTTTCTTGATGATGGCACCTTCGGCGTTGTTCACGTTCAACACGCTGCACACGGCGATGATGTTGTTGATGCAGACCATGTTGCCCATTGCGCCGCCGACGGATTGCAGGGCGAGGATGAGGGTAACGGACAGGCCGGTATCAAGCGCGATTTGTTGTTGAATCGGGCCAAAGGTCAGGTTGGATACAGTGTTGGAGCCGGAGAAGAATGCACCGATTGCGCCCAAGTATGGGGAGAAGTACACCCAGTGTTCACCGGCCATATTGGCAAATTCTTTACCGATGATTTTTACCATGGAGTCGTCGCCGCCAACCATCATCAGTTGAACCATAATCAGCGCACCCATCAGGGCAAGCAGAGGTTTTTTAGTTTGGTTGAAGGTTGCAGCGTAGAAAGACCACGCATCTTTGAATTTGGTTTTGTACAGCAGGATGCAAATCCAAACAGTGAAGACAAACGGAATCCAGGCCGGAACGTAGAGGGTTTGGTAGGAAGCATTTACGCCTTGGCCGAAGATGTTGCCGAAGGTGATGGTCAGAGAGTCGCTGACGGTGATTTTGGACAAATCAAACGGCAGTTGGAAGCTGAACCATTCTTCTTTGCTGGTCAGCAGGCCTTTGATGCCGAGCTGTTTGATACGGGTAACCACCAGCATACCGATAAGCATACCCAGAGGGGCAAGTGCTTTGGCAACTTGGGCGAAAGGTACTTTTTCGGCATTCGGGTCTTTCGGATGGTCTTTGCTCAAGCCCCAGCCGTGGTTGGCCGCGAATACGGACACCATCAGACCGATTGCGCCAGCAACCAGAGATGGGAATTCTTCATTGACCATTGCCAACGCGACGTAAGGAAGGGTACAGGAGAATACGGCGATACCGATGAAGCCCAAGTTTTTGCGGATTTCAGCCCAAGGTACGATGAAGCTCAAGCCGATAACAGGGATCACGAAACCTGCAAAGAAGTGCATTACGCCGGTTTGCATACCGATTTCCATAATGCTCTTTTGGTCCAAGCCCAAAGGTGCGAAGCCGAACCAAGTCGGAGTACCTACTGCACCGAAGGAAACAGGTACGGAGTTCATGACCAAAGCGAAGATAGCTACTTTTAACGGGTTAAAGCCCAAGCTCATCAGGATTGGCGCGGCAATGGCGGCAGGCGTACCGAAACCGGATGCGCCTTCAATCATAAAGGCGAAAGACCAGCCAATGATCATCAACTGGGCAATCGGATTCGGGCTGATGGTAGCCAGCCATTTGCGGATGACGTCGATACAGCCGGTGGTTTCCATCATGCGGTTAAACATAATGGCACCGAAAATCACGGTAATCGGGGTCAGGGTAGAGACGAGGCCGGATGCGGCTGTTGCATTGAGCAACATGGCGTCGTCGCCGAAATAAAACAGTTTGATGGCATAAATCAGCGCGGCGGTAATTGGCAGCGCGACGTAGGACGGCATACTGTTTTTCTTAACCATCAGCCAGATCAGCAGCACGATGGGAAAAATACTGAGAAAGAGAGCCATGGGATTATCCTCGGGGCAACAAGCATCATAACCGTCAATCAATGGCGGTTTGATGCGATGTGTTGAGTAATAGATGTTTTTCGAATAAGGATTGCCACCTTTTAGATGCAACCAGTTATCAGGTAAATTGGTTTTACCAATTTATGAAAACTGTTGCACACTTTACGTAATCTTATGTAATCGGTCAAGAGGTTTGTAACAAAAAAGGCCGTCTGAAATTGGGTTTTCAGACGGCCTGAGAGCATTGCCAGTAGTGCATTTGGTCGAATATCTAATGGTATTTACATTCAATATTTTGTAAAGGTTTTGTTTTTAATTGATTTCAAACGAATTATTCTATTCCTGCCCATTTATGCGTTTGTACGCTCAGTTGCCAATGGACGGGGGCGTCGGGTCGGCTGTTTAATACGCCGATTTGGCGGATGGTGTCGTAGATATTCATCACACCGTCTTGTTCGCAAGGCGAGAGGTAGTAATGTTGGGCGCGGATTTTGCGTTCCATTTCTTGGCAAAACGCAATGACATCGCCGTCGGCAATAATGCGCACTTCATTGGCTTTCTCAATGCAACTAGATTCATATTTGGCGGCATAGCAGGCTTTAGGACTGGTGGCAACGTAGTCGATTTGCGGCGGCGCGGGGTTGAGGCCGTTGGTTTCGATACACAGAAAATAGCCTTCGGCTTTGAGTGCATTGAGCAGGGTATCCAAATACGGTTGAATGGTGGGTTCGCCGCCGGTAATGATGATGTTGCGCGCCGTGTAGGTTTTCAGACGGCCTAAAATATCGGACAGGCTCATCATGCCGAATTTAAGGTAGTCGGTATCGCACCAGCTGCAGGCGAGATTGCATTTACCCAAACGGATGAAAACGGCGGGCATGCCTGTATTCCAGCCTTCGCCTTGCAGGCTTTCAAAGATTTCGACAATGCGGTATTGGGGATTGTTCGGAGTGATTTGAATGGTCATGAATATTGGGTGTGCGGGTTTTAATTGTTGTGGTGAAGCGTTTTGAGAAATCGGTTGAGGCAGCCATTCTTTCTGTTAGTTTGAGGGGAAAGAATGGCTGTTGTATTTAAGCGTTAATGACGGCTGCGGCGGCCAAAAATGCCGGCAAGCCTTGTTTGAGCAAGATGCCTTTGTTGCCGGATGAAAACGCGCCCCATGCGGCGGCGATGAGGACGAAGCCGAGGAACAGGATGGTCGCGCCGTAAACCGCGTTGTCGGGTGCGGCAAAGCGCGCCCATACCAAGCCGATGGCGAGGAAGCCGTTGTACAGACCTTGGTTGGAAAACAGGGTTTGCACGTGTTTTTGTTCTATAAATTCGTAAGGCATGTTGAACAGTTCTGATGCTTTTTCGCTTGGGATTTGCGTCATTTCGAGCCAGGCGATGTAGAAATGTTCGACAGCGACGAATAGGACGAGGAGGGTGGAGAGGAGTTTCATGAAGATTCCTTTTGATGTTTGGCGGATGGGTGTGTTTGGGGAACAGGCCGTCTGAAAAATACAGGCCGTCGGTTTATTCCCCTTCATATTCTGCACACGAAGTCGGCGTTTCCCATAATTTTACGCTGCACACTTTGACACCGGCGTTTTTCAGACGGCCATACATTTCTACGCTCATGTTTTCGGCGGTGGTGCGGCAGGGCAGGCGCAGGGTTTTCATGTTCCAGCCTTCCAAAAGCGCGGCGATTTGGCTTTCGCGTTCGTTGTTGCCGTGATAGATGAAGGCATGGTCGAACGGGTCGGTAATGTGTTGTTTGACAATGGCTTTCAGGTCGGTAAAGTCCATCACCATGCCGTCTTTTGCGCCGCCTTGGATAACGGGCGCGGAGACGGTGATTTCGAGTTTGTAGGTGTGGCCGTGCAGGTTTTGGCACTTGCCGTCATGCCCGTCGAGCATGTGCGAGGAATCGAAGGTAAAGATTTTGGTGATTTTCATGAGATGAAGGAAGCCGATGAGGCCGTCTGAACGGTGTAAAACCTGTTTCAGACGGCCTTGGGATTATTGTTCGGAAGGAAGTTTGAGGAAATGCTCGCGATAATGGCGCATTTCTTCGATGCTTTCGAGGATGTCGTCCAATGCCTTGTGCGAACCGCGTTTAACCACGCTTTTGGCAACAGCCGGATTCCAGCGTTTGGCCAATTCTTTCAGCGTGGATACGTCCAAGTTGCGGTAGTGGAAATAGGCTTCCAAACGCGGCATGTATTTGACCATGAAACGGCGGTCTTGATGGATGGAGTTGCCGCACATGGGCGTGGATTTTTCGGGTATCCATGCGGACATGAAGTCCAACAGGTTTTGCTCGACTTCGGCTTCGGTCAGTCTGGATTCGCGCACGCGTTGGGTCAGGCCGGTGCGGCCGTGGGTGGCGGTGTTCCACTCGTCCATGCCGTCGAGCAACTCGTCGCTTTGATGGATGACGTAAACGTCCGATTGCGCCAGTACGTTCAAATCGGAGTCGGTAATGATCATGGCAACTTCGATAATGCGGTCATGTTCCGGGTTGAGGCCGGTCATTTCCATATCGAGCCAGCAGAGATTGTTTGCGTTTTGGGTCATTTCAGACGGCCTTGTGTTTTCAGTTGGCAGTATTATAAAGGATAAAGGTTCGGGCCGTCTGAAAGCATTTGTAACAAGTTGTGCAATCTCTTGATATAATCGTCCGTTACACAAAAAATCACCGCCAAAAATCATGAACCCAAGCCCTTTGCTCGATATTATCGATACGCCTCAGGATTTGCGCCGTCTGGAGAAAAAACAGCTGCCGCAAGTCGCCGCCGAATTGCGCGAATTTCTGTTGGATTCCGTCGGTAAGACGGGCGGCCATTTCGCCAGTAACTTGGGCGCGGTCGAGCTGACGGTGGCGCTGCATTATGTGTACGACACGCCCGAAGACCATTTGGTCTGGGATGTCGGCCATCAAAGCTATCCGCACAAAATCCTCACCGGCCGCAAAAATCAAATGCATACCATGCGCCAATACGGCGGTTTGGCGGGTTTCCCGAAACGCAGTGAGTCGGAATACGACGCGTTCGGCGTGGGGCATTCTTCCACATCCATCGGCGCGGCATTGGGCATGGCCGTTGCTGACAAACAGTTGGGCAACAACCGCCGCAGCGTCGCCATCATCGGCGACGGAGCCATGACGGCAGGTCAGGCATTTGAAGCCCTGAACTGCGCAGGCGATATGGATGTCGATTTGCTGGTTATCCTTAACGACAACGAAATGTCGATTTCCCCCAATGTCGGCGCGCTGCCGAAATACCTTGCCAGCAACGTCGTGCGCGATATGCACGGCCTGTTGAGCACCATCAAAGCCCAATCGAGCAAAGTATTGGATAAATTGCCCGGCGCGATGGAGCTTGCCCAAAAAGTCGAAAATAAAATCAAAACCTTGGCAGGCGAAGCGGAACACGCTAAACAGTCGCTGTCTTTGTTTGAAAACTTCGGTTTCCGTTACACCGGCCCGGTGGACGGCCACAACGTTGAAAATCTGGTGGACGTATTAAAAGACTTGCGCGGCCGCAAAGGCCCTCAGTTGTTGCACGTCATCACCAAAAAAGGCAACGGCTACAAATTCGCCGAAAACGACCCTGTCAAATACCACGCCGTCGCCAAGTTGCCGAGCGAAGTGCCTGCGCCGGAAGTCAAACCTGCCGCGGCCAAACCGACTTATACGCAAGTGTTCGGCCAATGGCTGTGCGACCAAGCGGCGGCGGACGAACGTTTGGTTGCCATTACGCCTGCCATGCGCGAGGGAAGCGGCTTGGTTGAGTTTGAACAGCAATTCCCCGACCGCTATTTCGACGTCGGCATCGCCGAGCAACACGCCGTTACCTTTGCAGGCGGTTTGGCATGCGAAGGCATTAAGCCTGTCGTGGCGATTTACTCCACTTTCCTGCAACGCGCTTACGATCAGTTGGTGCACGACGTTGCCTTGCAAAACCTGCCTGTTTTGTTCGCCATCGACCGTGCAGGTATTGTCGGTGCAGACGGCCCGACCCATGCCGGCTTATACGACTTGAGTTTTTTACGTTGTGTGCCGAACATGATTATTGCCGCACCTAGCGATGAAAACGAATGCCGCCTGCTGCTCTCAACCTGCTATCAGGCAAATTCGCCGTCCGCCGTCCGTTATCCGCGCGGCACAGGCACGGGCGCAACCGTTTCAGACGGCCTGGAAACCGTTGAAATCGGCAAAGGCATCATCCGTCGCGAAGGCGAGAAAATTGCCATTATTGCTTTTGGCAGCATGGTTGCCCCATCATTGACCGCCGCCGACAAGCTGAATGCGACCGTTGCCGATATGCGCTTTGTCAAACCGATAGATGAAGAGCTGATCGTCAGCCTTGCCCGGAGCCACGATTACATCGTTACCGCTGAAGAAAACGCCGAACAAGGCGGCGCAGGCAGCGCGGTGTTGGAAGTGTTGGCGAAACACGGCATCTGCAAACCTGTATTGCTGCTGGGTGTAGAAGACAAAGTTACCGAACACGGCGATCCGAAAAAACTTTTAGCCGATTTGGGGCTGAATGCCGAAGCCGTTGAAAAACGCATTGCCGGTTGGATAGAGGCCGTCTGAAAAATATTAAAACATCTCAATACATTGCGTAATTTATGGGAAAAAAATTAATCAGCATCAGTATGGTGCGCAACGAAAACGACGTTATCGAATCGTTTGTCCGTCATAATCTCGAGCTGATGGATGAAATGCACATCATCGATCATGGCAGCAGCGATGGCACAAGGGAAATCCTGATTCAATTGAAAGAAGAAGGTTTACCGATATTTATCTATCAATATCAAGCGCTCAAGTTCAATCAAGACCAATTGGTAAACCTGCTTATGAAGCAGCTTGTAGCAAAAGATGAAGCGATAGATTTCGTTTTCCCGCTGGATGCGGACGAATTTATTTCATGTCCTAGCCGTACCATGCTGGAACAACTCTTGGATATCATCGGAGAAAGCAGGATCGGTATGTACCTTTGGCGCGGCTATTTGCCGACATCGTTGCAATACAACCCCGATTTCACCACACAATTTACCGAGCAACGCCTCGAAACGCTCTTTACCCCCAAAGTCATTATTCCCAGATGGGCTGCTGAATCTTGCAGCATGATTATCGGCAGCCATTATATGTTGGATAAAGATGGCAATAAGGTTAAATCAACCCTGTTTCATTCGCCGGATTATCGAGGTTTACATTCCTGGTTTATCGAGCAGTTTTCCGCACAATTTGCAGAGACCGATTTGTTGTGGCTGGGGCATTTCCCAATCCGCTCCTTGAACCAGCACATCAAAAAAATCCTCGAAAAGTCCATCTTGATTGCCATTAAAGACGGAAGCAACGATATTGCCTGGGAAAACCAGTTGCGCGAATTGTTGGATAACGGCATGAAGATGGACTTGAACGATTTACGGCTGTTGGCATACAGATACCGCTCCGGCTCTACAAGTTTGGAAGACCCGCATTGTAAAGTCAGCCGTTACGAACCCTTGCGTAAAAAACCGCTGATGCTGAAATACACCTCGCCGGAAGCAGGCGATCCTTTGATGACTGTTGGGCATCTGGTACTTGCATTGGCAAGCGGCGTACAAGATTCCTCTTTAGGCCTTAAGGCCGTCTGAAAAACACAGCCCGCACACACAATAATAGGAAAGTTATGATCAGCATCTTTGATATTTTCAAAATCGGCATCGGCCCGTCCAGCTCGCACACTGTCGGCCCGATGAAGGCAGCGGCTGCTTTTGCCGATTTGCTGCATGCCGAAAACTTGGATACACAAGTGGCGCGCATTGTCATTGAAGTATACGGCTCGCTTGCTTTAACCGGCATCGGACACGGCACATTCGACGCATTGCTGCTCGGTTTGGAAGGCAGCCTGCCGCACGATATCCCGCTTGCAGATATCCCCCAACGCTTGGAACTCATCCGAACGCAGCACGTTTTAAAACTCAACGGCCGCGAAATGGCCTTCAATCCTGAAAAAGATTTGGATATCCGCGGCGACAAAGTGTTGCCCAAACATCCGAACGGTTTGAACTTTATCGCCTACCATTCAGACGGCTTGAAGCTGAAAGAGCAGATTTATTATTCGGTCGGCGGCGGTTTTATCGTAACAGACGAAGGATTTGCACAAGAGGCGCAGGAAAATGGCGATGTGCCGTATCCATACAAAAACTGCGACGAGTTGTTGGCACAATGCCGTCTGAACCAGTTGAATATTTCCGAAGTTGTGTTGGCCAATGAAGCGGCGTTGGCAGGTTGCGATGAGGCTGAAGTGCGCCGCCGTGTGGCCGCTGTGGCCGATGTGATGGAAAACTGCATCAAGCGCGGCTTGGGTGCGGAAGGGCAGTTGCCCGGCGGCTTGAACGTGCGCCGACGCGCGCCGCAGTTGGCAGCCAAACTCAAAGTCCTGCGCGAGAGCGAAATCGTCAATACCCAACTTTGGCCGATGGTATACGCCATGGCGGTCAATGAAGAGAACGCCGCCGGCGGCCGTGTCGTAACCGCACCCACCAACGGCGCGGCAGGCATTATTCCTGCCGTTTTGCACTATTTCCGCAAATTTAATCCGCACGCCAACCAATCGCGTGTCGAAGATTTCCTGCTGACTGCCGGCGCCATCGGTATTTTGTATAAAACCAACGCGTCGATTTCCGGTGCGGACGTCGGTTGCCAAGGTGAAGTCGGCGTGGCGTGTTCCATGGCGGCAGGCGCATACGCCGAAGTTATCGGCGGTACCCCGAAACAAGTGGAAAACGCCGCCGAAATGGCCATGGAACACCACTTAGGTCTGACCTGCGACCCTGTCGGCGGCTTGGTGCAAATCCCCTGTATCGAGCGCAACGGCATCGCCGCCGAAAAAGCCCTCAAGCTCGCCACCCTCGCGCTTTTGGAAGACGGCACAGACAAAAAAGTCTCCCTTGATGAAGTGATTCAAACTATGTTGCAAACCGGCCGCGATATGAAGGCAACTTATAAAGAAACCTCACTCGCAGGTTTGGCTATTACCTTGCAGAAAAAAGCCGTGCCGGTATCCGTGCGCGTGGTGGAATGTTAGTAATAGGGTAGGGGATATGCCCGATAAAAAAAGGCCGTCTGAGAAACTTTCAGACGGCCTTTTTTTGTATGGATCGAATAACTAACCGTTTTTTTGATAAGGGTTTTCCAGTCCGGCCATTAAGTCGCGGAAGTATTCGCGCAACTGTTTTTCGGAGCAACCCATCAGTAGCGCGTCTTCAAATGCGTCCTGCGCTATTTGGTACAGTTCGTTCAAGTTTTCGGTCATGACTTTGACTTTTTCGGTGCAGGAAACAATCTGACCGTCATCGTCATACCATTTGGGCATTTGCGGCATTGCCATCATGTACCTCAATTCAAGAAACGGGATGGATCATTTTTCTTCACGCGGCGGCCAAAGGCGTATTTCGCGTTCCAATATTTATGGCCGAGGCTGGTAATTTCGATACGTTTGCCTGTTCTCGGCGCATGAATGAAATTGTTGTTGCCGATGTAAAGGCCGACGTGGGAAATACGGCCGCGCCCCATGGTGCGGAAAAAGACCATGTCGCCCGGCTGCAACTCGGAACGGCTCACGGCAACGCCCATTTGCGCCTGTTCGGCAGAGGTGCGCGGCAGGTTTACGCCCATGGCGCGTTTAAAGATGTGTTGCATGAAGCCGCTGCAGTCAAAGCCAGTAGAAGCTGATGTGCCGCCGTAGCGGTAGGCCACGCCGAGCAAGCCCATGGCGCTGCCGATCAATTCGTCTGCATTGCCTGAAGGGGAGCGCGTATTGTTGCTTGGAGCGGAGTATGTATTGACGGGGTGGACAGGGGTTGCCTGACGCGTATCGCCGTAAACGTTGGCGTTGTCGTTGAATTGGTTTAAAACACGCTGACGGGTGGTAATCAGGTTTTCCAAATCATCGGCGTAAGAAAAATTGACGCTCGCGAGCATGGCGACCGAAGTCCAAACTGCTGCGAGCCGGAGTAAAAAATTCATTATAAAAACTTCCGTTTCAGAAGGCATTCCCTGCCGATTGCAGGCACATTGCCGGTTTCTGAGATGTTATCCCGTATCATTCTCTTGTTATCTGTTTGATTGTATTCAAAAACCGTCTTTTTGGCAAAAAAACTGCTGTTATTTTGCGTTAAACCCTTGTTTCCAAACAAACTAGAAAAACATCAAAAGCGGTTTCGCTTGATTTATCCGCCGCTGCAACCATATAAGCGGCATTCATTGATTTATTTTCAGAGACTGACATGACACAAAATCACAGCGATATCCGTACACGCTTTATCTTCGACGATATGCCTATCCGCGGCATGCACATCCGCCTCGAAAAGGTTTGGCACCACATCGTCAACCAAAAACATTATCCTGTCGCCATTCGTCGCGCATTGGGTGAATTGTTGGCCGCCGGTTCTTTATTGTCTGCCAACCTTAAAAACGAAGGCACGCTGATTGTTCAGGTTCAAGGTCAGGGCCGTCTGAAAATGTTGGTGGTGGAAGCGACTTCTGAAAATACTGTCCGTGCTACCGCGCGTTGGGACGAAACCGCTGACATCCGTGATGATGAAAGCCTGACTGCGCTGTTGGGCGAAAACAGCGTGTTCGTTTTGACCCATCAGCCTAAAGATGCCGACCCATGGCAAGGTGTTGTCCCGCTGGAAGGCGACAGCATTGCGCAAATGCTGGTCAACTATATGAAACGTTCCGAGCAGCTCGATACCTATATTACGCTTGCCGCCGACGACCAAGCCGCAGGCGCATTATTGCTGCAACGTCTGCCGGAAGAAGAATTGGATGATGCCGCATGGGAGCATGTGACTACGCTTGCGCAAACGCTTACTCCGCAAGAATTGACCGGTTTAGATGCGCATCACGCCCTTTACCGCCTTTACCATGAAACCCCGCCCCGCGTTTTTGAACCGGAAGCCATTGAATTTGCCTGCACCTGCTCTCGCGGCAAAGTCAGCGATATGCTGTTGATGCTTGGCGGTCAGGAAGTTGGCGGTGTGGTGGCGGAACAAGGCAGCATTCAAATCGATTGCGATTTCTGTCATACCAAGTATGTGTTTGATGAAACCGATGTCAACGCTTTGTTTGGCGCGGATGTGGTGAATGCCGTACGCCAAGAAAATGAGCGTTTGCAGTAAGCACGGGATAAAAGTTTCTTAAGGAAATTGGCTTAATAGAAGGGTAGGTGTAAAACCTGCCCTTTCTTTTTGGGAAAACTGAATATCATCAATAGAAAATGCCGTCTGAAAAAGCGTGGCTGATTTCAGACGGCATGATTGTTTTAAACGATGCGTTTAATGTTTAAAGATTATTTCCAAACCAACAAAGCGTGGTTGCGTTTGCCGCGGCGGACGATGGTGTATTTGCCGAAACGTTTGTGTTCGTCGGTCAGCATGTAGGCATCGTCAGGTTTTTCAGTGGCATGGTTCGGATTGTTGGCTTCAGCAGGTTTGCCGTTGAGCAAAACCGCTTTGCTGTTTACAAAACCGCGTGCTTCTTTGTTGGAAGACGCCAAACCGGTTTTTACCAAAGTCTCCACCACGTTGAGGCTCTCGGAAACTTCAAAAGTCGGCAGGCCGTCGAGTGCCAGCTGCTCGAAGTCGCTTTCGGTGAGATGGCTTTGGTCTTCGGCAAACAGGCTTTCAGAAATGCGTTGGGCGGCAGCAAGGGCTTCTTCGCCGTGAATCAGACGGGTCATTTCCTCTGCAAGAATGCGTTGCGCTTCTGGCTTGGTGCCGCTGGCTTTGTCTTTCGCTTCGATGGCATCGATTTCTTCGATGGACAGGAAGGTGAAGTATTTCAGGAATTTATACACATCGGCATCGGCGACTTTCAGCCAGAATTGGTAGAACTGATACGGAGAGGTTTTCTTTGCGTTCAACCATACCGCGCCGCCTTCGGTTTTACCGAATTTGGTGCCGTCTGATTTGGTTACCAAAGGCAGGGTTAGGCCGAATACTTGTTTTTGGTGCAGACGGCGGGTCAAGTCGATACCGGCAGTGATGTTGCCCCATTGGTCGGAGCCGCCGATTTCCAAAACCGCGCCATGACGTTTGTTCAATTCGGCAAAGTCGTAGCCTTGCAGCAGGGAATAGGCGAATTCGGTGAAGGAAATGCCCACATCGTCGCGCTCGATACGCTGTTTGACGGATTCTTTGTTCAGCATGGCGTTGACGGAAAAATGCTTGCCGATGTCGCGCAGGAAGTCGAGGCAGTTCATGCTGCCGAACCAGTCGGCGTTATTGGCCATAATGGCCGCGTTGTCGCCGTCAAAGCTTAAGAAAGGGGTCAGTTGGTTGCGGATGCTTTCTACCCAGCCGGCAACGGTTTCGGCAGAATTCAAGCTGCGTTCGGCGGCTTTAAAGCTTGGGTCGCCAATCATGCCGGTCGCACCGCCCACCAAAGCAATCGGTGTATGGCCGGCTTGTTGGAAACGGCGCAATGCCAATACAGGCAGCAAGTGGCCGATGTGCAGGCTGTCGGCTGTCGGGTCAAAACCGCAATAGAGGGAAATTTTTTGTTCGTTTAGCAAAGCGTCTAAGGCTTCGATGTCGGTAGTTTGCGCGATTAAGCCACGCGATTGTAGGTCTTTGATGACGCTCATTGTTATCTTCCAAAAAAATTAGCAGTTTTACAAACTGCTAATTGTAACAAATTTCATCGGATGAATGGCTATGGCTTACTGAAGAAGCGTGTGTTTTTCAGAAAAACGCTTGGCCAGTTCTCTGCCGCCGTAAGGGTTGATGTGGTCTCTATCGGAATAAACCGGCAATCCGTTGATTTTGAAATTTTCCGGAATATAGGCAGTGGCATTGATAATGTGCACATTGGCATATTTTTCTGCCAATTCTTTGATGCGTTCATTTCCTTTTGAGGTGACTGTTTCATCAATGGCAAGATTCTGACTAAATCCCGGTATGCGGTAAGACAGAATATAGGCGCGCAAGCCGTTGTATGACAGATTAGGGTTGTCTATCATCAGGTAAACCGCTTGTTTTTCCGAAGAAAGTTTTTGCAACATGAGGTCGAATTTTTTGAAAAAATCGGCATCGTAAGCAAGGGAGTGACTGTTTTCAGGCATTTGGCTGCCCCAGCGCATGGCCAAAAGCACTTTTGAGTATTGGGGTAGATGCTCTTTGGCATACTCATAAACAGCACGGCAGGAGGCGTTTTGCTTGAATACGGGGGCGGCATAACCTTCTACATAGGCACAACTGTCTGCCGTGACCATCGTTGCCGACCATTTTTCTTTTTTGCCGACGGTATCAAAAAACGTTTTATATTGGTCGGCATGCGAATCGCCCAAAATCAGTAATTCCGGCTGTTTGTCGGTATCGCCCCAAACACATTGCTTGTCGGTATTGTTGTGGCAAGAAGTGTAGGAACGCGCCAATCCCATATGATCGTACTGCTCCATAAACGGAAGCCTCATGGCAAGAAAAGGCGTTATGGCCAAAACAAGCATGGGGACGGCATAAATCCATGTCACAGATTGGGCAAAAGAGCCTTTCCAGTTTTTAAACGGTTTCTCGACAAAATAATAAGAAAGCAGAGAGAGTGCAAACATTAAGACAATCGCGACCGCAGTCGAATACGAAGGCAGATTGTTTGAACCGATGTATCTCATAAAAGCCAATACAGGCCAATGCCACAGATACAGTGAATAGGAAATCAAGCCTATGCCGACAGTAATTTTCCATTGGAAAAATTTTTTCAGCCGGTGTTCAAATTGATTGAAATAAATGAATGCGGCGGCGGCCAAACAAGGAATGATGGCGGCAGGCCCCGGGAAATAGGCGGTTTTTTCCGTATAGGTAAACAGGCAGGCAAACAGTACGCATACGGAAAGTAATGCGCCTGCCGCCGCATATTGTTTGCCGGTATCCAGCCCTTGTTGTTGCCGGTATTGCATCCACACTGCCGTCAACGAGCCGATCAGCATTTCGCAGGCGCGCAGGTGGGGAAGGTAATATTTATCCAGTGTAGTCGGTATAAAAGAAGCCAAAATGCTGAATACGCATAGTGTGATGAGAAAGGCAAACTGAGTGCGCCAACTTTTGCGGACAACCAGTAACAGCAATATCGGGAAGACGAAATAATATTGCTCTTCGACCGATAAAGACCAAATGTGAAGCAAAGGTTTTTCTTCTTGTATGGGGTCGAAATAGCCCTGGCCCTTTGCAAAAAAGATATTGGAGATGAACCCCAAGGTGGACAGGGCTGTCCTCCATAAAAGGAAGAAATCATCTTTGGTGAATAAAAGAAAGCCGCATACCAGCGTTACCGTCAATACGGTAAAAAATGCGGGCAGTATCCGCTTGATACGGCGGATGTAAAATTTTTTGAACGAAAAAATCCCGCTGCTCATTTCACGATGGATAATCATCGTGATCAGAAAGCCGGAAATGACAAAAAAGATATCAACACCAAGAAAGCCGCCAGGCAGCCAGTTTTTTTCAATATGGAAAACGACAACGGATAGAACAGCAACGGCACGCAATGTATCAATATCTGGGCGGTAAGATAAAACTTTGCTCATAATATTTTGATTTTAATTAGTTTATTTTAATGGCGTCGTCTGAAAAGTGATTCCTGCCGAGAATGGCGGCATTTCGGAGGTCGGCCATTGTTTGTCAGTATTGGGCAGTTTGTTTGCCTTCTTAGAATGATTGCTGATGATATGCGTTTGAATAGTAATGGATTAGAGTAGGAATACAGTTGATAGTTTCAACATAATATTTAATATGTTGTTTTTATAATGAATCAATACGATGTGGTATTGTTTAATTGTTTATTGTCATATCAATGGTATTGTTGTTGATGATGTAACCTTGCGCTATTTTTAGGTAAGGCGTCGGCAAGAAATGGGAGATTTTAAGAAAGAAAAATTACGGGACATGCCCGCATTGATTATGGAGATAATATCTTGTTTTGTTGATATTTTAAGACATGAGGCCGTCTGAAAATAAATTCAGACGGCCTTAATCTTAGAAAAGGCCGTCTGAAAAAAGCGGTACGCTGGGTTTATACGTTAAAGAGGAAGTGCATCACATCGCCGTCTTGTACGACGTATTCTTTGCCTTCCACACGCATTTTGCCTGCTTCTTTGGCTTTGGCTTCGCCGCCTAAAGCGATGAAGTCTTCGTAGGAGATAACTTGGGCGCGGATGAAGCCGCGTTCAAAGTCGGTATGAATCACGCCAGCGGCTTGCGGGGCTGTGTCGCCTTTGTGGATGGTCCAGGCGCGGACTTCTTTGACGCCGGCAGTGAAGTAGGTTTGCAGGCCCAAGAGGTCGTAGCCGGCACGAATCAGGCGGTTCAGGCCCGGTTCTTCCAAGCCCATTTCGGCGAGGAATTCGGCTTTTTCGTCGTCTTCCAATTCGGCGATTTCGCTTTCCATCGCGGCGCATACGGCCACAACCGGCGCGTTTTCTTTTTCAGCCAATTCTTTCAGGCGGTCGAGGTGCGGGTTATTTTCAAAACCGTCTTCGGAAACGTTGCCGACATACATGGCAGGTTTGGCAGTCAGCAGGAACAGCGGTTTGAGCATGGCGAGTTCTTCCGCGTCCAAACCGAAGGAGCGTACAGGCTTGCCTTCGTCCAAATGCGGCAGCAGTTTTTTGCACAGTTCGACCAGTTTTTGCGCGTCTTTGTCGCCTGAGCGTGCGCGTTTTTCTTCGCGGACGATGGCTTTTTCGACGCTGGTCAAGTCGGCCAGTGCCAACTCGGTGCCGATGGTTTCGATGTCGGCAATCGGATCGACTTTGCCTGCAACGTGAACGATGTTGTCGTCGTCAAAGCAACGTACGACGTTAACAATCGCGTCAGTCTCGCGGATGTTGGCGAGGAACTGGTTGCCCAAGCCTTCGCCTTTGCTCGCGCCTGCAACCAAACCGGCAATGTCGACAAATTCGACGATGGCGGGCTGCATTTTTTGCGGATTGACGATTTTTGCCAATTCGGCCATACGCGGATCGGGGACTTCAACGATGCCGACGTTGGGTTCGATGGTACAGAAAGGATAGTTTGCCGCTTCGATACCCGATTGGGTCAGCGCGTTAAAGAGGGTGGATTTGCCGACGTTGGGCAAACCGACGATGCCGCATTTCAAGCTCATGGTTTTTCCTGAAAAGATAAAAGTTTAACGGCGGATTATAGCATATTGTGGAGGTACTCAAAACAGCCGCAATGCTGGTGTGTTCTTATAATAAAAGGCCGTCTGAAAACTGTTTCAGACGGCCTTTTTTCCGTGCTGCCTTAGCCGGTGTTACGCAAACCTTGCGCCACGCCGTTGATGGTCAAGTGAACCATCAGCAGGGCGTGCGGATTGTCGGGTTCTTTGCGCAGGCGTTTGAGCATGGCGACTTGCAGGCCGTTGAGGGCGTTCAGGTATGGAATCCTCAAGGCAAGCGAACGGGCGAGGCTGCGGTTGTCGCGCAGGAGCTCTTCGGTTTGCAGCAAGTCGAGCAGTGCTTTGCGGCTGCGTTGGTATTCTTCCTTGATCATGCCGAAGATGACTTTTGCTTTGTCGGGTGATTCGCTCAAGCCGGCATAGTTTTCCGCCAAAGTGATGTCGGTTTTCGCCATCACTTGTTCCATATTGGAGAGCATGGCTTGGAAGAACGGGTTGCTTTGGGCGTGTTCGCGTAGGGCGGCCAGTGTGTCGGGATTGCCTTCGCACAAGGTTTCCACTGCGCTGCCGAAACCGTACCAAGCCGGCAGCATGAGGCGGTTTTGCATCCATGAGAATACCCACGGAATTGCGCGCAAGTCCTGAATCCGAGCCAAGGTTTTGCGGCTGGCGGGACGGCTGCCGAGGTTGAGGGTGGCGATTTCCTGAATCGGGCTGGTTTGCAGGAAGTAGTCGATGAAGTCGGGGTGGGTAATTAGTTCGCGGTAGTATTTGAACGATACGTCCGACAAATCCTGCATCAGTTTGGCATCAGGGTCTTTTTTATCCGGCAGGATGCTGGCTTCCAAAGTCGCGGCAACCAAGGTTTCCAAGTTGCGTTGGGCATTGCCCGGGTCGGCGTATTTGGCGGTAATGACTTCACCTTGCTCGGTAATGCGGATTTGTCCGGCAACGCTGCCTGCAGGTTGCGCCAAAATGGCTTGGTAAGAAGGGCCGCCGCCGCGACCTACGCTGCCGCCGCGGCCGTGGAACAGGCGCATGCGGACATCGTATTTTTTGAAGAGTTCGACCAAGCCCAACTCTGCCTGATATAGACACCATGAGCTGGTAACGTAGCCGCCGTCTTTGTTGGAGTCGGAGTAGCCGAGCATGATTTCTTGGATGTTGCCGCGGCTTTCGAGCAGGGCATCATACCAGTCGAGGCGGAACATGGTTTCCATGACCGGACAGGCGTTTTCGAGTGCTTCGATGGTTTCAAACAGAGGCACGATGTTGATGCGACTGTGCGGTTTGCCGTTTTCAACCACCAACAGGCCGCTTTCTTTCAGCAGCAATGCCAAGGCGAGCAGGTCGCTGGGTTGTTCGCAGTTGGAAATAATGCTTTGTGTGACGGCATCTTCACCGAATTCGTCTTTGATTTTGCGCGCTTCGTTGAAAATTGCCAATTCGTGGCGGGTATGGTCGCTGTATGTGATGAACGGGCTGTACAGCGGACGTTGATGGCTCAATTCGCGCAACAGGGCGGTTTGTTTTTGCTCTTCGTTCAGGCTGTTGTAGTCTTCCAAGCCTGCGTGTTGGAAAAGCTCGGCAACCACATCGGCGTGTTTGCCTGCGTGTTGGCGCAGGTCGAGCGGCATCATGTGGAAGCCGAACACGGACACGCTGCGGATAATGTCGGACAGACGGCCTTCTGCCAGCAGTTGGCTGCCGTTTTCGTGGAGTGAGCGTTGCAGTTTTTTCAGGTCGTTGAGGAACTCTTCGACCGTGGCATAAGGCTCGAGGAAGCCGAATTTGCAGCCCATGCCCAAACCGAGTGAGCGTGCCTTGCCCATGGCGCGTGCCATGATGTAGGCGATGGCGCGGCGGTAGGGTTCTTCGGTGCGGGCGATTTCTTCGTCAGGCGAGAGGGCGGCCAGTGCCATCACATCGTCGTTGACTTTGACGCGGCGGATGGAGAGCGGCAATTCGCGGTAAAGTTTGTCGAGTTCGCCGCGATAGAAACGGAACACTGCGTCGGCATGCCGTCTGAACGCAAAACGCAAGGTTTCGGCAGAAACGAACGGGTTGCCGTCGCGGTCGCCGCCGATCCAGCCGCCGATTTTGAGGATATTCGGAACGCGGACTCCGGGATAGGCCGTCTGAAAATCGCGCTCCATTGTACGGTAGAGCTTGGGCAGGGCTTCAAAGAAGCTCATCGGGAAGATGGATACACCGTTGTTAATTTCGTCGTTGACGCTAAGTTTGTGGCGACGCGTTTCGCTGGTCTGCCACAGGCCCAAAAGCACGGTGTCGATTTCGCGGCGCAACTGAGCCAGCGCATCAGGGTTGGTACAGCGTTCGCGTTGCGGCAGCAGAGCGCGGATGCGGCGGTTGAAGCTTAAGACAGTTTGGCGTTGCACTTCGGTCGGGTGCGCGGTCAAAACGGCGGTAACGACCGTGTTGTCCAGTTGTTGTTGCACCGCTTTTCCGTTGATTTTTCCGGCTTTGAGCTTGCGCACGGTTTCCGTCAGGCTGCCTTCGGCGCTGTTGTGTCCGGCCTCTTCGTGGATTTGGCGGCGGCGTTCGTGGTGTACGTCTTCGGCGATGTTCAAAATCTGTGCGAACAGGCCGCAGGCCAAGGTTAAATCGTGGGTTTGTTGTTCGTCCAATTGCGGCAACACCTTTTCAATCAAGGCAGCGCTGTCGTCTGAAGTCGATAATAACTTAACGGTTTCGACCACCAAAGGCGACGCTTCCTCATGCAGCAGATTGAAAAGAGACTGTTTTAAAAATTCCGCATCCGCCGCCAGAGCGGCATCTTTTGGATTATTTAAGATATGCAGTTGCATGATTTTTCTCTTATTTAAATGTTAATTTGGGTATATCGTGAATCCATTGTATAGCAAATTTTTGTAAACTGCCAATGCTGCCGTCCGATACATTTCAAACCGGAAAACGGCCGTCCGTATCCGCCGCGTGGTCGCTGTCTATAAAATGCCGTAAAATATTGCCCATTAAAACAGAGGCGAGAAACCCATGATTGAATTTCCCAACCAGCCCGATTTTCCTGAACAACACACCGCCATCGCCGTCGGCACCGTCAACATGAGCCAGCAGGCGATAAGGGTGTTGATAGAGAATGCCACCGAAAAGGCAAGTATCCTGACCATCGCCCGTGTTGCCGCCATTCAGAGCATCAAACAAACCGCCAACCTGATTCCGCTGCACCTGCCCGGCCGTATCATTGGAGTGCAGGTTGATTTCGATATTAACGTTGAGTTGGCCTGCCTGAAGGCCACGCTGACCGTCCAAGCGCACAGCAACGGCAGCATTGCTACCGAAGCCTTGACCGGCCTCAATTTGGCGCTCTTGAGCGTTTACGACATGATGAAAGACGTTGACCGCAATATGATGCTCAGCGGCATCCGCCTTGAATCCGAAACCAGCAGCGAAGGCCGTCCTTTCCTGTTTGACAACGCATACGAAAATATTAATTTCTAAATCACTCGGGCCGTCTGGACATTGGGTTTCAGACGGCCTTATTATCATGATGAACGATCAACAACTCCTGCGGTTCAGCCGCCATATCTTGCTTGACGAAATCGGTATCGAAGGCCAAGAAAAACTCTTAGTCGCCCATGTGCTCGTTGTCGGTTGCGGCGGGCTGGGTGCGGCGGCCTTGCCGTATCTTGCCGCCGCCGGTATCGGCCGCCTGACTATTGCCGATGCCGATACCATCGACGAGACCAACCTTCAACGCCAAATCACGTTTACCGAAGCCGACATTGGTAAAAATAAGGCTTTGGTCATGCAAGACCGTCTGAAACAAATCAACAGCCAAATACACATTACAGCCATTGCCGAATTTCTTGATGAGGCCAGGCTTGTCGAATTAGCAAAGGCCGCCGACATCATTCTCGATTGTTCCGACAATTATCCCACACGCCAAGCGGTCAACCGCGCCGCCGTTGCCACGCGCACGCCTTTGGTTTCCGCCGCGGCCGTCGGCTTTGACGGACAAATCGCCGTGTACCGTCCCGATCTTCCCGATACGCCTTGCTATGCCTGTCTGTTTGACGGCGAACAAGCCAGCGATGGCGCTTGTGCATTGTTCGGCGTTTTTTCGCCGTTGGTCGGCGTTATCGGAACGACTCAAGCCGCCGAAGCGCTTAAAGTGCTGATCGGTATCGGTACGCCGTCGCACGGCAAACTTTCTACCTACAACGCGTTGAGCGGAAAATGGCAGCAATACGGGGTGAGACGCAATCCCGAATGCCCGGTTTGCAGTGGCCGTTAAAGACAAAAAGCAGGGTAGGGGTTTCAACATTCCTAAGCCAATCCGCTAGAGTAATCATACTTATCTTTCATTAAACTTGAAGGAAGGCGTTTCTTCCCTTTTCAGACGGCCTGTGGCACGATATGATTCAATGATTAATAAATTTTTTGAGGCCGTCTGAAAAAGGATAAGGAGAAACCGGCTTAATGAATATTATTCGTGCCTTATTGGTGGTATTGGGTTGCCTGGCTTTGGGCGAGGCAACCGTTTGGATTTTGGGGTTGAAGCTGCCGGGCAGTATTGTCGGCATGGCTTTGCTGTTTGCCGCGCTTCAGGCCGGCTGGGTCAAATTGTCTTGGGTGGGAGAACTGGCAGACATTTTGATGGCAAACCTGACTTTGTTTTTGGTGCCGCCTTGCGTGGCCGTCATCAGCTATTTGGATGTGATTGCAAACGACTGGTTTTCAATTTTGACGGCCACAATCGGCAGTACGATCTGCGTATTGTTGGTGACTGGCAAAGTGCATGAGTGGGTCAGGAGGTGGATGTGATGAATATAGACGGGCTGTTGCGTATGCCCTCGGTCATGCTGTTCCTGACTTTGGCCGTGTATGCTTTGGCGGTGCAGATTCGGGCGCGCACGGGGAATGTGCTGTGTAATCCGGTATTGATCAGTACGCTGGTGTTGATGGGTTATTTGAAGGTATTTGCCATCGATTACGAGCTGTACCATTCTGCTTCGCAATTTATTGATTTTTGGTTGAAACCGGCAGTCGTGTTGCTGGCCGTGCCGCTTTATCGAAACTGGGACCGTATCCGCAGCCAGTGGTTTCCGGTGGTGTTGTCGCAGTTGGCGGGCAGCGTGACAGGCATTGTTACGGGTGTGTATTTTGCCAAATGGCTGGGCGCTTCGCGCGAAGTGATTTTGTCGCTGGCTCCCAAATCGGTGACCAACCCGATTGCGATTGAAATCACGGCGTCTATCGGCGGTATTCCGGCGATTACGGCGGCAACGGTGATTATTGCCGGACTTTTTGGACAGATGGCCGGATATAAAGTGTTGAAAGGGGCGTTGTATATGCCTTCTTCAGTGGGAATGTCTTTGGGGACAGCCTCACATGCGATGGGTATTGCGGCGTCTTTGGAATACGGCCGCCGTATGGCCGCATATGCCGGCTTGGGCTTGACGCTCAACGGTGTGTTGACGGCGATATTGGTGCCTATCTTGATTCCCTTATTGGGCGTATAGCGTTTAGGCCGTCTGAAAATAGTGTAAACAGGAGAAAATGATATGGCTGTAAATTTGACTGAAAAACGTGCAGATGAATTGTTGGAAATCGACGGCATCCGTCTGTTTACGGGTCGTGCCGGCATCAAGCAACAAAACCGCGACGATTTGACGCTGATGGTGTTGGGCGGCGGCCATACGGTGGGCGCGGTGTTTACGCAAAACCGTTTCTGCGCCGCGCCGGTGCATATCGCCAAGTCGCACCTGTTTGACCAAGATGGCGTGTGTGCCTTGGTCGTCAATACGGGCAATGCCAATGCGGGTACCGGCGCACAAGGCCGTCTGGATGCGATTAAAGTGTGTGCGGCTGTGGCGGAACAGGTCGGCTGCCAATCCAATCAGGTGATGCCGTTTTCGACCGGCGTGATTTTAGAACCCTTGCCTGTGGATAAAATCGTGGCCGCTTTGCCGCAAGTGCGCCCTGCATTCTGGTCGGATGCGGCGCGTGCCATCATGACGACGGACACTGTGCCGAAAGCCGCTTCGCGCCAAGGCTTGGTCGGCGAAAAACACACAGTCCGTGCCACCGGCATCGCCAAAGGCTCGGGCATGATTCATCCGAACATGGCGACCATGTTGTCGTTTATCGCCACCGATGCCAAAGTGTCCCAGCCGATTTTGCAGCTGATGACGCAAGAAATCGCAGATGAAAGTTTCAATACGATTACCGTGGACGGTGATACCAGCACCAACGACAGCTTCGTGATTATGGCGACAGGCCGTTGCGGTCAGAGCGAAATCGACAATACCGCCGATCCGCGCTATGCCCAGCTCAAAGCCTTGCTCGGTTCGCTGGCATTGGAATTGGCGCAGGCGATTGTCCGTGATGGCGAGGGCGCGACCAAGTTCATCACGATTGAAGTGCAAAACGCGAAAACCCGCGAAGAGGCGCGTAAAGTGGCTTATACCGTCGCCCATTCGCCTTTGGTGAAAACCGCGTTCTTTGCCTCCGACCCGAACTTGGGTCGTCTGTTGGCAGCCGTCGGCTATGCCGGTATTGAAGACTTGGATGTCGATGCTTTGAAAATGTGGCTGGATGACGTGTTGGTGGCCGAAAACGGCGGCCGTGCGGAAAGCTATACCGAAGAGGCCGGACAAGCGGTGATGAACCATCCGGAAATCACCGTCCGCATCGATTTGCAACGCGGCGATACGGAGGCGGTTGTTTATACCTGCGATTTGTCGCACGAATATGTGTCGATTAACGCGGATTATCGTTCTTAAAAACCTTTATCCTTGTGTTCAGACGGCCTTTGAGAAAAGCATCAAGGCCGTCTGAACACATTGACTGCATGCCTATTATGAAATTTCCACAGACTTGGGCGGCGCGCCTCGCCCACAAAATCCGCCAAACCAAACGCCTGTCGAAAAAAAGCATGGCTTTTCTGTTTTTGCTGGCAGGCTCGGCGCTGGTTGCCCTGACGGCTTTGCTGTTTGCGCGTTTGGCGGATTTGGCTTTGGAATGGAATGCTTTGCTGGTGGGCAAATATCCGTGGTTTGCGTGGGTGGCCTTGCCGCTGGGCTTGCCGCTTTTGGCGTGGTTTACGCGCAAATTTGCGCCGTACACTTCCGGCAGCGGTATTCCGCAGGTCATCGCTTCTTTGTCTTTGCCGTATGGCGCACAGAAAACCCGTCTGATTCGTCTGGGCGAAACCTTTTTTAAGATTCCGCTGACGTTTTTGGGCATGATTTTGGGGGCGTCGATCGGTAGGGAAGGGCCGTCTGTACAAGTGGGCGCGGCGGTCATGAACGCTTGGGGCGCGTGGTGTAAAAAGCACGGGCTGGCATTTAGGGGCATGCAGGAAAACGATTTGATTGCCGCAGGCGCGGCCGGCGGTTTGGCGGCGGCGTTTAACGCACCTTTGGCCGGTGTGGTGTTTGCCATCGAAGAATTGGGGCGCGGTGTGCTTTTGCGTTGGGAGCGCCAAATCTTGATGGGCGTGTTGGCGGCCGGTTTCATTCAAGTGGCGATACAGGGCAACAACCCGTATTTTTCAGGGTTTCAAGGGCATGAGCTGCCAAACATGCTGATGTGGGCCGCGGTGTCGGGTATTGTCTGCGGCGTGGCCGGCGGATTGTTCGGCAGCTTTTTGTATCGCGGCGCGGCGGCATTCGCACCGGTACGCTGGCGCAGTTTCATCCGCCGTCATTTGTTTGTGGTCGCCTTTGCAATGGGTATCTTGCTGGCGCTGCTCGGTACGTTTTATCAAGGCAAAACCTATGGTACGGGCTATCACGAAGCCGCTGCCGCACTCAAAGGCGCGTATGAAGCGCCGTTCGGCTTGGCCGCCGCAAAATGGGCGGCGACCGTGTTCAGTTATTGGGCAGGCATTCCCGGCGGCATCTTCACGCCGTCTTTAACCATCGGTGCGATGATAGGCGAACACATGGCTTCTTTCGCGCAACTGGGCGACGCGTCCAATGTCGCGGTTTTGCTCTGTATGGCCGCATTTCTTGCCGCCGCGACCCAATCGCCGTTGACCGCCGCCGTGGTGGTAATGGAAATGACGGGCGGACAGAATTTACTGTTTTGGATGCTGCTGACTTGCATCTTCGCTTCGCAAGTCTCGCGTCAATTCTCGCCGCATCCGTTTTACCATGCTGCAGGTTTGCGCTTCAGACGGCATATCGAAGCCGAAAGCGGACATGTTCCGCATGAGAAAAAAGAATAGATAGGCATATAAAAGGCCGTCTGAAAACTAAATTTCAGACGACCTTTATTATGTCGTTTAAAGCTGTATTGAGGTTTATTTAAACAGCAAAATCAGCAGCAAAACAACTGCAATCATACCCAGCCACAGACTTTGGCGTTGCTGTACTTTGACCAGATGCACATAGGCATCGCGCATTTCCTGCTGGCGGTTTTCATCAACCAGAGCACTGATTTTGCGCGGCAGGGAAGGGATGATTTGCGCCCAGTCGGGGGCTTCGTTTTTGAGGTTGCGCCAAAGGGCTTTGGGGCCGACCTGTTCGTTCATCCAATGCACCAAAAACGGTTTGGCGGTTTTCCACAAGTCCAAATCGGGATCTAGTTGGCGTCCCAAGCCTTCGATGTTGAGCAGTGTTTTTTGCAGCAACACAAGCTGCGGCTGGATTTCGACATTGAAGCGACGGCTGACTTCAAATAGGCGCATCAGCACCAAGCCGAAGGAAATCTGCGAAATCGGTTTGTTGAATACAGGCTCGCACACGGCGCGGACAGCTGCTTCCAACTCTTCCGCGCGCGTGTCGGCAGGTACCCAGCCCGATTCGATGTGGGCGGTGGCGACGCGGTGGTAATCGCGGTTGAAGAAGGCGAGGAAGTTGATGGCGAGATAGCGTTTGTCGTAATCGGTCAGCGTGCCGACGATGCCGAAATCAAGGGCGATGTAACGGTTGTCGGCGGCGACCAGAATATTGCCGGGGTGCATATCCGCATGGAAAAAGCCGTCTCGGAAAACTTGCGTGAAGAAGATTTCCACGCCGTAATCGGCAAGTTTGTGTAAATCGATGCCGTCTGCTTTGAGTTTGGCAATATCGGATACCGGAGTGCCGTCCATCCATTCGATGGTCAGCACGTCGCTGGTGCAGTAATCGTAAAACACCTTCGGCACAATCAGCATATTGCTGTTTTGGAAATTGCGCCCGAGTTGGCTGGCATTGGCGGCTTCGCGCATCAAGTCCAATTCGTCGTGCAGGTATTTGTCAAACTCAGCCACCACTTCGCGCGGCTTCAAACGCTTGCCGTCTGAAAACAAACGCTCTACCCAGCCTGCACCAAAACGCATCAGCGACAAATCCTGTTCGATAACGGGCAAAAGGTTGGGGCGCAAGACTTTCACAGCGACCTGTTCGCCAGAATGCAGGCGGGCTTTGTGTACCTGGGCGATGGATGCGCTGGCGACAGGCTCGGTTTCAAATTCCGCGTATAAAGTGTCGATGGATTGGCCCAAAGATTTTTCGATTTGCGAGCGCGAAAGCTGCGCGTCAAACGGCGGCACTTTGTCTTGCAGCCTTGCCAGTTCGACCGCGTAATCATGCGGAATCAAATCGGGTCGCGTGGACAATACCTGTCCGAATTTGATGAAAATCGGCCCCAGGCTTTCCAACGCCAAACGCAGGCGCACGGCAGGCGTCTCGTGTTTGAACTTGGACGACTGCGGCAGCATATTGAGGAAAGTCCGCGCCCAACCTGGACGGACCAGCGAGGCAATCAGCTCGGCAAGGCGGTAGCGGTAGAGCGTGCAGAGGATGGTTTTAATGCGTTTGAGGCGGTTCATGATGGACGCAGATAAATCGAAAAAACAGAATTATATAGGAAAAACGGGCAAGGGCTTCAGACGGCCTGAGACTTTTGCAAAAACATTTGCCGCATAGCTAACAATTTTATAAAGGCTAAGGTTTTGCCGCCTCAATAAAAAGACGAATATTCGCATCATAAATATTCGTCGGCTACTTGCCCAAACCGCCGATTCAAGACATAATCGGGAAATGTGCAGGAGAGTGTTACACCCAACTACAATGTAACCACCGAAGGCGCAGACACCCTTAAATCGCTCAGGTATCAGGGACTGCACATTGAAACAAACAATCTGGAGAGCGGCGTTAGAATAACGTCCACCGAAGGGGAGAAGGCCGTCTGAACCACCATTCAGACAACCGCGCAAAGCAGTGAGCAGACTGGTTTGCCATCATGCGGATACGGCCGAAAATCTCAGGTTCAAGGACAGATAGGGTCATCCGCGCATAGGTGCGCGGGCGGCATCTGAACAAAAAATCCGGAGAAACTTGAGAATGACTGCTCTGAAAACCACCCCATTTCATCAAGCCCATCAAGATGCAGGCGCGAAGCTGGTAGATTTTGCCGGCTGGGAGCTGCCCATCCATTATGGTTCACAAATCGCCGAACACGAAGCCGTGCGTACCGACGCCGGTATGTTTGACGTATCCCATATGCTCGTTACCGACGTAGCAGGCGCAAATGCCAAAGCTTTTTTCCGCAAATTGATTGCCAACGATGTCGCCAAACTCGCTTTTGTCGGCAAAGCCCTTTATTCCGCTTTGCTCAACGACAACGGCGGCGTGATTGACGACTTGATCGTTTACCGCACCAACGAAGCCGAAACACAATACCGCATCGTGTCCAACGGCGCGACCCGTGAAAAAGATACGGCGCAATTCCACAAAGTCGGACAAGAGTTCGGCGTTGCCTTCAATCCGCGCTACGACCTCGGCATGCTCGCCGTACAAGGCCCGAAAGCCATCGAAAAACTCCTGACCGTCAAACCTGAATGGGCGGACGTAATTCACGGCCTCAAACCGTTCCAAGGTGCAGACTTGGGCAACGACTGGTTTGTCGCCCGTACAGGCTATACCGGCGAAGACGGCGTCGAAGTGATTCTGCCGGGCACTGAAGCCGTCGCATTCTTCAAAGCCCTGCAAGCAGCAGGCGTACAACCTTGCGGCCTCGGCGCACGCGACACCCTGCGCATGGAAGCCGGTATGAACCTCTACGGCAACGATATGGACGACAATACCAGCCCGCTCGAAGCAGGCATGGGTTGGACCGTTGACTTAAAAGACGAAAGCCGCGATTTCGTCGGCAAAGCCGCCTTGCTGGCATTGAAAGAAAAAGGCGTTGCCGTCAAACAGGTCGGCCTGTTGCTCGAAAAAGGCGGCATCCTGCGCGCGCATATGGAAGTGTTGACCGACAAAGGCAAAGGCGAAACAACCAGCGGCGTATTCTCCCCAAGCCTGAAACAATCCATCGCCATCGCCCGCGTGCCGAAAGATTTTGACGGCGATACCGCCAAAGTGCTGATGCGCGGCAAAGAAGTGGACGTACGCGTACTGAAGCTGCCGTTTGTCCGCAACGGTCAAAAACAGTTTGATTGAACTATTGAATAAAGGAAAACAATGGAGCCTAAATATAAAATTAATAATGAAGTAAAATTAAAGGATGGCAGTAAAGCTTTAATTACTGCGATTTTTCAGGAAGAGTATGGTTGTTATTTCTTATGAGTATCAATCTGATTATATAGGTGATGGAAGAGTTTCTGAAGCAGACATTGTGGCAGTAACGAAAGAAGATTTTTATAGTAAGTAAAGCGTTAATATGGAACTTTGTTTATAACCAGGTTTATACGCAAATATTTATCTAATAGGAGAACATTTAATGAGCAACAACATCCCAGCCGAACTGAAATACGTTGCCAGCCACGAATGGCTGCGCCTTGAAGAAGACGGTACCATCACCGTCGGCATTACCCATCACGCGCAAGAGCTGTTGGGCGACATCGTGTTCGTCGAGCTGCCCGAAGTCGGCGCAAACCTGGCTGCCGAAGAGCAAGCTGGTGTGGTTGAATCTGTAAAAGCCGCATCTGACGTATACGCGCCGATTGCAGGCGAAATCGTTGCCGTCAACGAAGATTTGCCAAGCGCTCCGGAAACTGCCAACAGCGACCCTTACGGCGCAGGCTGGTTCTTCAAAATCAAACCTGCCAACCCTGCCGATTACGACGGTCTGCTGACTGCCGAACAATACGCAGGCGAAGTAGCTTGATTTTTGCAAACATCCAAGCAGGTTTTGCGCCTGTTTGATATTGCAGGTCTTAGGTCGTCTGAAAAATGCTTTCAGACGGCCTTTGTTTCAATTTTTCCTCAGCAAACATGAATTACTGCGAATTTGTCGCCACGCTTTCTGACGATACGGACAACCCCAACAAACATTATCACGACACGCAATACGGTTTTCCGATTGAGGACGACAATGAATTGTTTGAGCGGCTGGTGTTGGAAATCAATCAGGCAGGATTAAGCTGGACGCTGATGCTGAAGAAGCAGCAGGCATTTCAGACGGCATTTAAAGGTTTCGACATCGATACGGTCGCCGCATTTGACGAAGCCGATATTGAGCGGTTGCTTGCCGATGCAGGTATCGTCCGCAACCGCCTGAAAATCAACGCAGCCATCTACAATGCGCGACAAATCAAACAAATACAGCAAGAGTACGGCTCATTCAAAAACTGGCTCGATGCGAACCATCCGCTCGACAAGGCTGAATGGGTGAAGCTGTTTAAAAAACATTTCAAATTTGTCGGCGGCGAAATCGTCGGCGAATTTCTGATGAGTACCGGCTACCTGCCCGGCGCGCATGTGGAAACCTGCCCGGTTTATAGGGAAATATTGGCATGTCGTCCAAAGTGGGCGGAGGCCGTCTGAAACAACATCTGCAAGAAAAACAGTGTTGATATCGATAACACCGAAGGAGTAGAAATGAAACTATCTGAATTGTTCAACCCGAACGAATTTGCCGCGCGCCATTTGAGCTTTGGCGACGAGGCTGCGCTTTTGGAAGCGCTCGGCGAGAAGAGCATGGATGATTTTGTCGGCAATACCGTGCCGCAAAGCATCCGTATGCCGTCCGAACTCGATTTGCCCGAGGCTTTGACCGAGGCGGACGCGTTGGCGAAATTGAAAGGCATTGCGTCTAAAAACGTGATCAATAAGTCCTATATCGGTTTGGGTTATTACCCAACCCGTGTGCCGAATGTGATTTTGCGCAACGTATTGGAAAATCCGGGTTGGTACACCGCCTACACCCCATATCAGGCGGAAATTGCCCAAGGTCGTTTGGAAGCTTTGTTGAACTTCCAACAAGTGTGTATCGATTTGACCGGTTTCCCTGTGGCAGGTGCGTCTTTGTTGGACGAGGCGACTGCCGCCGCCGAAGCAATGGCGATGGCGCACCGCGTGGGTAAAGTGAAAACTGAGCGTTTCTTTGTGGATGCGCGCGTGTATCCGCAAACTTTGGACGTGATGAAAACCCGCGCCAAATATTTCGGCTTTGAACTGGTGGTCGGTGATTTTGCCCAAGCGGATGAAGGCGAATACTTCGGCGCGCTGCTCCAATACGTCGGCAAAGACGGCGACGTACAAGACTTGCAGGATGTTATCGGCCGTCTGAAAGCAAAAGGCACAATTGTGGCCGTTGCCGCCGACATCATGAGCTTGGTTTTGCTGAAGTCTCCGGCTGAATTGGGCGCGGATATTGCTTTGGGCAACACCCAACGCTTCGGTGTACCGATGGGCTTTGGTGGTCCGCACGCTGCTTATTTCGCATTTAAAGACGAGTTCAAACGTTCCGCTCCGGGCCGCATCATCGGCGTATCCAAAGACGCATCGGGCAAACCCGCGCTGCGCATGGCACTATCGACCCGCGAGCAACACATCCGCCGCGAAAAAGCCACGTCCAATATTTGTACCGCACAGGCGTTGCTGGCGAACTTGGCGGGCATGTACGCCGTTTACCACGGCCCTGAAGGTGTGAAACGCATTGCCAACCGCATTCATGCATTGGCTTCTGCCTTTGCCGATGCACTGGTTTCAGC
Organism: Neisseria sp. P0014.S002; assembly: GCF_051958295.1. Lineage (NCBI taxonomy): Bacteria > Pseudomonadati > Pseudomonadota > Betaproteobacteria > Neisseriales > Neisseriaceae > Neisseria > Neisseria sp. P0014.S002. The sequence continues at coordinate 155,541 of NZ_JBQCVO010000003.1, read as the reverse complement.
CGGCCTGAATGTGGTTCACAAAGTCTTCTTTGATACCGTTACCGTCGATTTCGGCAGCAAAGAGAAAGCAGACCAAGTGTTTGCCGCTGCTCTGGAATCGGGTTACAACCTGCGCCGCGTCAACGATACTCAAGTTGCAGCTGCATTCCATGAAACATCGGCATACGAAGATTTGGTTGATTTGTACCGTGCGTTTACCGGCAAGGATACGTTCGCATTTGCCGATGATGTCAAAGGCCGTCTGAACGCCGAATTGCTGCGTCAGGACGACATTCTTCAACATCCTGTGTTCAATAGTTACCACACCGAACACGAAATGCTGCGCTACCTGAAAAAACTCGAAGACCGCGACTTGGCGATGAACCGCAGCATGATTTCATTGGGCAGCTGCACCATGAAGCTCAATGCGACTGCGGAAATGTTGCCGATTACTTGGGCAGAGTTCACCGACATCCACCCCTACGCCCCCAAAAACCAAGCCGCAGGCTACCGCGCGCTTTTGACCGACATGGAAAACAGCCTGAAAGCCATCACCGGCTTTGACGCGATTTCCTTCCAGCCCAACTCCGGCGCGCAGGGCGAATACAGCGGCATGCTGTCCATCCGCCGCTATCAAGAAGCCAACGGCGAGGGACACCGCAACATCTGCCTGATTCCCAAATCCGCCCACGGCACCAACCCCGCCACCGCCGCCATGCTCGGTTTGAAAGTCGTCGTTGTCGATACCGACGAACACGGCAACGTCAACATCGACGATTTGAAAGCCAAAGCCGAGCAATACCGCGACGCTTTGTCCGCCATCATGATTACTTACCCGTCCACCCACGGCGTGTACGAAGAAGGCATCCGCGACATCTGCCGCATCATCCATGAAAACGGCGGACAGGTTTACATGGACGGCGCCAACCTCAACGCCCAAATCGGCATCATGCAGCCTGCCGAAGTCGGCGCGGACGTGTTGCACATGAACCTGCACAAAACCTTCTGTATCCCTCACGGCGGCGGCGGTCCGGGCGTCGGCCCTATCGGTTTGAAAGCCCACCTTGCCCCGTTTGCACCGGGACACGCTTTGACCGACACCCACAGCGCCAGTGCCGACCAAACCGCCGTTGCTGCTGCGGCCTTCGGTTCTGCGTCCATCCTGCCGATTACTTGGATGTACCTGACCATGATGGGCAAACAAGGCATGGAGCAGGCGACACGCTGGGCATTGCTCAACGCCAACTACGTTGCCAAACGTCTGGGCGAAGACTATCCGATCCTGTATACAGGCAAAAACGGCCGCGTCGCGCACGAATGTATCGTCGATTTGCGTCCGCTCAAAGCCGAAAGCGGCATCACCGAAACCGACATCGCCAAACGCCTGATGGACTACGGCTTCCACGCGCCGACGGTTTCCTTCCCTGTTGCCGGTACGCTGATGATTGAGCCGACCGAGAGCGAAAGCAAAGCCGAGCTCGACCGCTTCATCGCCGCCTTGAAACAAATCAAACAGGAAGTGCTGAAAGTCGAGCGCGGCGAATGGCCGAAAGAAGACAATCCGCTGGTCAACGCTCCGCACACCGCGTCCGACGTAACCGGCGAATGGACGCATCCGTATTCTCGCGAAGAAGCTGTCTTCCCGTTGCCGTTTGTCCGCGAACACAAATTCTGGCCGAGCGTGAAACGTGTAGATGAAGTGTATGGCGACCGCAATCTGATTTGCTCCTGCTTGCCGATTGACGCATACGAAGATTAAGCCTGAATAGGTTTAAAATTGAACAGGCTGTCTGAAAATGAAAATAGTTTTCAGATGGCCTTTTGTTTGTTAAGATATTTCGCCCGAGAACATACATTTGTTTTTGGTAAAACAACGGATAAGGCATTCGGAAAGATAAACGGCGCATGCCTTTGTTTGCGGATAAAACCAAACGGCTTTCCATAACGATAAGCAAAAGGCCGTCTGAAAAACAGGAGGACACGATGGACGAACTTTTTATTCAAACGTTGACGATTGCTGGCTCAGATTCCGGCGGCGGCGCAGGCATACAGGCGGATTTGAAGACATTTCAGATGCGCGGCGTGTTCGGCACCAGCGTACTGACCGCGGTTACCGCACAAAATACTTTGGGCGTATCGGCAGTGCATCCGATACCGACCGACATGATTGCCGCGCAAATTGCCGCGATTCAGGAGGATTTCCAAATCCGTGCCTATAAAATCGGCATGCTGGGTACGGCGGAAATCATCGAATGCGTGGCGGAACAAACCGCCGAATGCGACTTCGGCAAACGCGTGTTGGATCCGGTCATGATTGCCAAAGGCGGCGCGCAGTTGTTGGAAAACTCAGCCGTCGAAGCCATGAAACGCCTGCTGCTGCCGCATACGGACGTATTGACCCCCAATCTGCCCGAAGCGCAGGCTTTGACGGGTATCAATATTGAAAACCGCCAAGATGCGGAACGTGCCGCCAAAATTCTTCAGGATTGGGGCGTGAAAAATGTGGTGATTAAAGGCGGCCATCTTGCCGACAGCCGAAGCGAATATTGCACCGACTGGCTGTTTATGCCATACGAAACCATTGAGCTGAACAGCAAACGTTTCCCGACGCCGCATACACATGGCACGGGCTGCACGTTTTCTGCCTGCATCACAGCCGAGTTGGCAAAAGGGTTTAGCGTTCCAGAGGCGGTTCAAACGGCAAAAAACTATATTGCCGCCGCCATTTCCCATCCTTTGGGCATCGGGGCAGGGCACGGGCCGGTCAACCACTGGGCGTATCGGGACGAATCATGCGTTCAGACCAATTGTAATTGATTGTATTTTTCAGACGGCCTGACTAGGTTTATCACTTGAAATTGTTTACAATATCGGATGAATGCTTTTACGGATAAAAAAGACACCATGCAAGTTACTTCAAAATGGATAGATGGAATGTGCTTTGTCGGTACAACGGCAAACGGACACAGCGTTGTGATGGAAGGCGCGGCGGCTGAAGGCGAAGTCAAGCGCGGCCCCAGCCCGATGGAAATGCTGTTGTTGGGTGTAGCAGGCTGTTCCAGCATCGATGTCGTGATGATTGCCGAGAAACAACGCCAAAAAATCACCGACTGCCGTGCCGAAGTGACTGCCAAACGTGCTGACACCGCGCCGCGCGTGTTTACTGAAATCCAGATCCATTTCAAAGTGTATGGTCGGGATTTGCAAGAAAGCGCGATTGAACGCGCCGTACAGATGTCTGCCGAAAAATATTGCTCCGCATCGATTATGCTGGGCAAAGCGGCAAAAATGAGCCACAGCTTCGAGATAGTTGAAACAGAATAGGGAGGTTTTAGGGTGGGCGTGTCGGAGCGTGAACCGGCTACCCACAAAAAAAGCAGATATATTCACGCATTAACATGAATATATCTGCTTGCTTTTTATTCCTTTTTCTCTCTCTCTATCAGCCTTTATAACTTGGCTTGTTGATCTCATTGTGCAAGTTTCGTTTAACATTGTCAACAATTTTTAATTATATTTTAAACAACCCCGAAAGATGCAGGTTTGTAAACGCTTGCGCCTTAATACGGATACTGGGGAAACAGTATGGATTACGAAAATAATACCAACGTTGCGCCTGCAACGTCATCGCTTATTTTGGAAGAGCGTCACGATTCCGAACTCTTCCGCGTGTACGCATTGATTTTGGACGGCATTACCGACCATCTGCTGTTGCCGGGTAAAAAACTGACCGAGTCCGAGCTTTGCCGACAAATGGTTTGCTCGCGCAATACCGTGCGTGGCGCATTGTCGCTTTTGGCGCACGACAAAATTGTCGATTTACAGCCCAATCGTGGCGCATTTGTCCATGTGCCGGATTTGAAAGAAATGAAAGACGTGTTCAACACGCGTATCGAAATGGAAAGCATGATTTTGAGCGTCCTCATCGATATGCCTGATTTGGAAACGCGTCTGCAACCGCTTTACGCCATGATTGAGCAAGAGGGCGCAGCTTCCGAAAGCGGCGACCGCGTGGGTTGGAACCGCCTGTCCAATGCCTTCCATGTCGAATTGGCGCGGCTGTTGGATAATAATGTCTTGTTTGAAATCATGAATACCTTGTGCGCGCGCTCTTCATTGATTGTGGCCGTTTCCGATCCGCTTCGCAAAGAAAAGCGCAACATCGATTCCAATTCGCACCATGAACACCGAGAAATCCTCGATTTGTTGCTGGCAGGTAAGCGCAACCGTGTGACCAAAGTCATGCGCCGCCACTTGGGCGCGTGCATGGAACGCTTGGAACAGAAACTCGAGATGTAATCGGTTTGACAATAAAAAGGCCGTCTGAAATATTCAGACGGCCATTGGTTTATCCCTATAAAACGAAACGCCATGAAACCCAAAATCCAAAGACACGAACATATCCTCACCCTTGTCCGCGAACATAACTTTATGACGGTGGAAGAATTGGCGGCGAATTTGGATGTGACGCCGCAAACCATACGTCGCGATGTGCAAGAGTTAAGCGAGACCGGACAGCTTAAACGCTATCATGGCGGCGCATCTTTGGGCGACGTTTCAGTCGTAACGGCAGGGCAGGATCAGCGCAACCATCAGCAGCAGGAAAAAAACGCCATTGCCCGTTTGATTGCTTCCACCATTCCCGATAATGCCTCGCTGTTTATCAGCATCGGCACCACCATGGAAGCCGTTGCCGCCGAGTTGGTTAGACAGCGTAAAAACCTGCGGATTATCACCAACAATATCTACGCCGCCTCCATCACTGCGGCGCGTACCGACTACACGGTCATCATCGCTTCCGGCGTGGTCCGCCCTTTGGATGGCGGTATTACTGGCGTGGCGACCGTCGATTTCATCAACCAATTCAAAGTCGACTATGCCATCATGAGTACCCACGGCATAGAAAACGACGGCTCGCTTTTAGATGACGATTACAAGGAAGTCAGCGTCATGCAGGCGATGGTAAACAATGCCCGCGTGCGCTATCTTGGCGTCGATCACAGCAAGTTCAACAGCAATGCCTTGGTCAGACTGGGCGATATCGGCGCATTCGATAAGCTGTTTACCGACCGCACACCATCCGCCGCCATGCAGAAAACTTTAAACGAGCGCGGCGTAGCGTGGCAGGTTGCCGACCCTGTATCAAAGTAGCCAAGTCGGGTACAATTGAGCCATCATTCCATTCCTTTCAGACGGCCTGATTGAATGCTCAGGCCGTCTGAAAACAGAAAATCATTTTCCCATCAAAGAAATATTATGTTGAATAAAGACCAATTCGCGGACAACCATTTTATCCGTACCATCATCGAAGAAGACCTCAAAAGCGGTAAACATACAGCCATCCAAACCCGTTTCCCGCCTGAACCGAACGGTTACTTGCACATCGGCCACGCCAAATCCATCTGCCTGAACTTCGGTTTGGCGTATATTTACGACGGCTTGTGCAATCTGCGTTTTGACGATACCAACCCTGAAAAAGAAAACGACGAATACGTCAACGCCATCAAAGAAGACGTTGAGTGGCTCGGTTTCCATTGGGCTGGCGAGCCGCGTTTCGCTTCCAACTATTTCGACCAGCTTTACGACTACGCCGTCGGTTTAATCAAAGACGGCAAAGCGTATGTCGATGATTTGACGCCAGAAGAAATGCGTGAATACCGCGGTACGCTGACCGAAGCGGGCAAAAACAGCCCTTACCGCGACCGCAGTATCGAAGAAAACCTCGACCTGTTCACGCGCATGAAAAACGGCGAATTTCCAGACGGTAGCAAAACCCTGCGCCTGAAAATCGACATGGAGGCAGGCAACATCAATATGCGCGATCCGGTCATCTACCGCATCCGCCGCGCCCATCACCACAACACCGGCGACAAATGGTGCATCTATCCGATGTACGACTACACACATTGCATTTCCGATGCCATCGAAGGCATCACGCATTCCTTGTGTACACTCGAATTTGAAGCCCACCGTCCGCTGTACGACTGGGTGTTGGACAACATTCCCGCGCCGCACGCCACACGTCCGCGCCAATACGAGTTTTCCCGTTTGGAGCTTTTGTATTCCATCACGTCCAAACGCAAGCTGAACCAACTGGTTTCAGACGGCCACGTTGCCGGCTGGGATGATCCGCGTATGCCGACCATTTCCGGCATGCGCCGCCGCGGTTACACGCCCGAAGGCCTGCGCCTGTTTGCCAAACGCGCCGGTATTTCCAAATCTGAAAACATCGTCGACATGAGCGTGTTGGAAGGCGCGATTCGCGAAGAGTTGGAAAACTCTGCGCCACGCCTGATGGCGGTTTTGAACCCGCTCAAAGTAACCCTGACCAACTTTGAAGCCGGTAAAACCCAAAGCCGCCGTGCCGCGTTCCATCCGAACCACGAGGAAATGGGCGATCGCGAAGTACCTATTTCACAAACCATCTACATCGAAGCCGACGACTTCGCCGAGAATCCGCCTAAAGGCTTCAAACGCCTGATTCCCGGCGGCGAAGTGCGTTTGCGCCACGGCTATGTCATCAAGTGCGATGAAGTAGTCAAAGATGAGGCAGGCAATGTGGTTGAACTCAAATGCAGCATCGACCACGATACCTTGGGTAAAAACCCCGAAGGCCGTAAAGTCAAAGGCGTGATTCACTGGGTTTCTGCCGAACACGCCGCCGAAATCAAAGTCCGCCTCTACGACCGCCTCTTTACTGTCGAGCGTCCCGATGCCGTGCGCGGCGAAGACGGCAACTACCTGCCGTTCACCGATTTCCTCAATCCAGAATCCATCAAGGAAATCACCGCCTACGCCGAACCTGTTGCAAAAGATCTGCCGGCAGAAAGCCGTTGGCAGTTTGAACGCATCGGCTATTTCGTCACCGACCGCAAAGACCACAGCAAAGACACTCCGGTGTTCAACCGCACGGTGACGTTGAAAGATTCTTGGCAGCCTAAGTAATCTGTTTGCAGTCGTTAAATTGAAGGCCGTCTGAAAACGTGAAATCCGGTTTTCAGACGGCCTTTGTCGATAAAAGGGATGAGATGGAACGTTATTCTGTACATTTGAAACTGCTGGGAATGGCGGTGTTGTGGGGTGCGTCTTGGCCGATGGGGCGGATGCTGGGGCAGTCGCTGCCGCCGTTGACGGGCGGGGCGGTTCGGTTTGTGCTGGCTTCGGTTTTGTTGTTGGGCTGGTTGTTTGCACGCAGCAGGTTTGCGACTTTGGCGGCTTTGTCGGCGCGGCAATGGCTGGGCTTGACTGCGGCCGCTTCTGTCGGTGTGTGCGGCTATGCGGTGTTTTTTATGCTGGGTTTGCAGACTATGCCGGCAGGCAAGGCGGCGGTGGTCGTGGCGTTGAATCCCGTGCTGACGCTGCTGTTGGCGACTTGGTTTTTCGGCGAGCGTTTAAATGCGAAGATTTTGGCGGGTATGCTGCTGGCGGTCGGCGGCGCCATTATGGTGGTAACGCAAGGGCAGCCGTTGATAGTGTTATCCGGTGGCATCAAGGCAGGAGAGTGGCTGATTTTCGGCTGCGTGGTTTGTTGGGCAGCTTATACCTTAATCGGACGTGCGGTTTTACGCGGGATAGATGCGCTGACGGTAACGACGGCAACTTCGTTCATCGGCGCGTTGATGTTATCGATGGTGGCGTTGTGGACGGACGGATTGCCGTTTGAGGCAATAGCGGCAATGGATGGGCGTGGCTGGACGGCCTTGGCGTGGCTGGTTATCGGTGCGACGGTATTGGCCTATGCGTGGTATTTTGAAGGCGTGAAGACTTTGGGTGCAGGCAGCGCGGCGGCGTATATTACGCTCGTGCCGATTTTCGGTGTACTGTCTTCGGCGTGGTTTTTGGGCGAACCGCTGCATATTTCACTGGTCGCAGGTTGTGCGGCGGCGGTTGGCGGTATGACGCTGATGCGCTACGGGCAAAAGGCCGTCTGAAGTTGGGCAAATACTCGGATTTTTGATAATAAGATTGCGGTTGCCACGTTACTTCCAGCCGTAATCTTATTGAAGGATAAGACCAAGTCACGGCCTCAGTGTTCGATTTAAAAATTTGACACCCTGCCTCCAACTGCCTAAAATTCAACTTTCTCAAAAATCTACCGTATCCTGCGGTACGATTTCATACTTTCAGACGGCCTTTGTGCCATCTCTCTGATACCATTCAAAATATATCAATACTATGCACGTTTCAGAACTCCAAACCCTCCACATTTCCAAACTCTTGGAAATGGCAGAAGAACATGGCATTGAAAACGCCAACCGTTTCCGCAAACAAGACCTCGTTTTTGCCATCGTCCGCCAGATGATGAAGCAGAATGTTAGCTTCACCTGCTCCGGTACACTTGAAATCCTGCCTGACGGCTTCGGTTTCTTGCGCAGCGCGGATACTTCTTACCTTGCCGGCCCTGACGATATTTATGTTTCGCCCACGCAAATCCGTCGCTTCAATCTGCATACCGGCGACACCATCGAAGGCAGCGTACGCGTGCCTAAAGACAATGAGCGTTATTTCGCGCTTGTCCGCCTCGATACCATCAACGGCGATCAGCCCGAAGTCTGCAAACACAAAATCCTTTTTGAAAACCTCACGCCTTTATTCCCAACCGAACAATTCAAACTCGAGCGCGACATCAAAGCCGAAGAGAATCTGACCGGCCGCGCCATCGACTTGGTTTCCCCAATCGGTAAAGGCCAACGTGCATTGTTGGTTGCGCCGCCTAAAACCGGTAAAACCGTGATGTTGCAAAACATTGCCCATGCGATTACCGCCAATTATCCCGATGTCGAGCTGATTGTCCTGTTGATTGACGAGCGTCCGGAAGAAGTAACCGAAATGAGCCGTTCTGTACGCGGCGAAGTGGTTTCCTCTACGTTTGACGAGCCGGCGCAACGCCATGTACAAGTGGCCGAGATGGTGATTGAAAAAGCCAAACGCATGGTTGAACACAAAAAAGACGTGGTGATTCTGCTGGATTCGATTACCCGTTTGGCGCGCGCCTACAATACCGTCGTGCCGACTTCGGGCAAAATTCTGACCGGCGGTGTCGATGCCAACGCTTTGCACCGTCCGAAACGCTTCTTCGGCGCAGCGCGCAATGTGGAAGAGGGCGGTTCGCTTACCATTATTGCGACGGCGCTTGTTGAAACCGGCAGCCGCATGGACGACGTGATTTACGAAGAATTCAAAGGCACGGGCAATATGGAATTGCACCTTGACCGCCGTATGGCAGAAAAACGCCTGTTCCCGGCCATCAGTATCAACAAATCCGGTACGCGCCGCGAAGAATTGCTGGTGCCGAACGATCAGTTGCAACGTATGTGGCTCTTGCGCAAATTCCTGCATCCTATGGACGAAATCGAAGCAACCGAGTTTTTGGTGGGTAAACTCAAAGACTCTAAAAATAACGACGATTTCTTTGAATTGATGCGCGGTAAATAAGCATAAGGCCGTCTGAATATGTTTCAGACGGCCTTTACTTTGCTTGAGGAACCTTTATGACCATCCGAATGAATTGGCAAAACTTATTGTCCACCCAACGCTTTCGTACCAAAAACGGCGAAATCGTGCCGACCGTTACCCCATCGACTCAGGAAGGTGCCGATGCTTTGCGTACGGATTTTCACATCGACTACGACCGGGTTGTTTTTTCCGGAGCCTTCCGCCGCCTTGGCCGTAAAACGCAGGTGCATCCGTTGGCGCAACATGACTTGACGCACAACCGTCTGACGCACAGCGTTGAAGTTGCCAGCGTGGGCAGGAGCTTGGGCAACCGCGTGGGCGTGATGTTGCACAACGGCGGTTTTCTGCCGCAGGGTAATACGCCCAGCGATATTGGTGCCGTGGTGCAGGTTGCCTGTTTGGCACATGATTTGGGCAATCCGCCGTTTGGCCATACCGGCGAAGATGCTTTGCGCGATTGGTTCAGACGGCCTGAACATCAAATTTATCTGAACACATTAAACGAAGCGGAACGCAACGATATTCAAACTTATGAAGGCAATGCGCATAGCCTGCGTATCGTCGCCAGCCTTGAAATGTATCCGGAGGCGGGCGGAATGCGCCTGACTGCGGCAGCCATCGGCGCATTGCTGAAGTATCCGTGGACAACGCAACATCCAAACGGCAGAAAGAAATTCAATATTTATCAAACCGAGTTGCCGTTTATCCGTCAAGTTGCCGACGAATTGGGGCTGGTTTCCGCAGGAGTAGACAGCTGGGCGCGCCATCCTTTGTCTTATTTGATGGAGGCCGCCGACGATATTTGCTATGCCTTGCTGGACTTGGAAGATGCCGTCGAATTGGATTTGCTCACGGATACGGAAGTGGAGAGTATCTTGTCCGAGCTGACCTTTGCCGAAAGCGCATGGCACGCCAGCTCCAGCCGCCAGCGTTGCGCCATGTTGCGCGGCATTGCGATTGGCAAGGCGATTGATGATGTCGCACAAACCTTTATGCTGCATCAGTCCGATTTACTGGACGGAACATTCAAAGGCAAAGACTTGCTTGCTCTGTGTAGCCCGCAAGTGCAAAACACTTTGGCAAAAGCGAAAGAATTGGCGCAAACACGGATTTTCCGCCATCACACCAAGCTCTTGACCGAGATCGCCACGTTCCCATGTTTAGGCTCCATCTTGGATTTACTTGTCCCTGCCGCATATGCCCTGATTGCTGAAAAACAGCTGGCAACACGTCAGTCTTTGGCGTTGGAATTATTGAAAAAGCACAATCCGATTCTTCCTGAAGACAGTCTGTATCAGGCTTATATGAAGATTTTGGATTTTGTCGGCGGCATGACCGATAACTCCGCCGCCAAAATGGCACAGGATTTGTCAGGAGTAGGGATTTTGCGTTAATTTTATATTGTTTAACTTCAATTGGTTAAATAAAAATATAAAAAAATATCTGTGAAAAGAGTAGACAGGTTTCAGCAAAGCCTATATTATTCGGTCTTCTTGATTCACAACGCACTTGCGAAGTGATGAGGATGCACCCGTAGCTCAGTTGGATAGAGTATCTGGCTACGAACCAGAGGGTCGGGCGTTCGAATCGCTCCGGGTGCGCCACAAGATTTATCCGCGCCCATCGTCTAGCGGTTAGGACATCGCCCTTTCACGGCGGTAACCGGGGTTCGATTCCCCGTGGGCGTGCCAGTTTTCAAAAAAACGCAATCTGTTTCAGATTGCGTTTTTTTATTGCATTTACTGTTTGTATTCTAAGGTCGTCTGAAACGCTCAGCAAGTCAAGAGACAGAAGTGTGTAAAATAATTGCCCAGACTTTTGGTCGTCTATATGCGCTTTTCAATCTTATTTTACCATTGCCAAAACTCAATTTATTGACAATAGTATTCATCTTAAAAATTCCCAAACCTGAATTTACATGATTTCATATTTATAATTATTTGATTTTATATTATAAAAATATTTATTTGAACTTTTCTTAAAAAATGCCGTCTGAAATAAAGACAAGACAGAATATCTCTGTTAATGTGTAAATGTCAGCCGGCGTTTGCCGGTTTTTTATTGAAACCATTTGGGAGTCAATTATGAATATGAATGTTAAATTAATCGTTCCTGCTGTTTTGGCGGCTGTTGCCCTGACTGCATGTAGCAGCGGTTCTAAAGCCAAACCTGAAGCCAAAGCTGCGCCTACTGCGCAACAACAAACTCAAGCTCAGGCTCAACAAGCTCAAGCTCCAGTACCTAATACTTTGAAAGTAGACTCTATCGACGGTACTAAAGAAGTTCACTACAAATGCGGTAAAGACGGCAAAGAGCCTCTGAGCGTAATGTACGGCTTCAAAGGCAACGAAGTTGTTGCTGCACAAGTAAAATACAAAGGTCAATTAACTGAAAACCTGTTCCGTATCACTGACAGCAGCAAAGATGTAAACGCATTCTGGGGCGGCAATGTCGCTTGGGTTGCTGAGGCAGCCACTGCAGCCAACGTAGACAAAGTTGACGGCAACATGCTGACTATCCGCGGTACTACCGAAGTAAACGGTAAACAAGAAGTAGTTGATCAAATCGTTACCCGCTTCTGCGCACTGGACAAAGGCGCGAAAGCTGCTGCTAAAAAAGCGAAAAAATAATTTTTTACCAACAGCTTTAAACGCTGGGTAAAATAAAACAGGCCGTCTGAAAAGTTTTCAGACGGCCTGTTCTTTTGAACGGTTTAACCCAAGAACCAGAATTTCAATGCCCACAATACGGCGACAATCCATACCATAGGCGGTACGTCTTGGGTGCGGTTGCACAAGAGTTTGATGAGTGTGTAGCTGATAAAGCCGAACGCAATACCGTCGGCAATCGAGTAGGTAAACGGCATGAAGACGATGGTCAGGAATGCCGGTGCGGCTTCGGTCATGTCGTCCCAATCGATTTCGCGCGCGCTGCGCAACATTTGCGCGCCAACATAGAGCAGGGCGGGTGCGGTAGCGAATGCAGGAATGCTTTGAACCAGCGGGGAGAAAATCAGACAGGCCAGCATCAGTACGCCGACGGTGACGGCAGTCAGGCCGGTACGGCCGCCGGCAGAAACGCCTGCCGCGCTTTCAACGTAAGGGGTAGTAGAAGAAGTACCCAAGGCGGCGCCTGCGATAATGGCGGTAGAGTCGGCAAGCAGGGCGCGTTTCAAACGCGGCAGTTTGCCGTCTTGCAACAGGCCTGCGCGGTGGGAAACGCCGACCAATGTGCCGGTAGAGTCAAACAGGTCAACCAGGAAGAATACAAAAATCACGCTGACCATGCTGACGGTAAACAAGCCTTTGAAGTCCATCTGCATGAAGGTTGGCGCAATGCTCGGAACTTCGCCGACCACGCCTTTGAACTCGCTCAAGCCCAAGATGGTGGAGATAGCGGTCAGCGTCAGAATGGTAATGATGATGGAGCCTTTAACGCGGAAGTGGCCAAGTGCAACCACCATGACAAAGCCAGCCATTGCCAGCAGGGCGGTAGGCTGGTGGATGTCACCCAAGCCGACCAATGTGGCAGGATTGGCCACAATCACGCCTGCGCCTTTGAGCGCAATCAATGCCAAGAAGAGGCCGATGCCTGCGGCAATCGACATTTTCAAACCCATAGGCAGGGCGTTGACCAGCATTTCACGCACTTTAAAGAAGCTGAACAGGATGAAAATAATGCCGGAGATGAAGACGGCACCCAAAGCCACACGCCAGTCCACGCCTATGCCTTTGACGACGGCAAAGGTAAAGTAGGCGTTCAAACCCATGCCCGGAGCTAGGGCGATCGGGTAGTTGCCGACAAAGCCCATCACGAAACAGCCGATGGCGGAGGCGATACAGGTGGCCACAAATACTGCGCCCATATCCATGCCGGTTTCGCCCAAAATCAGGGGGTTGACGATGATGATGTAACACATGGCGAGGAAGGTGGTCAAACCGGCCATGATTTCAGTGCGGACGTTGGTCTGATTGGCACTCAGGTTGAACAATCGTTCCAAAACGCTTTGATTTGAAGAACTCATTTAAAAATATTCCTTTTGGGAAAGCCGCTTGCGGGACGGCATCGTCGGATTGGTCTGCAAAAAGTTTGGTTTTTGGCCTTAACTTCTCAACAGATAAGGGAATTTTCGGGCGGTATTATACTGAAAAGCCTTTTGTTCGGGTAATAAAAATACATGAATCAGATAATGCCGGGCCGAACCAAGATAAAGGCCGTCTGAACAGTTTCAGACGGCCTTTGTTTGTGTGTGCTTATACCGGTTTGCCTTTCAGGGAGAAGGTGTAGGCTTCGGTGATTTCCAAATCGATCATTTGGTTGATCATGTCGGGTGTGCCGGTAAAGTTGACCACGCGGTTGTTGGCGGTACGGGCTTGCAGTTGGTCAGGGTCTTTTTTGGAGATGCCTTCAACCAAGCAGCGTTGAACCGTGCCGACCATGGTTTGGTTGATGCGCGCGGTTTCGGCTTCGATGACTTCGTTCAAAGCTTCGAGGCGGCGCACTTTTTCTTCGTGCGGCGTGTCGTCGTGCAGGTTGGCGGCAGGCGTGCCAGGGCGTGGACTGTAAATAAAGACGAAGCTCAAGTCGAAGGCAATGTCTTTGACCAATTTCAAGGTTTGCTCGAACTCGCGCTCGGTCTCGCCCGGGAAGCCGACGATAAAGTCGGAGCTGAGGCACAAATCAGGACGGATGGCACGCAGTTTGCGGATGATGGATTTGTATTCCAAGGCGGTGTAGCCGCGTTTCATCGCGCTTAATACGCGGTCGGAACCGCTTTGAATCGGCAGGTGCAGGTGGGAAACCAGCTTCGGCAGGTCGCGGTAGCACTCGATAATCGCGTCGGTAAATTCGCGCGGATGGCTGGTGGTAAAGCGCAGGCGTTCGATGCCGGGGATTTCGTGGACGATGCGCAACAAGGTGGCAAAGTCGCAGATTTCGCCGTTTTCCATTTCACCGCGATAGGCATTGACGTTTTGGCCTAAGAGGTTGATTTCTTTAACGCCTTGTTGCGCCAAACCGGCAATTTCAGTCAATACGTCGTTAAGTGGGCGGGAGAATTCTTCGCCGCGGGTGTAAGGGACGACGCAGTAAGAGCAGTATTTGGAGCAGCCTTCCATAATGGAAATGAATGCCGAACCGCCTTCTACGCGCGCAGGCGGCAGGTGGTCGAATTTCTCGATTTCTGGGAAGGAAATGTCGATTTGAGACAGGCCGGTGGTTTCTTTGTCGACGATGAGTTTGGGCAGGCGGTGCAGCGTTTGCGGACCGAAAACCACGTCCACATACGGAGCGCGTTTGACGATATTTTCGCCTTCTTGAGAGGCAACGCAGCCGGCAACGCCGATGATGAGGTCGGGATTTTTTTCTTTGAGCGGACGTACGCGGCCTAAGTCGGAGAAGACTTTCTCTTGCGCTTTTTCACGCACGGAGCAGGTGTTGAACAAGATGATGTCGGCGTCGTCAGGTTGGGTAACCTGCTCGATGCCGCCGTGTTCTTCGGCGAGGACGGACAGCATTTTTTCGCTGTCGTATTCGTTCATTTGGCACCCGAAGGTGCGGATAAATACTTTTTTCATGGTTTGTTTTGATTGATTTGCTTGTTGTAAAAGGGTTCAGACGGCCTGTGAAATATTCGGGCCGTCTGAAAAATTATTCTTCCGCCTTTTTCTGCTTTTTGGCGTGTTCGATGAACCTGTCGGCTTCGGCGTCGGTCAAAATCCAGATTTCGCGGACGAGGCGGCTTTCTTCGTTGTATTTGAACGCGACGGCTTTGCCGGTTTGGTTCAGCAGGCGGCCCATGGGGATGAAACGATCGTTTTCATCGTGGATTTTGGTGAAGCGGGTGATTTGCAGTTTGGCCGCATTGCCGTCCACAATGCCCAAGGTCAGCAGGCGCGTCCAAGAAAAACCACCTTTGCTGACTTTCAGATAAGGCAGATCGACAGTTTTTAAAACGGCCACGTCCATATCATCAGGCAGGCTGCGTTGTGCATGGACGAGGGAGGACGCCAAAAGGGCGAGGCTGAGTATGAATCCGCGTAACATGATGCTTTTCTTTTATTGTTTCAATAGGTCGCGGATTATAGCACAAGCAGGAAAAATGTGGATAGAGTGTTTGTTTTTAAAGAATAATTTTGATTTTGCTCCCGATTCTTATTTTGAAGCTTGGGCCGTCTGAAAAGGATTTGGTGTTAAAATGGCTCCGATTTGATTTTCAGACGACCTCTTACGAAAGAATTGACCATGAACCGTAATGAAAGCTTGTTCAACCGCGCCAAAGCCATTATTCCCGGCGGCGTAAACTCTCCTGTGCGCGCATTCGGCAGCGTCGGCGGCGTGCCGCGCTTTATCAAAAAGGCAGAAGGCGCGTATGTTTGGGATGAAAACGGCACGCGTTATACCGACTATGTCGGCTCTTGGGGCCCCGCGATTGTCGGCCATGCCCATCCCGAAGTCATTGAAGCCGTGCGCGAAGCAGCATTGGGCGGTTTGTCGTTTGGTGCGCCAACTGAAGGCGAAATTGTCATTGCCGAAGAAATCGCCAAAATCATGCCGTCCGTCGAGCAGCTGCGCCTTGTCAGCTCCGGCACGGAAGCAACGATGACCGCCATCCGTCTGGCACGCGGTTTTACCGGCCGCGACAAAATCATCAAGTTTGAAGGCTGCTACCACGGCCATTCCGACAGCCTGTTGGTGAAAGCAGGCAGCGGCCTGTTGACGTTTGGCAATCCTTCTTCCGCCGGTGTGCCTGCCGATTTTACCAAACATACTTTGGTACTCGAGTACAACAATATCGCCCAACTGGAAGAAGCCTTTGCTCAAAGCGGTAATGACATTGCCTGTGTGATTTTGGAGCCTTTTGTCGGCAATATGAATCTGGTTAGGCCGTCTGAAGCCTTTGTCAAAGCCTTGCGCGAATTGACTGAAAAACACGGTGCCGTGTTGATTTACGACGAAGTGATGACCGGCTTCCGCGTGGCGCTGGGCGGTGCGCAATCTTTGCACGGCATCAAGCCTGATTTGACCACCATGGGCAAAGTGATCGGCGGCGGTATGCCTTTGGCGGCGTTCGGTGGCCGTAAAGACATTATGGAATGTATTTCCCCATTGGGCGGCGTGTATCAGGCAGGTACATTGTCCGGCAATCCGATTGCGGTTGCCGCCGGTTTGAAAACGCTGGAAATCATTCAGCGCGAAGGCTTCTATGAAAACCTGACTGCCTTGACCCAACGCCTTGCCAACGGTATTGCCGATGCGGCTAAAGCACATGGCGTTGAATTTACGGCGGACAGCGTGGGTGGCATGTTTGGTTTGTATTTTGCCAGCCATACGCCGCAAAACTATGCCGACATGGCGCGTTCCAATATCGACGGTTTCAAACATTTCTTCCACGGTATGCTCGACCGCAATGTCGCATTCGGCCCGTCAGCTTACGAAGCCGGTTTTGTTTCCGCCACGCATACGCCTGAGCTGATTGACGAAACCATTGCTGTGGCACACGAAGTGTTCAAAGAAATGGCGAAATAAAAGCTGAAGCTGTCATGTGAAAAAAAGGCCGTCTGAAAAATATTCAGACGGCCTTTCGCTATTTTAAATCAATGCTTGATTATGCTTCTTCGGCTTTGCTGCGGATAATCAGCAGAGGCAGGTGGCTTTGACGCATGACGGTCTCGGCGAAGCTGCCCATCAGCAGGTGCATCAGGCCGGTGCGGCCGTGTGTGCCGAGTACCAGCAGGTCTGCGCCGTTGTTGTCGGCGTAGTCAACCAAGTCTTGCGCCATTTCGCGCGCACCTTTGTTGGCAACCAACAGGTGTTTCACGATGTTTTCAACGCCGCTTTCACGCGCTGTTTTTTCTGCGAAATCCAAAACTTCGTTACCTTGAGCCACTGCGGCGGCTTCATAGCTTTCGTGTTGCAGGAATTCAGGAGCCAAAGCCATGTATTCGGCAGGGTTGGCAACGTGAACCAAAGTCAGTTGGGCTTTGTTGAGGCTTGCCAGTTCGGCGGCGTGTTTCAATGCATTGAGGGAAGTCTCGCTACCGTCAACGGCTACAACCAGATGTTTGTACATATTTATTCTCCTTTTGCGCCGAGTAGCGGCACTTTCGTTTAATATGAAATCAGAACTTGTCTGAATGTGAAACGATTATAAACTCTTTCGGGCGGGTACAACAGCCCATCTGCTTTCAAGTATAATATCGGTCCGATTCGCCTGTGGCGTTTTTCATTAATTTATTGATATATCACAAGGTTACTTATGCAGGACGCCGCTTTTCTTTCTTCGCGCCGCTTTGGCGGCATTGCCAGACTTTACGGAGACGAAGCACTGGCGCGCTTTTCATGTGCGCATGTATGCGTGGTCGGTGTCGGCGGCGTCGGCTCGTGGGCGGTGGAAGCTTTGGCGAGGAGCGGTATCGGTCGTTTAACGCTGATTGATTTGGACAACGTTGCCGAGTCCAATGTCAATCGCCAATTGCACGCTTTGACCGATGATTTCGGTAAGGCAAAAGTTACCGCTTTGCGCGAACGCATCGCCCAAATCAATCCGCAATGCGAAGTGACGGAAATTGAAGATTTTGTTACCGAAGACAATCTGGACGAGCTTTTTAGACGGCCTTTTGACTTTGTCATTGACGCCATTGATCAAATCCGTGTCAAAGCGGCGATGGCGGCGTATTTCGTGCAACATAAACAACCGTTTATTATCAGCGGCGGCGCGGGCGGACAGAAAAATCCGGCTTTGATTCAAACCGCCGATTTGAGCCGCGTTACCCACGATCCTCTGCTTTCCAATTTGCGCTACACCTTGCGCAAACGCTACGGCTTCAGCCGCGATACCAAAGAAAAAATGCGCGTGCCTTGCGTCTATTCAACCGAGAATATTACGCCGCCACAATCCGGCGAAGCGTGTTCGACCGATGCCGCGCCGCAAGGTTTGTCCTGCGCGGGCTACGGCGCGAGTATGCTGGTGACGGCTTCGTTTGGATTGTATTGTGCGCAGGCGGCGGTGGAGCATATTGCGGGACGGAAGTGAGATGAATCGATTTTTTAAAGCCTACTTTATCAGTAGTCTGATTTATGCAATTGTCTTTGGTTTGTTGATGTACGGTGTCGATTTGCTGCTTACAGGATTCGATTGTTTTGATATTGACCCTGAAAATGAACAGCGTCTACAGTATTGTTCACGAGCTCATGAAATGTCGGCTTTTGAGAAAGCATCTTTGGAGTTTTTCTTCTTTCCGTTTTTATCTGTAATGTTATTGTCCCTACTCAATGCCGGCATTATGAAGTGGACCAAACGCTGTACAACTTTAACGACTCTTGCCTTGCCTATCATCGAATGGTGGATTGTTTGGTTTGTTTTTTTACTGTGGGAGTGGAGTAGTCTGGATAGTAGTTGGACGGCAATAACGGGAGTCATTTTTTTTGGATTGCCTGTTTATGGCATGGCAGCAGTTCAAGCCCTGAGTGTGTTGGACTCTTCTGCAAATGCCAATCAGAAAATTTGATGTGGGTTTAAGCCTTTTGAAATTTATTTTTTCAGACGACCTTTTTTGCCTATGAGCCGATTTTTTAAAGCCTACTTTATTGCTAGTCTGATTTATGCGGTATGGTTCGGCGTGTTGATGTATGCTGTCGATCCGATGTTTCTCGATGTGATGGAATGCAATACGCTGCCGGGCGATTATTTGTGTGTGCAAAGCGGTTATGACCGCCCACTCACCACTTTTCTTTATCCGTTTCTGTCTATTGTGATATTTAGCCTTTTGCACGCCGGTATTATGAAATGGCGCAAACGCCGTTCGGTTAAAATGATTTGGTTTTTGGTCGGCTGCGAAAGTTTGTTGCTGTTGGCTTTGATCGTGGCGATGCTTGCGAGGGATGGTTTTGTGTTGTCCCGAGATATTGGCTCGGTACTGACGGGTACAGTTTTTGCCAGCCTGCCGCTGTTGGGGATGGCCTTGGCCCAGACCTTTGCCGTTGCCATTGTTTCTTTGCAAATCAATCGTAAAAAACGTTGATTTTTATATTAAAAACGGGCTGTCCTCATTTCAGACGGCCTTTTGTTGATGAAACTTCTTACTAAACTTAAAAAGAAAAAGACCCTTTAACCATGCCTTCAGAACACCTTATTTCTTCCACTGCCGCAACGCCGTCTGAACATACCGTTGCGTGGGTGTTCGGTCAGCCTGTCACCGATGTGCCGCAGGATTTGTTTATTCCGCCTGATGCGTTGAAGGTGGTATTGAGCAGCTTCCAAGGGCCGTTGGATTTACTGCTGTACCTTATCCGCAAGCAAAATATCGATGTCCTCGATATTCCGATGGTGAAGATTACCGAGCAGTATCTGCACTATATTGCCCAAATGGAAGCGTATCAGTTTGATTTGGCGGCGGAATACCTGCTGATGGCGGCGATGTTGATTGAAATTAAATCGCGCCTGCTTCTGCCGCGTCCTGAAGAAGTTGAGGATGAAGAGGCGGATCCGCGTGCTGAGTTGGTGCGCCGTCTTTTGGCTTACGAACAGATGAAACTGGCGGCTCAGGGTTTGGACGCATTGCCGCGTGCTGGGCGTGATTTTACTTGGGCGTATTTGCCGTTGGAAATTGCGATCGAAGCGAAGTTGCCGGAAGTGTACGTTGCTGATTTGACGCAGGCTTGGTTGGGTATTTTGTCGCGTGCCAAGCATACACGCAGTCATGAAGTGGTGCGGGAAACCATTTCCGTGCGCGCGCAGATGACGGCGATTTTGCGTCGCTTGAACGAAAGTGGTATCAGCAAGTTTAGCGATTTGTTTAAGCCGGAGCAGGGCGCGACATATGTAGTGGTCAATTTTATTGCATTGCTGGAATTGGCTAAAGAAGGCTTAGTGCGTATCGTGCAGCCTGAAAATTATGGGGAAATTGAAATCAGCCTGAAAGACGGTTTGGAAACAAATGAAGCCAAAATGCTTTCAGACGGCCTTGAAACCGATGAAACCGATAACGAGAATTTGAATAAAGAGAACTAAAATGGATTCGACGACAAGCCATACCAAAGCTTCTTTATGGGCAGTGGGCTTAATGTTGTTTGCCCTGTTTTTTGGGGCGGGGAACCTGATTTTTCCTGCTTTTTTGGGACAACAGGCCGGTGAAAACTGGCTTTCGGCGATGTTTGGCTTTTTGCTGACAGGGGCGGGTTTGCCATTGCTGGGTGTGATTGCCGTCGGCTATTCCGGCTCGCGCGATGTGGAAGCATTAGCCTCCCGTGTTGCGCCTTGGTACGGCGTGACTTTTGCCACTGCGCTCTATCTGGCAATCGGCCCTTTGTTTGCCATGCCGCGTACGGCGACTGTGTCTTTTGAAACTGCGATTTCCCCTTTCATTGACGAATCTTGGAAAAACATCGCATTGGCCGTATTCAGCTTGGTGTTTTTCGGTATTACTTATTGGCTGTCGGTTTCTCCAGGTAAGCTGGTTGACCGTATCGGTAAAATCCTCACGCCTGTTTTGTTGTTGTCAATTGCGATATTGGTCGGCTATGCCGCCATTAATCCGATGGGTGTGCCGCAGGCGGCGCAAGGCGATTTTGCCACTTATCCGTTGGTTAAAGGCATTTTGGAAGGCTACGGCACCATGGACGCGCTGGCTTCGCTGGTGTTTGCCATTATCGTCATTGATGCTGTTCGCGCCATGGGCGTGGACAACCGCGCGGACTTGCTGAAGACCACGACGATTTCCGGTGTGTTGGCGGCTTCTTGTTTGGCAGTGGTTTACCTGTTTATCGGCTATATGGGCGCGACAGGTGTGGCAGGTATCGGCTTGCAGGAAAACGGAGCGTCGGTTTTATCTAAAACCGCACAGCACTATTTCGGTACGGCCGGTATTGTGTTGCTTGGCGTCATGGTGTTGCTTGCCTGTCTGAGTACGGCGGTTGGCTTGATTACTTCATGCGCCGAATATTTCAACCGTCTTTGCCCGGGTATTTCTTATAAAATCTTTGTGATACTGAATACGGTGGTGTCTATCCTGTTGGCCAACAAAGGCCTGTCAGCGATTTTGCAGTTTTCTATCCCTATGTTGATGCTGTTGTATCCGCTGACCATCGTTATTATTCTGCTGGCTTTGACAGATAAATTGTTTGGCGGCGGCCGTATTGTCTATTTCTGTACCATGATGGCGGCTCTTATGGTTGGCTTACTCGATGCCTATAAGGCCGCGTTTGGATTTGATGCCGAAACCGCGGCTGCCATCGAGCGCGCATTGCCGTTTTACAATATCGGTTTAGGATGGGTTGTTCCCTCTTTAGCCTGCTTTATACTCGGCTGCATTTTGAATGCGGCATTGAAGAAAAAGGCATGATAACAAACAGGCCGTCTGAAATGTTCAGACGGCCTGTTTATTTCGCCGGCCACGCAAACGACAGATGATTTTTTTAAAGAAATCCGTTATAATTGAAAAGTTAAGGCTTTGCGAAATACCGTTTCGCAGATGCAACATATTGAGAAGATTTATTTCCACAAATCCCGTTTTTTCAGCAAACGACTTGAACTGAAGGCGGATTTCGTGGTATAAATCGCGTTTTACTATTTTAGAAGTTTGGAGACTAACCATGGCACGAGTTTGCAAAGTGACCGGTAAGCGCCCGATGTCTGGCAATAACGTATCACACGCCAACAACAAAACCAAACGTCGTTTTTTGCCTAACTTGCAATCACGTCGTTTCTGGGTAGAAAGTGAAAACCGCTGGGTTCGCCTGCGCGTTTCTAACGCTGCATTGCGCACCATCGATAAAGTAGGCATTGATGTCGTATTGGCTGATTTGCGTGCTCGCGGCGAAGCTTAATTTAAACACCATTAATTAAGGATTACTGCAATGCGCGATAAAATCAAACTGGAGTCCAGCGCTGGTACTGGTCACTTCTACACAACTACTAAAAACAAACGTACTATGCCTGGCAAACTGGAAATCAAAAAATTTGACCCAGTAGCCCGTAAACACGTTATTTACAAAGAAACTAAATTGAAATAATCCGGTTTCTTCCAAGAAAAAGCTCCTGTTTTGCAGGAGCTTTTCTTTTTTATTTCCCGATTGGTTTGGAGGCTTGTTTCAAATGTGTATGCAAGATATTTTTGAATTGCTTTAATAAGAGGCAAAATAAAAGAGCGTGTATCCATTGGGATTGCGCTCTTTTATTTTTCAGACGGCCTGATAGGAGATAAGCAGCCTTAAATCATGAGTAAACATTCAACAATGACTTAATGATCGACCTTGATGCCTTGGTTGTCGGAATGTTGTTTTTTACCCAGCTCTTTTTGCAAGGTATCGCATGGCGTATCGCAATCGCACATTTTCTTCATACCGAGAGAGGAAATGCCGCCGCAGCTGCCTTTGATGGTGCGTTTGGAGAAAATATAGCCGACTGCCATGCCGAGGATGACAAGGATAAAGATACCGAAAGTAAGGAGGAGGGTTTTCATGTGTGTATTCCTGAAGGTTAGTTTAATAATTTTTTGAATGCGCTGGACATTTCAGTATGGTAGCCGCCTTGCGGAGTTCGGATGATAAGGAAAACGGCGAGATTTTCTTGCTCGGCAAGTTTAAGTGCTTCGGTTTCTCCGAGGACGAATAAGCCGGTTGAAAGGCCGTCTGCAAGTGTGGCGTTTTCAGCTACTACGCTGATGGAAGCAAGGTTGTGGCTGATGGGTTGTTTGGTTTTAGGGTTGATGATATGGGAAAGGCGGCGGCCTGACTTATCAACATGGAAAATGCGGTAGTCGCCGGACGTAGCCAGTGATTTATTGTCCAATGGAATGGTGATTTGGGTTGCTCCGCCTTGAATGATATTGGGCTGCTCGATGCCGATACGCCAAGGGTTGCCTTGCGCATTATGGCCTTTGCCATGCAACTCGCCCCCGATTTCTACCAAATAATTGCCGATATTGAGTTTTTCAAGTTCGGCAGCGGTTTTATCCACGCCAAAGCCTTTGGCGATGGAGGATAGGTCTAAATAGACTTCGGGATGGGTTTTCGCTAGTGTAGGCTGCTGGCCGTCTTGGGAAAGTTTGAGTTTGTCCGTACCGACCATTTCTGAAGCATGTTGGATTTCTTGCGCAGTCGGTTCGTGTGTGATTTCTTTTTGCGGGCCGAATCCCCAAAGGTTGACCAAAGGGCCGACGGTTACGTCCAGTGCGCCGTGCGTCAGTTTGCTTAAACGCAAGGCTTCGCCGGTTACATAGGCAAAGTCTTGGGAAATGGGCATTGCCTGATTGACGGTGCGCAGCTGGTTGAATTGGCTGATTTCGGAATCGGTCTGGTAGGTAGACATTTGCCGATTGACTTCTTTAAGCGCGTCATCAATGCGTTTTTGTATTTCGGCAGGGGAGGGGAGTTTGTCTTGGCCGTCTGAAAGATATTTGACGGTATAGGTCGTGCCCATGGTCTCGCCTTGCAGGGTAATGGTTTGTTGTTTTTCAGGTTGGCAGGCAGAGAGTGTGAGTGCGGAAACGATGGCAACGGTACAAACGATTATCGGACGGTAAAACGAATTGGAAAGAAACGGCATAAGGGATTTGCGGATTATTTTTTGAAGCCTTTATTGTATCGTAAAAGAAAGGTTCAGGCCGTCTGAAAGTATGGTTTTCAGACGGCCTGGCAATAAAAAAGGAAGAAACCGAAGTTTCTTCCTTTTTGTTTGTTAGCCGCCGAAATCGTCCAAGAGGATGTTTTCGTCTTCCACGCCCAAGTCTTTGAGCATTTTGATCACGGACTGGTTCATGATCGGAGGGCCGCACATGTAGAATTCGCAGTCTTCCGGTGCTTCATGGTTTTTCAGGTGGTTTTCGTAAACCACGTTGTGAATGAAGCCTGTGTAACCGTCCCAGTTGTCTTCAGGCAATGGGTCGGACAGGGCGACGTGCCATGTGAAGTTCGGGAATTCTGCTGCGAGTTGGTCGAAGTCTTCGACATAGAACATCTCGCGTTTAGAACGTGCACCATACCAGAAGGTAATCTTACGTTTGGAGTTCAAACGTTTCAGTTGGTCGAAAATGTGAGAACGCATCGGAGCCATACCCGCACCGCCGCCGATAAATACCATTTCGGCATCGGTATCTTTTGCAAAGAATTCGCCGAACGGACCGGAGATGGTTACTTTATCACCGGGTTTAAGCGACCAGATGTAAGAAGACATTTGTCCCGGAGGCGCATCAGGTACGCGCGGAGGTGGCGTGGCGATACGCACGTTCAGCATAATGATGCCTTTTTCTTCAGGGTATGAAGCCATAGAGTAGGCACGCAAAATCGGCTCATCCACTTTGGAAACATATTGCCACAGATTGTATTTGTCCCAGTCTTCGTGGTATTCCTTAGGAATGTCGAAGTCTTTGTAGGCAACGGTGTGCGGCGGGGCTTCGATTTGAATGTAGCCACCGGCGCGGAAGGGAACTTCTTCGCCTTCGGGAATGGCAAGCTTGAGTTCTTTAATGAACGTTGCTTTGTTGTCATTGGAGATGACAGTACATTCCCATTTTTTCACACCGAACACTTCTTCCGGTACTTCGATGTCCATATCGGTTTTAACGTTGACCTGACAAGACAGACGGCAGCCTTCGCGCGCTTCGCGTTTGCTGATGTGGGACAATTCGGTTGGCAGAATGTCGCCGCCACCGCTTTTCACGACAACGCGGCACTGGCCGCATGAGCCGCCGCCACCGCAGGCGGAAGGAACGAAGATGCCTTGGCTGGCAAGCGCACCCAGCAGTTTGCCGCCGGCAGGCATCGTCAGCTCTTTTTCGTTATTGACTTTGATGGTGATGTCGCCTTCGCTCACCAACTTGGATTTGGCAAACAGAATCATCAGTGCCAAAACCAAGACGATGAGGGTAAACATCACGATACCTAAAATAATCTCCATGCCGATTCCTTTCTTATAACTGGATGCCGGAGAACGACATAAACGCCATTGCCATCAGGCCAGCGGCAATAAAGGTAATACCCAAGCCTTTGAGGCCTTTAGGGACATCCGAATATTTCATTTTTTCAGTAATGCCCGCCAAAGCGACAATAGCCAAAAGCCAGCCCAAACCTGCACCGAAACCGTATACAACGGACTCACCGAAGTTGTATTCGCGTTGCGCCATAAACGATACGGCACCGAAAATCGCGCAGTTTACGGTAATCAGAGGCAGGTAGATACCCAATGCGTTGTAAAGGGCAGGGACGAATTTGTCCAAGAACATTTCCAAAATCTGCACCAAAGCGGCAATCACGCCGATGAAGGTGATGAATTTCAGGAAGGTCAGGTCCACGCCTTCAACCAGCGCGCCGTCTTTCAACAGCGAGTAAACCAGTTGGTTGGCAGGGACGGACAGGCCGAGTACGAAAGTTACAGCCACGCCCAAACCGAACGCAGTGGATACTTTTTTAGATACCGCCAAAAATGTACACATCCCCAAGAAGAAGGAAAGTGCCATGTTTTCCAGAAAGACGGATTTTACAAAGAGGCTTAAGTAATGTTCCATGTGTTATTTCTCCGCCTGTTCAGGTTTCCAAGTGCGCAGCCCCCATACCAAGAAGCCGATGATGAAGAACGCGCTGGGGGCGAGCAGGAACAAGCCGTTGGTTTGATACCAGCCGCCATCTTGTACGGTTTGGAAAATGGTGTAGCCAAAGAGCTTGCCAGAGCCGATCAGTTCGCGGATGGTTGCGATGATGATCAACATCATGCCGTAACCTGCGCCGTTGCCGATACCGTCAACCAAGCTTTCCAGCGGCGGCTCTTTCATTGCGAATGCTTCGGCACGGCCCATTACGATACAGTTGGTAATAATCAGGCCGACGAATACGGAGAGCTGTTTGGACAGCTCATAAGCAAAGGCTTGGAGCAGTTGGTCAACCAGCGTTACCAAGGAAGCAACAATCGCCATTTGCACGATAATACGGATGCTGTTGGGGATGTAGTTGCGTACCAAAGAAATGAAGAAGCTGGAAAAACCGGTTACCAAAGCTACGGAAATACCCATTACGATGGCCGTCTGAAGTTTGGTGGTAACCGCCAAAGCCGAACAAATACCCAAAACCTGCAAGGCAATCGGGTTGTTGTCGATAAAGGGTGAAAACATCAAATGTTTCAAGCGTTTCATGTCAGCCATTATTGTGCTCCTGCTGATTTCAATTTGTTCAGGTAGGGGATATAGCCGTTTTCGCCGAACCAGTAGTCGAACGAACCTTGCACACCTTTAGACGTCAGCGATGCGCCGGAGAGGGCATCTACGCCGTGTTCTTTGTCTGAGCTTGCTCCTTTGCCGACATGCAGGGCAAATTTGCCTTGTTCGTCAAACAGTTTTTTGCCGACGAATTTTTTTTGCCACAGAGGGTTGCCGATTTCGCCGCCCAAACCCGGGGTTTCACCTTGGTCGTAGTAGGTAATGCCGTTGATGGTGTTGCCGTCAGGTTGAATGGCGACAAAACCGTACATGACAGACCACAAACCGTTGCCGTGCATAGGCAGGATGATTTGGCTGACTTTGCCGTCTTCGCCTTTTACCAAGTAAACCTCAGTGTATTTGGCACGGCTTTTGATGCCTGCCAAATCGTCTTCAGGTTTGATTTGGATGCTTTGGGCAGGGTCTTTGCCGGCAACGCGTGCGCTGAAGTCTTTAGGCGCATCGGCGACGTATTCGCCGGTTGCTAAGTCCACGACACGTTGCTCGATACGCTCGGCAAAGGTTTTGCTGATGTCGGTGTTTTTATCCATCAAACCGGCTACGCTCAAGATATAGCCTTGTTTATCTTGGAGTTTTTGTTTTTCTTGGATGGGTTTCAAGCCAACGACCGCACCAGCAACGATGATGGAACAAATCAGGCTGACAACCAATACCACAATCAGCGTGCCGCTGAAGCTGTCTTTATCGAATTTCTTAGCCATTGCTGCGCGCCTTTCTGCGTTTGATGTTCGCTTGTGCGACGAAATAGTCGAAAATCGGGGCAAACAGGTTGGCAAACAGAATCGCCAACATCATGCCTTCGGGGTAAGCAGGGTTGACCACGCGGATCAATACGCACATTACACCGATAAGCGCGCCGTACCACCATTTGCCGACATTGGTAAAGGAAGCGGAAACGGGGTCGGTCGCCATAAACAGCATACCGATGGCGAAGCCTCCGACTACCAAGTGCCAGTACCAAGGCATGGAGAACATGGCGTTGGTGTCCGAACCGATGAAGTTAAACAGCGAAGACATGGCAATCATGCCGATCATCACGCCGGCAATAATGCGCCAAGAGGCAATGCGGGCAAACACGATAAACGCGCCGCCGATTAAGAGCGCCAAAGTGGATACTTCGCCGATTGAGCCGGGCACGTTACCGATAAACGCATCCATCCAAGTAATGGATTGATTGGTAACGGCGTTTTTCAGACCTTCCGAACCGTGTGCAGCCCATTGAGCCAAAGCAGTGGCACCGGAATAGCCGTCAACCGCAGTCCAAACGGTGTCACCGGTAATGTTGGCAGGGTAGGCGAAGAACAGGAACGCACGGCCTGCAAGAGCAGGGTTCATGAAGTTTTTACCCGTACCGCCGAATACTTCTTTCGCAACCACAACGCCGAAAGAAATACCCAAAGCCGCTTGCCACAAAGGCAGGGTAGGGGGAACGATCAAAGCAAACAGAATCGAAGTCACGAAGAAACCTTCGTTGATTTCGTGTTTGCGTACAGTGGCGAACAAGACTTCCCAGAAGCCGCCCACAACAAATACAGTCGCGTAAATCGGCAGGAAGAAAATCGCGCCGAACAGCATTTTGCTCAATACGCCCGCTTCAGACGACATATTGATGCCCAAAGCGTTGGCAAGGGCGTAATGCCAGTCGTTGGCGATATTTTGTTGCAACAAATCAGGCGTTAACGCACCAAATGCCTGTACGCCGACGTTGTACATACCGTAGAACATGGCAGGGAACAAAGCCAGCCACACCAAAATCATCATACGCTTGGAGTCGAGCGCATCGCGGACGTGGGCCGCTTTGCGCGTTACCGCGCCTGATGTATAGAAAATCGTCGCCGCAGCTTCGTAGAGGGCATACCATTTTTCATGTTTGCCACCCGGCAGGAAGTGCGGTTCGATTTTTTCAAGAAAATGTTTCAAGCCCATAATCAGCCTTCCTTCTCAATGGTTTCCAGCACCTTGCGCAACAGCGGGCCGTATTCGTATTTGCCCGGGCAGACGAAGCTGCACAAAGCGAGGTCTTCTTCGTCCAATTCCAAGCAACCCAGTGCCTGAGCGCTGTCGGTATCGCCGACGATTAAATCGCGCAAGAGCAGGGTAGGCAGGATATCCAAGGGCATTACGCGCTCGTAAGTGCCGATCGGTACCATGGCGCGGTCGCCGCCGTTGACGGCTGTGTTGAACTTGAAGAGTTTGTTTTTCAGGAAATGACCGAGGGTTGTGCGCGTGATGGAGTATTTGTCCGGTTGTGGCGCAACCCAGCCGAACAGCTCTTTGCTGCGGCCTTCTTCGATAACGGAAATCTGATTGTGGTAGCGGCCGAGGTAATCGTGCGCGCCTTGTGCAATCGCGCCGTTCAATACTGAGCCGGAAATCACGCGGTTGTCTGCGTCAACCAATTCGCCCGCAGTAATTTGCGATACTTTCGCACCCAAAACGGTACGCAAGAGGCGTGGTTTGTTGACTTGAGAACCGCCCAAGGCAATTACGCGCTCGGTGTTCAGACGGCCTGTTGCAAACAAACGGCCAATGGCAATCACATCTTGATAATTGATGGTCCAAACAGTTTTGTTCGCACCGACTGGCTCGATGAAATGAATGTGCGTGCCACTCAAACCGGCAGGATGCGGACCGCCAAATTCATGTGTTTCGATGTTGGCAGCGTTTTCAGACGGCACGTCTGCGCCGGCTGCTTTACATACATGGATTTTACGTTCGGTCAGGCGGCTCAATACCAGCAGGCCGCGTTTGAAGTCTTCGGCGGCTTCTTTGATGATGACCGTAGGATCGGCAGCCAGCGGATTGGTGTCCATCGCATTGACGAAGATGGCGAACGGCTCGGCATCGACGGCAGGGATTTTGCTGAACGGACGGGTGCGCAGCGCAGTCCATAAACCGGATTGGATCAGATTGCGGCGCACTTCTTCGCTGCTCAATTTTGCCAGCGCTTCAGGTGCGTAGCGTTCGAACTCGATTTCGTCGTTGCCTTCAACGGCAATCACGACTGACTGAAGTACGCGCTTTTCGCCACGGTGAATCGCGGCGATTTTGCCTGAAGCCGGAGCAGTAAATACTACGCCCGGATTCTTTTTGTCTTCAAACAGCACTTGGCCTTTTTTGACGGCTTCGCCTTCCTTGATTTTCATCGAGGGGCGCATGCCGACATATTCTTCGCCAAGCAACGCGACTTCGGTAATGGCCGGGCCGTCATAAATGACTTGCTCCGGTCTGCCCGCGATAGGCAGGTCTAAGCCTTTTTTTATCTTAATCATAAGGATGCGTTACTTTTTGGTGGGTTGAGATTCGGATGTCGGATTGTTTTTTCAGACGGCATGTAATGCTTTGAAACAAAGGATGGGCCGTCTGAAAAAAGCAGAGGTTTGCTATAAAAACAACGAATAAACGCAAACAACAGATCTTTAGATTTTATCAGGTATAGGCTGCTTTATGTCAGTTTTACGCTTATTTTTACGGGGAAAGTGGGAAAAAAGTAGGAATGTGTAATCGAGTGTTAAGAGGAATAATTTTTAACTGATTGATATTTAAACGCTATATTTGATGGTGTAGCTGAAAATAAAAGGCCGTCTGAAATTCAGACGGCCTCTAAGTTTAAAAGAGCTGCCAAACGAAGAAAATCATCGTATGCAGGGCAAACAGCGGTACCAATACAATCACCGACCATACCATGTAGCCGAAGAAGGAAGGCATCGGTACGCCGCGTTGTTCGGCAATGGATTTGACCATGAAGTTCGGCGCATTACCGATATAAGTGAGCGCACCCATAAATACAGAGCCCATGGATATTGCCAGCAGCGAATGGAACAGGTGGCCTGTCATCAAGGCTTGGGCATCGCCACCGGCCATATTGAAGAACACCAAATAAGTCGGCGCGTTATCCAAGAATGCCGACAAAATGCCACTCATCCAGAAATACATCACATTAATCGGATTGCCTGCCGCGTCGTGAACCAAAGAAACAACGGAAGCCAATGCGCCTGTTTCGCCGGCTTTCAAAATTGCCAAAACAGGTGAAATGGTAATGAAAATACCCAAAAACAGTTTGCCCACTTCGGCAATCGGCTCGAAGTTGAACTCATTGCCTGCGCGTACCTGTTTGGGCGTAATAATCCAAGATACGGCGGTCAAAGCCAGCAAAATGCCATCGCGCATCAGGTTTTGCAAGGCATAATGGCTGCCCAAGATTTCAAAGCCCGGATGATTTGGTTTCCACAAACCGGACAGCAAAACCGCGCCGACTACACCGGCCAGTAACAGAAAATTCCATTTGCCGTAGATTTTGACTTTGTCTTCTTTATCGGAAGGAGTAGGAGCCAGGTGTTCGCTTTGTTCACGGTTGAAGTGTCGGCTGTCGATGATGTAGAAAACGGTCAGTAAAACCACAGAACTAATCAATACAGGCATCAGCATGTGTTTGACCGTCCACATGAAATCTACGCCTTTCAGGAATCCTAAGAACAGCGGAGGATCGCCTAAAGGAGTGAGACCGCCGCCGATATTCGCCACCAAGAAAATGAAGAAAATCACGATGTGAACGCGGTAGTGGCGTTTATGGTTGGCTTTCAAAAGCGGACGAATCATCAACATCGCCGCGCCTGTTGTCCCCATGATGGAAGACAAAGCCGTGCCGACTGCCAACAGGGTTGTGTTCAATTTGGGCGAGCCGTGCAAATCGCCGCTGACAAAAATACCGCCTGAAATGGTATAGAGCGCCAAAAGCAACAGGATAAAAGGGATATATTCTTCAACCAAAGCATGGGCAACGGTATGTACGCCGGCTCCGAAACCAAAGGTTACGATAAACGGCGTTAAAAACAGCAGTGTCCAAAACGCTGTAATTTTGCCGAAGTGATGGTGCCAAGTATGGGAGAAAAACAGAGGCCCGAGTGCAATAGACAAGAGAATCAGTGCAAACGGCAGACCCCAAAGCAGGCTTGCGGATGAGCCGTCAAAATCGGATGCCGCAGCAGGAAGGGCGGCAAGAAGCAGTGAAAATGAGAGATAGCGCATGGTATTTCCTTTTTATTCTGTTGCGCCGTGAGGAACTTCGTTGAGAGAGCACGGCGGTGAAATATTCAGGCCGTCTGAAAATATCCAGACGAACTGCGCGGTTGTGTCAGGGGAAAGTATAACGCAAAGCAAGTGTTAAGGGATGGTTTAGAATATTGGAATCAAAAGAAATGTTGATAAAAATAAAGAAATAAAAGCGATGGGAGTAGTGGGAAGTAGTAAAAAAATGATTTTGAAACAGGAGTTTGAAATCTTGAAAAGAATGCTATCGAAAAAATGCTTTGAATTAATTTTAGCTAAAATTTACATTTGATTGAATAAATGGAGGCCGTCTGAAAAATGAGGATGAATAGGGTGTTTTGGTTCTTACTGATTGTTTTAATGGATAAATTGGGTATGAAAATAAAAAACAGGTAAGCGAAAATGCCCACCTGTTTTATTTTATGCTTCCGGCCGTAACCACATCCACACAGCTACGCAGCTGCAACAGACTGATGATATGACACCGATCCACCAGCGTTCCGGAAACCGCCAAAACATAAACAGGCAAGAAAGGGCCATCATGCCGATAGCGAAGAACTTTGCCTTGCGCGGCACGGCGCCGTTGTTTTCCCAGTTTTGTATGATCGGGCCGAAATGGCGGTGATGATAGAGCCAATTGTGAAAGCGCGGCGAAGCTTTTGCCCAGCAGGCGGCGGTCAATAAAATGAAAGGCGTAGTCGGCAGTAATGGCAGGAAAATGCCGATAATGCCCAAGACAAGCGACACTGCGCCGCAAAAAATCAATAAATAGCGAACCATCTTCCCATCACCAATTATTTGTTTTCAGACGGCTTGTGATGTGGAAATGGGCAACGCGGAATGTCTAATTTATCCCAGCCCTCATGCCCCATTTTTTCCAGCAGCGCGATATTGCGGTCAAAAATTGCCGAGGCATCAGGAAATGCTTCAGCGGCTTTGGCAATACTGTCTTCACGAATCAGATGCAAGGTTGGGTAAGGCGAGCGGTTGGTGTAGTTGCTGATGTCGTCGGCTTCCGTGCCTTCAAATTGGAAATCGGGATGGAACGGTGCAATTTGGACAATGCCTTCCAATTCGTTTTCTACAACGGCATCGTCGGCAATTTCCAGCACTTGGTTGAAGGTTTCAAAATCAGGGAATAGCGTCGGATGAACCAGTAAAGTGGTTTCCAATTCTGAAGCGGGTGTATTGCCCAGAAGCTGCAATTCACGATCCAAGTCCTCAAGGAAACCGTCCAAATGACGGGCTTCGCTGACAACGATGCGAACCAGGTTTTTAACGTGCGGCGCTTTGGCAAACGGGCAGAGATTCAGCCCGATAACGGCTTTTTCCAGCCATTGTTTGGTATGTTCTGAAACAGTATCGATATCGAGATGGGCGACGTCAGTCATAGTAAAAGCTTATGTGAATTATTCTTAAAAAGTATACAAGTGTATGGACGTGAAAGCAAACCATTGGAATTTAAAAGGCCGTCTGAACAACAGACGGCCTTTATCAGTTTCAAGTTATCAATCCTGAACCAAATGAACCAAAGGCAGAGCGGTCGTGTTTTTAATTTCTTTCAACACAAAACTCGATTGCGCATCTTGCACGCCGTGGTGCGAAAGCAGCGTATCCAAAACAAAATGGGAAAACGCGTTCATATCGGTAAAAAAGGCATGGAGCAGATAGTCGGTTTCACCCGTTAAAGCAAAGCAGCTCAATACTTCCGGCCAAGCGCGGACAGATTCGGAAAAATCCTCGCGCGCATCTTTTGCCTTGCTAATCGATACACGGATAAAAGCCTGCAAGCCCAAGCCCAAAGATACGGGAGAAAGCTGGGCCGCGTATTTTTGAATAATGCCCGCATCTTCAAGCTGTTTGAGACGGCGCAGGCAAGGAGAAGGGGAGAGCGCCACTTTTTCAGAAAGTTCAACATTGCTCAACCGCCCATTTTCCTGCAAAACCTGCAGAATCTTTAAATCCGTTTTGTCCAAGTTCAGATGAGGCATGATGGTTCTCCCAATGTAGGCAATGTATGTTTTGGAAATGAAAAATGCTTAAAAATAAAGACTTGTATGGTTAAATTATATATTGAGTTCAGATGTGCGACAAATTGTCTTATAAGGAGTGTTGCGAATTTGTTTTATGTAGTGGTGAAAAGATGAAGGCCGTCTGAAACTAATCAAGGCCAAAGCTTTATGTCATATTAGAATTGGATATAAAGAGGCCGTCTGAAAATGATTTCAGACGGCATTTATTTTCGTAATGTGATCATTCAGGCTCTTAATGACCTTGTTTTGGAGAGTTTTGTTCTTTTGCTTTGATTCATTTTCCGCGTTTGTATTTGGCTTTTTTTTGGGGTATTTTCTTCGCAATGTATTTTTGTGTTTTGGGAAATAAGCTTACAGGCTCTGTTTGCAGGATACGGGAAGGAAGTGTGTATCCATGGTGCCACCGCAAGACCAAACTGTTGTACCTTTAGTAGCCCCTGTTTTTGCAAAACTTGGTGTCAGGTGGATTTCGGTATTCTTCACAGGAACAGCGGCTTGATTACCGATGGCGGCAACAATGGTGCCGTTATCTTCAATACGGACAATCTTTACATAGTTGCCGACTTTATTGTCGTCTGAAGCGAGTTGCTTGATATTTAGGTCAAGCGGCAAGCTGCCTTTATTTGCATAGGCTTCTTCGACGTAGCTTTTCATACTGCCGGCAAGCATGATGCCTTCTGCTACTTGTGCTCTGGCAACATAGTTTTGGTATGCGGGAAGAGCTGCTACTGCCAAAATGCCGATAATGCCGATAACAATCATCAACTCAATCAGGCTAAAACCGGTTTGGGTTTTGCGTAGTTTTTTCATTTTTTGAGTATATCGTTTTCTTATTTTTATTTTATAAAGCAAATCCCATAATTATATTTATGGGATTTGCTTTATAAGCTTTTAAATTTGTTGGTAACAAATTATTAACGGCAAGAAGAAGGTAAGAATTTTGAATCTACGCCATTGGTTGTACCTGATTTACAAGTCCAAGTAAAAGATCCGTTGCCAGATGTTTTGGCATTTTGACCTTGTCCTGTAGTTGTAGTTGCTGTTGGAGTAAGTGATACGGTTTTTTCTTTAATTTCGTTATTTACGTCACTATCTTTCATTGTGGCAGTAATAATACCATTGCTACCAACTTCTACTTGTGCAACATATTTACCTTTAATGCTTTCCTTATCTGCAATACCTGCTTCGGCATTACTAGTAGGCCATTTGCCTTTATCTGCATAGTATTCAACCACAGCAGACTTTTGACCTTCCATCAAAGAGATGGCTTCAGAAACTTGAGCACGTGCAGTGTAGTCTTGGTATGCAGGCAGGGCGATAACTGCCAAGATGCCGATAATCGCGATAACGATCATCAATTCGATCAGGGTGAAACCTTTTTGGATTGCTTTCATTGATTAAAACTCCAGTTTGAAAGTGTGAATAATTGTGTTTAAGTAAAAAGTCCGTAATGTGCTTGGCACTATGTATTATGAGTAAACCATAAGTAAGAAGGAATATACAGCTTCCGTCGGGCTTGCTGCTTTGAGGCTTGGGCCTTATCGGACGTGTTGCTTCAAGCAGTCTGTGTGCCAAGTGCGCAAAATTGATTAAAAAATTTATTTTTTATTTTTTGTTTATTGTTTTTATTGGGATTATTTTTTAATTTTTAAGTTTTTTGTGGTTTTGTTTGAAAGTTTCAGGATTTTAGGAAAATTAGGGGGTTGACGTTTTTTGTCAGTTTTGTGTTTTTTGTGACAGAGAGTGTGTGCAAGTTTGGTTATGTGACGTTTTTTGTCAGAAATTTGGCTTGGTTAATAATATGTTAATTGATTTAGATGGGCGGTGTTTTTATGGATTAATCGGTGGGTTTAATATCTTGTGATTTTATTTTTTTGTTTTTTATGGGTTTTATTTTTTATGCGTATTTTGTTTGAATACGGATGAGGAAAAGATTTGAAAGGAAGTATTTTTGAAGAGAATTTGGCGTAATAGGTGAATGAAAATTTGTTATTAGAATTATATTCATATGAGTTATGATTTTGGAATGTAGTTTTATGTCAGAAGGAAGTTCTGGTTTTAAATTTTAAGGCTTTGGATTTCTTAAGTGTTTTAGAAGGGTATATTCAGGATGTTTATATTTTTGGATGTGATTAGGGTGGGCAAAAAATGCTCACCCTATGTTTTTAAGATGTTCAGACGGCCTTTATGGGGTTAAGACTTCGATCAATGCCTGTTTTAGGGTGTTTTGGGTTTGCGGGTCTTGCAGGGATGGGCTGTAGGTGATGAAGCTGTCCTCAATGCGCTGATCCAAGGTGGTGATTTTGGCGTAGCGCAGGCTGATGTTGTGTGCGAAGAAGGTCTCGGCGATGTCGGCGAGGAGGTGAGGGCGGTTGACTGCGGTGATGTCTATGGTGTGCCAGCCGGGATAATCTTCTTCGGGGGTGATGATTACGGTAGGCGGAATGGGGATGTGGCGGATGCGGCGGCTGATGTGCGGGCGGCCGCTTTGTTTTTGGACGGTGGTATTGCCGTGGATGAAGCTGTTGAGTTCGGCTTCGAGTGCGCTTTGGCGGTCGGGATATTCTTCGGGCGGGAGATTGTCAGGAAGTTGGAGGATAAAGGTGTCGAGGATGTAGTCGTGCTCGGTAATAAAGGCACGGGCGGCTTGGATGTCGAAGCGGTGGCTGCTGAAGATGCGGCAGAGGCGTGCGAAGAGGCGGTCGCCATTGGGCATGAATACCATGACTTGAAGGCTGTTGCTTTGGGGAAGGATGCGGCTGCGGACGGCCGGACTTTCGGTGTCGTAGGCGAGGTTTGCGGTGTGCCAGAGGATTTCCCGTGTTTGATGGCGGACGTAGTATGCGCTGCCGAGGATGCGACGGAGTTTTTGTTGGTTTTTGAGGGGGACGGCGGCGCGCGTGAGCTGATCGGTCGAGGCTTGTTCGCGTCGGTTGGGGAGGCGTTCGGGATCGTGGTGTTTGCTGTTTAAAACGGCGGCGGTGCTGTGGTAGAGGGTTTGGAGCAGGCTGGCGCGCCATGTGTTCCAAAGTTTGGGGTTGGTGCCGCGGATGTCGGCAATGGTAAGTAGGTAGAGTGCGTCAAGGTATTCGCGTGTGGGAATACGGCGGCAAAAGGCTTGGAGGATATGGGGATCTTGGATGTCTTCTTTTTGGGCAACGGTGGACATGAGCAGGTGGTTTTCAACCAGCCATGCGAGGAGGTGGCTTTCTTCTTCGGTGTAGTAGTGGTTGGCAGCGAATTGTTGTGCGTCTTTGATGCCTTCTTTGGCGTGATCGCCGCCACGGTCTTTGGCAATGTCGTGCAGCAGGGCGGCGGTGTAGAGGACATGTGGTCGCGGATAGGCCTGCATGATGGCGCTGGCTTCGGGCATTTCGTGGCTGTGGGTTTCGATGGCGAGACGGCGCATATTGCGGACGACGGTCAGGATGTGGTCGTCTACGGGGTAAATATGGAAGAGGTCGTGTTGGAGCAGGCCGATGATTTTTTCCCATGCGGGGAGATAGCGGCCAAGTACGCCGTAGAGGTTGAGAAAACGGAGGGTTTGGGTAAGGCCGGTGCCGTGTTTGAAGAATTGGATGAAGCGGCGGCGGTTTTCTGGATTTTGGGTGAAACGGGTGTTGATTTTTCGTGTGGCCGCCCACCATGCGCGCAGGGTTTGCGGCTCGATGGTGGTGATGTTTTGCTCCTGCATGGTTTGGATGATGGTGAAGATGTGTTCGGGATTTTGTTCGAACAGGGCAAGGTCGTTGGCGGCGATTTGGTGGCCGATGCGTTTGTAGCGGCTGTCGATGGGGTGGATGTGCTGGAGGCGGCCGGGGGTTTGATGGTTTTTGAGAACCGGAATGAGGATGCCGTTGAGTTGTTTGATGGCTTTGGTGGCGCGGTAGAAGGTGTGCATCAGGGCTTCGCTTCGGCCGCGGATGTCGGGTTGGGTATAGCCTAAGCTTTCGGCAACTTGGGACTGGTAGTCGAAAAGCAGCCTGTCTTCGGAGCGGTCGGCGGTAAGGTGGAGGTGAATGCGGATGTTGGCGAGGCGGCGGTAGCCATGAGCCAGCATGCCGGCTTCGGTGCGTGTAAGGACGCCGGCGGTAACGAGGGCGGTGGGGTTGCTGTCTATGCCTTGTGCTTTGGCTGTCCAAATAAGGGTGTGGATGTCGCGCAGGCCGCCGGGGCAGGTTTTGATGTTGGGTTCGAGTTGTGCGCCTGTGCCTTGGGATTTGGTATGGCGTTGCTCCATTTCGAGGAGTTTGGCTTCGATAAAGGCGGCTGTGTCGCGGCGTGTGTTGAGTTTGTTTAGCAGCTGGGCGGTAAGGTCGGCATTGCCTTGTAGGTGGCGTGCTTCTAGAAAGGCGGTTTCGCCGGTAATGTCGTTTTGGGTGCTTTGGAGGATTTCTTCTATGCTGCCGCTTTTGATGGCGGGATTGAGGCGTGCGTCCCAAAGGGTTTGGATAAATTGGGCGGTTTGTTGTTGCAGGCCGTCTGAAAATGGGGTCGAGGAAATAATCGCTAAGTCCCAGTCAGAATGGGGATAGAGTTCGCAACGCCCGAAGCCACCGATGGCAATGAGACTGATGTCGTTACTGTCGGGGAAGTGGATTTGCCAGAGGGTTTGCAACAGGGTTTCAGCAGCGGCGATATGGTCGCGGAAGTAAACGGTAGGGCGGTTGTTTTTGCGGTAGGCAGTTTCTGCTGCGGCTTTTTGCTGCTGGTAGGTTTGGATGGCTTGTTGGGCGGCGGTCATGATGGTATCTGGCTGTGAATTAAGCTTGGGTATCGGCAGGCTCGGTCATTTGGCGGAGCATTTCTTGCGGCGGAAGGAGGAGTTTGTACGGGGCGATTTTAAGTGCGGATGCGATTTTTTCGATGTTGGAAAGGGCGATGTTCCAGCGTTTGCGCTCGACGGCGGAAACGTAGGTGCGGTCAAGTCCGCATTGGCGTGCTAGTTCTTCTTGCGACCAGCCGTGATTAACGCGGTAGAGGCGCATGTTGTAAGCGATAACGGCGCGGAGGTCTTGCGGATCGGGCAGGCTTGGAGGGGGAGTGAGTTTATTGACCATGGCGTTTTGAGTTTGTGGTTTGAACGATAAGGGGATTTTATACTATTTTTGTGAGGG
The DNA here is from genome assembly GCF_051958295.1 of Neisseria sp. P0014.S002. Taxonomy (NCBI): domain Bacteria; kingdom Pseudomonadati; phylum Pseudomonadota; class Betaproteobacteria; order Neisseriales; family Neisseriaceae; genus Neisseria; species Neisseria sp. P0014.S002. The sequence continues at coordinate 116,700 of NZ_JBQCVO010000003.1, read as the reverse complement.
GAAAGGAAAGGCCGTCTGAAAGTTTTCAGACGGCCTTAAAGAGAGTAGGTATAAAAAAAAGGGGGTGGCTTTCGGCCACACCCAAACACACACACATCAAGAGGAAAGAAAAATCATTTAATAAGAGAGCTGGCTCTTATAGAGGAAAACTGGAGGATTCGGGCTTGGCCCTGAAGCATTGAAAGGCATTATAAATGAAAATAGGGTTAGGGTATTGATACAGGTCAATTCGGGCTTGATTTAGAAAATATATTTTTAGGATAGTGGAAATAAATTAAAAATAAGGTTTGATTGTGAATAAAAGTCATTAGGCCGTCTGAAAGAATTGGTTTCAGGCGGCCTGATTGGTTTAAAGGCTGCTACTTATACATAAATTAAGTATTAAGCCAGACCTTTATCTTTGGCTTCTTGCAGGCGGGCTTCAAAGTTGCTGAGATTGACGCCTGCCTGTTCGGCTGCGGCAACTACTTCGGCTACAGATGCGCCGTGTTGCACTTGATGATAACCCCAAAGCAGGGAGCAGCGAGTACCGGTGCGGCAGAAGGCAAGAATAGGAGCCGGAGATTGTTGCAACAGATTTTGGAAGGCTGCAACATCGGTTGCGTTGATTTGAGGCGCAACAACGGGCTGGTGTGAGAATTGGTTGATGCCGGCCTCTTTAAACCAGTTTTGCACTTCGGCAAAAGCCGGTTGGTTTTCTTCTTCGCCGTCCGGGCGGTTGCAGATGACGGTTTGGATGCCGAAGCGTACGGCTTCTTGGACATCGGCTTCGGTCAGTTGGGGGGCGATATAGAGGGTGTCGGTCAGTTTACGGATGGGCATAGTTTTTCCTTTCTTTATATTGAGCGGATATGTTGATTTCAGGCAGCCTAGGAAGTGGTAGGCCGTTTGAAGTTTTATTTAATGATTGTACAACCAGTTTTCGAGTTTTTGGCGATCGGTAATGTGCAGCAGGGCGGTATTGGCTTCTGCTGCTTGAACTGTGATGCTGGTTTCGCGCAATAGGCCTTGGCGGAAGAAATGGATGGTGGTGCGTGTGCCGATAGGCAGTTTGCTCCACTGCGCTGCAAGGTCGTTGCAGGCATAGCCGCCTAAGGCGATGATTTTGTCTTGCGGGCAGAGTCCGGCATTTTCTGCGCTGCCGCCGTTAAATACATGAGTCAGGACAGCATGGTCGCCGTTTTGTTTGAAACGTGCGCCCAAATCATTGGTGGGGGCAACCGATTGGGGTTCGCTGGCAAATGCTCCACCGTGCTGGCGTGGCAGGGGGATAAAGTCGAGTTTGACACCTACGCTTTGCAGACATTCTGCGAGCGGAAGGTCTTCGGTGCTGTATAAGGCCGTCTGAAAGAAGGTTGCTAAATCTAAACCGGTCATTTCTTGGCAACGGGTTTGCCAGTGTTTTTCAGGTATGCCTTGATGGGTGTTGCACCAGTCGCGATAGTGTTGCTGCATTACACTGTCGAGGGTGTATTTGCCTTGGCTTTTTTCACGGATGATGAGGTCGAGGCAAAGTGCGGCCAGTGCGCCTTTTTGATAGTAGCTGACGATGGCGTTGGGGCTGTTTTCGTCTTGTTTGTAGAACTTGTCCCATGCGCTGAAACTGGATTGGGCAAGTGTTTGTTTCAGACGGCCTTGTGTTTGCTGTACGCGTGTGATGCTTTGTGCAAGCAGCGTAAGGTAGGCTTCGGGGCTGATGGTTTTGCTTCGGGCGAGAAAGAGGTCGTCGTAGTAGGAGGTAATGCCTTCAAATGCCCAAAGTTGCTCGGTGTAGTTTTCTTGGTCGAGATTGTAAGGTGCGAAGACGGCCGGTTTGATGGATTTGACGTTCCATGCATGGAAGTATTCGTGTGAGAAAAGTCCGAGTAATTCGGTATAGGCTTTGTCGGCTTCGCCCATATCGTAAGATGGCAGACTGTGGCGGTCGGCAAGAAGGGCGGTGCTGCTGATGTGTTCCAGTCCGCCGTAGAGGTTGTCGCCCAGATGTAGTAGGAAAAGGTATTCGGTAAACGGGGCAGGGGAGGGGAACATCGCCAACTCGGTTTCGCAGATTTTTTGAATATCGGCGAGGAAGCGGGCACGGTCGAAATCGGGGTAGATACCGCTTAATGCAATACGGTGGGGAATGCCTTGTGCTGCAAAGTCGAGGAATTCGATGATGCCTGTTTCAACGGGGTGATCAATCAGCTCGGCATATGAGGCCGTCTGAAAAGTGGTTGTCGAAATTTTGGGCAGGGTTGTGGCTATCTGCCATGTGTGTGGCAGGGTGGGAAATTCGACTTGGTGCGGTTGTTCCTCTTGTCCATGTACTTTTAAGAAGAGGCATGCGCCGTCGAAAAAGCCGCGCTCGGTACTGAGGAACGAGCCGCGTACAGACAAGTCGAATGCGTAGACGGTGTAGTAAATTTCCCACGCTCCACTGAGGGCTGGGGTTCGCCAATGGTTTTTGCTGGTTTGTGTCAGCGGCTGGGCTTTACCGTTGCAGCGTGCGCTGATGTGTGTGATGTGGCGGGCAAAGTCACGGATGAGGTAGCTGCCGGGAACCCAGTTTGGAAGGCTGATTTCTGTTTCAGAATCATTGGCTTGAGTGAATGATAAGGTGATATGCCATTCGTGAGACAGGAAGTTGGGGGTAATTTTGTAATTAATCATAACTATCGTATAGTTTGCTAAAGTTTATTAAGGATAAGTGTTTTAAAAGGTTAGGTTTAATCTATATCAATAAATCTGTACGAAAAAGGGGGCTTGAAAAAATGCTGTGCCCTATTTATTGGATATGTTTAAATAATTTATTGATTATAAAAGAAATGAGATTATGTCTCACTAAAGGTTTTATGCAATATGGAATGTAATTTTGCTTGGCATGTTGTGGTGTCTATGTTAAATTTAGAAAAATTTGAGCCTTAGCCGTATTGCGCTTTTCATAAACGTAAGGGTTGGGGTGAGATAAAAATTTTTTATACCCATAATTTATGGAGACTTCCATGGACACACAAACTTATAACTACAAAGTGGTGCGCCAGTTCGCCATCATGACTGTAGTTTGGGGTATTGTGGGCATGTTGGTCGGTGTAATTGTAGCCGCCCAATTATTTGCTCCATCCCTTGATTTATCTGAAATTGGACCTTGGTTCCACTTTGGCCGCCTGCGTCCGCTGCATACCAATGCGGTTATTTTTGCATTCGGTGGTTGCGGTTTGATCGGTACATCATACTACGTTGTTCAACGTACATGTAATACCCGTCTGTTTGGCGGTTGGTTGCCTGCATTTACCTTCTGGGGTTGGCAGGCTGTCATCGTGGCTGCGGCTATCAGCTTGCCCATGGGTTACACCCAAGGTAAAGAATACGCCGAGTTGGAATGGCCTATCGACATTTTGATTACGCTGGTGTGGGTTGCCTACGCTATCGTATTCTTCGGTACGATTGCCAAACGTAAAATCAAACATATTTACGTTGCTAACTGGTTCTACGGCGGCTTCATCTTGGCTGTTGCGCTGTTGCACATCGTCAATAATATCAGCATCCCTGCTGGTTTGATGAAATCTTACCCGGTTTACGCTGGTGCGATTGATGCGATGGTTCAATGGTGGTACGGCCATAATGCGGTGGGCTTTTTCCTGACAGCCGGCTTCTTGGGTATGATGTACTACTTCGTACCAAAACAAGCAGGCCGTCCTATTTACTCTTACCGCTTGTCCGTCGTTCACTTCTGGGCTTTGATTTTCACTTATATGTGGGCAGGTTCTCACCACTTGCACTACACCGCATTGCCTGACTGGACTCAATCTTTGGGTATGGTATTGTCTTTGATCCTGTTCGCACCTTCTTGGGGCGGTATGATCAACGGTATCATGACTCTGTCTGGTGCATGGGACAAACTGCGTACCGACCCGATTTTGAAATTCTTGATCGTATCTCTGTCCTTCTACGGTATGTCTACCTTCGAAGGCCCGATGATGTCTATCAAAACTGTTAACGCTCTGAGCCACTACACTGACTGGACTGTTGCACACGTTCACGCCGGTGCATTGGGTTGGGTAGGCTTCGTAACCATCGGCTCCGTTTACTACATGATTCCCCGCCTCTTCGGTAAAAACGAAATGTACAGCACCAAATTGGTTGAAGCGCATTTCTGGATTGCAACCATCGGTGTGGTTTTGTATATCGCAGCGATGTGGATTGCCGGTGTGATGCAAGGCCTGATGTGGGGTTCTTTGAACGAAGACGGCACACTGACTTATTCCTTTGTCGAATCTGTAAAACGTACCATGCCTTACTACATGATTCGTTTCACCGGCGGTCTTCTGTACCTGAGCGGTATGTGCATCATGGCATATAACGTTTACCGTACTGCTATCAGTGGTAAAGCAGTTGATGCTGAGATTCCTGCGGTTTCTCAAACTCAACACCACTAATGATAAGAAAGATAGGCTACCAAAATGAAATTACAACAATTAGCTGAAGAAAAAGTCGGTGTACTGATTGTATTCACCCTGCTTGTAGTCAGCGTCGGACTTCTGATCGAGGCCGTCCCGCTGTTCTTCTCCAAGGCAGTTACTGAACCTGCGCCAGGCGTGAAACCATACAACGCCTTGCAAGTGGCCGGTCGTGATATTTACGTACGCGAAGGTTGCTACAACTGTCACTCTCAAATGATTCGTCCATTCCGTGCAGAAACTGAACGTTACGGTCACTACTCCGTTGCCGGTGAGTCTGTTTATGACCATCCGTTCCAATGGGGTTCTAAACGTACCGGTCCGGATTTGGCTCGTGTCGGCGGCCGTTATTCCGATGAATGGCACCGCATCCACCTGCTGAACCCGCGCGACGTTGTGCCGGAGTCCAATATGCCTGCATTCCCATGGCTCGCACGCAATAAAGTCGATGCCGAGGCAACTGTGGCGCATATGAAAGCCCTGCGTAAAGTGGGTACACCTTACAGCGATGAAGAAATTGCCAAAGCACCTGAAATGCTGGCCAACAAATCAGAGCTGGACGCTGTTATCGCCTACCTGCAAGGCTTGGGCTTGGCATTGAAAAACGTAAGGTAACATCATGGACGCTAACTGGGCTCGCTCGCTCTTTACTGTTTGGATATTCATCAGCTTTATTTTAGTCCTCTATATTGTGTTTAATAGACGCAATAAAAAAAACTATGATGATGCAGCCAGCAGTATTTTCGATAATGACGAACAAAGGCCGTCTGAAAAGGACGATCAAGCTCAGTCAGTCCGTGATCACGGAGCAAAATAATGAACACAACATCCCAATTTACCAGTAGTTTCTGGAATATATATATTGCCGTTATCGTCGTGCTCAGCTTCATCGGCCTGGCTTGGCTTCTGCTTTCGCAAAATGTTGTGAAACGCCCTAAAAAAGGTGAAGAAGTAAAAACCACGGGTCATGAGTGGGACGGTATTTCGGAGTACAACAACCCTCTGCCACATTGGTGGTTTTGGCTTTATGTCTGCACATGGCTGTTTGGCGTCGGCTACCTGATTATGTATCCCGGTATCGGCGATTACAAAGGCCTGTGGGGCTGGAGCAGCCATGGCCAATATGAAGAAGAAGTTGCCAAAGCCAATCAGCAATACGGTAAAGTGTATGCTAAATTTTCCAATATGCCGATTGAAAAAGTGGCTAAAGATCCTGAAGCCCGTGCTATTGCACAAAACCTGTTCAATACCTACTGTATCCAATGTCACGGCTCAGATGCCAAAGGCTCTAAAGGCTTCCCAAATCTGACTGACGACGACTGGTTGTGGGGCGGTGAACCTGAAAAGATTCAGGAAACCATTGAAAAAGGCCGTACTGCCGCCATGCCTGCATGGGGTCCTGCTTTGGGTGAAGAAGGCGTGAAAAACGTAACACAGTATGTTATGTCTCTTTCTAAACCTAAAGGTCAATACGACGAAGAACGTGCAGAACGCGGTAAAGCCCTGTTTAGTGGCCCACCTGCCAACTGTTTCACTTGTCACGGCGACAAAGGTCAAGGTATCCAAGGCCTCGGCCCGAATCTGACCGATGATGTATGGTTGTGGGGCGGTACTCAAAAAGCGATTACCGAAACCATTACCAACGGCCGCAGCAGCCAAATGCCTGCTTGGGGTCACTTCCTCGACAAAGACAAGCTGCACATCATGACCGCCTATGTTTGGGGTTTGTCCAACAAAGACGGTAAAAAAACTCCTGCTAAAAAAGCCGAGCCTGCTCAAGCTGCTCCAGTAGCCGAAGCATCAGCTCCGGCGGCTGCTTCAGCTCCTGCTGCCGATAAAGCAGCTTCAGATGCTAAAGCTGCTCCGGCTACTGAAGCCAAACCTGCTGAAAAAGCAGAAGCGGCTCCGGTTAAGGTAGATGGCAAAGCTGTTTTTGAAGCCAACTGTAAAACATGTCATGGCGGTATGATTCCAGGCGCTCCTGTCGTAGGTAAAAAAGAAGACTGGGCTCCCCGTATCAAACAAGGTAAAGACACTTTGCACAAACACGCGCTTGAAGGTTTTAATTCAATGCCTGCCAAAGGTGGTAACAGCAGCTTGAGTGACGATGAAGTTAAAGCGGCTGTAGACTTTATGGCAAATGAGTCCGGTGCAAAATTCTAATTTTGAGTCGGATTGAAAAAAGCGTACCTAACAAGGTACGCTTTTTTATATTTGATAAAGCCGATAAGAAAAGACATATTAAAGAGACGAAATATATAAGGCCGTCTGAAACATTCAGACGGCCTTTGTTCTTGTTTCAACCAAAATTAATCAATCCAAAGTGGATGTACTGCGTTTCAGGAACCATTCGCTGAAAGGCCACTCGACACTGTCGAGTAAGTTTTTGGTAATTAATCCCAATTCCGTATCGCCTTCAATTTGCAATTTACGGTTGAAAAATAAGGTATCGGGATCTTCCTCGCGCATCATCATGCGCATGAAGTCTATACCGTTGGCGGCCAGCCTCAGATCGGGGGTACCGCTGAAGTTGTCATCCAGGAATTTTTCCGTATTGGCACTAAACCGCACTTTAATACCGGCATCCAAAACTTCGATTTCGAATTTTCTTCCGGCAAAAAGTTCCATATCGGCAGGCAGTAAACCTTTTTTCAGCATGGTATTCAACACGGAGACTAAAACAAAGCGCGGAGGTTTGCCGGGAAGTTTGGTACCGATTTTCGCCATCCATTTGGGTAATATGATTTCAGGCAGCTCCATAATATGCCTCCTTTACAGTTTCAATACCGGGCTGACCGCGCCAATAGCCGTCAACCAGTGTTCCGGTAGTCAGCCGTTCCAACTCGGGGCGAACATCTTCCCATGTGGCTTTTCCGTCCAATACATCACGGTGAATTTGGATAATTTCAGCCATGCTGTGCATTTGTGGCGACAGTCTGAGCATATTCATGCCGATTTTATTTAAGTCTTCATGGTGGGGCAGTAGGTTTTGGCAGCCGTAAGACATGGTTTGGATGCCGTTGATGGTAAGAAACGGCTGGCCTTCGCGCGTATTCATGGCCATACCGTGCTCGTGGTCGAGGCAGCGGAACTCGCAACTGTCTTTATTCAAATTGTAATGGCGGGCGGTAAAGCAACGTGATGAATAGGCGAGCGGCATTTTACCCCAAGCGAAGAGTTCGGTTTCAATGCCGTCTGAAGCCTTGATGATTTCGGCAACCTTATCGCGGCTCAGCTCGGACGGTGCAATCCAGCGGAATGCCCCTAATGTTCGGAATACGTCCAAAGTGGTTTCGTTGTAGACATTCAGGCTTGCACCGGCAACAAACGGGATGCCATGTTCGCGTGCCAATTTGACCGCACCCATGTCGTTGGCTTCAACTTTAAACTTTCCCTGCTCCGTGATTTTGCGCAGGCGTTTCAGATCGGATTCGCTTTCGAGCAGGACTTGTGAAGAAAGAATAATCTCCTTACCGCTTTCCGCCAAGTCTTCAGCCAGTCCGAACCAGTCAGCAAAGCGCATTTTCTGACGGCGTGAGCAGACTACCTCACCCAAATAAACAGTGTCCAACGGCGTATCCAGCATGGAAACGTAAAATTCCAGCAGGGCTTCTTTTTGCCAGAAAAATAAAATAGGGCCCAGCGACAATTTCAATGAATTCATTTTTTTCCCCTTATTTCCATGGGCGGTTGTATGCGCCCAAAGTTGTCTGATGACCTTCCGAAACTTTGCTCAAGGCATTGTTCCAGGATGGATTGACTTTGAAATGCGACGGGTCGGCTGCGGCTGCATCCAGTGCTTGGCGCAGGGATTTGGTTACTTGCGCCGTATACATCGGACTGCGTTGGCGTCCCTCGATTTTGATGGCGGACACACCGATTTTGATGAGTTCGGGCAACATTTCCAAAACATTCAGGCTGGTCGGTTCTTCCAAGGCATAGTAGGTTTCATCATTGACTTCAAAGCGGCCTTTGCACAAGGTTGGATAACCTGCCGGTTCATTGGGTTTGTATTGGTCTATCAATACCTGGTTTAGACGTACGTTCATGCGGTCGGGCAGTTGTTCCCAGCGGACGGATTTTGCCGGAGAGCAGACACCTTGCATATTGGGCGATTCGCCTGTTGCATAGCTCGACAAGATGCAACGGCCTTCCACCATCACACACAAACTGCCGAAACCAAAGACTTCAATTTCCACATCAGTATTGTCAATCACATGTTTGACCTGATCGATGGTCAGCACGCGCGGCAAAACGGCACGACGGATGCCGAACAGCTCTTTCATCATATTGATGGCTTCGTAATTGGTGGCCGAACCTTGTACCGACATATGCAGGCGTAAATTCGGATGTTTGTCTGCCGCATACGCCATGATGGCGGGGTCGGCAACAATAATCGCATCGGCACCCAAATCCGCCGCTGTATCCACAGCAGCGTGCCAACGCTCCACTTGGCCGGCTTGTGCGAATGTATTGATGGCCATCAGTACATTGCGTCCGCGCGCATGGGCGTAAGCTACGCCTTCTCGCGCAGATTTCATATCGAAATTCAGTCCCGGAAAGTTTCGTGCATTGGTTGCATCTTTCAAACCCATGTAAACCGTGTCCGCACCGTTGTCCACAGCGGTTTTCAGTGCAGGCAGGTTGCCGGCGGGGCAGACTAATTCTGGAATTTTCTGCATTTTGTGTTCCTCGTCTTGATGATAACCTCTATCGGGTTAATCAATATTTTGTAGAATTCCGGATATTTTATGGATTAATGACACAAGATATGCTGACTTAAATCAAATCGAAAAATTCAGGTTGACGTAGACATATTGTTTACAAAATCTTTACAGACGTTGTTTTTTATATATTTCATGTGCTTAAAAATTTTGATGACGGATTTTGTTTCAAAATCGGCTTATGTTTTTAACTATCGCATTTATTAATTTTTACAATAATGGCGATAGAAAAATGAAAAAAAGGCCGTCTGAAAATCTTTTTCAGACGGCCTTTTATTTTAAAGAGATATATTTAAGAGGAACCCAAACGTTTATCGGGGCGGGTAAACACAAAAATAAACAGCGAGGTTAATGCGCCCAAAGTATCGGCAAGCATGTCTTTTTGCGCGTCCCAAATATCGCCTTGAGAACCCAAAAATTCCAGTCCGGCTTCTCCGCCGTCGATGACGGCATATTGCCATTCGATGATTTCATAGGCAGCAGCCACGCTCATAATGAAGAACAGGGAGAAAAATAAGGCCAACGGCAAATTGCACAGCTTGCGGCGCAGCAGCCACTCAGCCATTGGATAGGCGTAGAAGCCGATGATGTAATGGGCAATACGGTCGTAATGATTGCGGTTTTCGCCCAAAATCGGTTCAAAAAAGCGGTTGATGGATTCAAATGGCACATCGGCAAAAGTGTAGTATGCACCGATGGAATGCATGATGAGCCAGAAACTCATGAATAAGTAGGCCAGGTTGCTGAAGCGGAAAATGCGGTAGGTGACAACCAGAAGGAAGAATACGGATGCGACGGGGATGATTTCGGCGTACCAGACAGCGCGGTCATGGGGATTGATGCCTGACCAAACAATGAGGGCAAAGATAATCGCAGCAAGAAAAATGGGAAAGATTGGAGGGGGTTTGTTCATGTTGTGTGTATGTAGTAATAATGGTTGCGTATTGTATAACGAATTGGCAGGCTGGAAGTTTCGAGTATTCAAGGCTGTCTGAAAACAGCTTTCAGACGGCCTGAAGTTTAGCCGTTCCAGAAATAACGGGTGATGTGGAAAAACACGGGTGCGGCAAAACAAATCGAATCCACGCGGTCAAGCATGCCGCCGTGGCCACGTATCATATTACCCCAGTCTTTGACACCGTAATCGCGTTTGATGGCAGACATAACCAGGCCGCCAAAGAAGCCCATCAGGCAGACGATAAAGCCGATAACGGCCGCTTGGCCGTGCGAGAACGGTGTAATCGGCGCCATCAACGCGGCAATGGCTGTGGCCGACAAAATACCGCCGACTGTGCCGGAAATAGTTTTGGATGGGGAAAGCGAAGGCATGATTTTTGCCCCACCAATCAGTTTACCCCAAACGTATTGCAACACATCCGATATTTGCACCACGCCAATCAGGAAGATCAGCAACAAGATATTATTGCTGTTATCGAAGCCGTCCAAGTCCAGAAACATCAGCGCCGGAACATGAGACAGACAGAAGATGCAAATCATCGCCATCCATTGCGTTTTGGCGGCGCGTTCCAAAAAATGCGCGGTTTGGCCGCTGAGGCTGGCAATAATCGGCAGTATCAAAAAGCCGTAAACCGGAATAAAAATGCTGAACATGCCGTACCAGCCGTCATAGACGAAATAGTATTGCACCGGCAACAGCAGGTAAAAGCAGACCACCATGCTGTAATAGTCGCTGCGGCGGCGATAGACGAGGGTCATAAATTCGCGTAGTGTGGCAAATGAAATCAGGAAAAACAGTACAACTGTCCCAATTTTGCCGAACCAAAACGCACCCAGCAACACCAACGTCATCAGCCACCATGCGTAAATACGGGCGTTGAGGTTGGCTATGGTGGCATTATCTGCGCCGTTTTTGCGCTTGAGCCATTGTCCGATGATGCTGGCAAAACACAATACGGCAAATACGCCGACAAAAATATAGCTGGCTTGCGGAGTCAGATGAGCGGCAGCTTGTTCGACAATGATTTGTTGGGAAGTCGTAGAAAGGCTCATGCTTGTCCTCCTTTGTTTTGATGGACTTCAGATTCATTTTGGCGAAGCTCGCTGCGGTCGTTTTCAGACGGCCTAAGTGCCAGCAGCGCTTCACGGCTGCGTGTCAAAAAGCTGTCTTTGTCTTCGTTTTCCTGCAAGGTAAGCGGCTGTCCGATATGGACTTCACACAAAAGCGGTATAGGCAGGATTTTGCCTTTGGGCAGTACGCGGCTGATGTTGTCGATCCAAATCGGCACAAATTCAGTATCGGGTTTGCTTTTTGCCAGATGATAAATGCCGGACTTGAACGGCAGCAGGATAGTGTTGTCGTCAGTGTTACGCGTGCCTTCAGGGAAAATAATCAAGGAGTCGCCTGCGTTTAGCGCGTCTTTCATCTGTTCGGTAATTGCTTGCGGATTATCGCTATGACGCGGAATCAGTAAGGCGTTGAAAACATTTTGAATGATGAAGCGTTTGAGTTTGCTCGTCAGCCAGTAATCCGAACCGGCGACTGGGCGCGTGGATAAACGCCAGCGGCGGGGCAGGGAAATCCACACCAACACAAAATCGCCATGGCTGCCGTGATTGGCGTAATAGACCTTTTGGTGCTGATTGAATGTCAGCTCGCGCGGACTTTTGGGGCGCACGCCCGTAAGAAAAGAGACCGATAGACACAAGGCTTGGTCGGTCAGCCAGGCAAGTTGTTTTTTGAGGAAGTTTTTCATTGTTTCTGCCTTTGGGAGTGAGATACCGCTAAGGATTTGGTTTGGGTAAATCAGCAAAAATAATCAAATGCTTTGGATAAGTAAAATTAAAAATTGGGCGGCGGTCAGGCATAAGCTTTTGCGCCATAGGGAAAGTGCACCGTTTACTCGTTGGGTCAAAGTACGGCTGCCTGAAATTTGACGCAAACCGTTTTGTTGTAAGGCGTGGTCGAAGTCTTCAGGAGCGTAGTGGTTGTCGGCAAAGTCTTGGAACACGCGGTGGTCGAAGTGAATGCGGATATGGCAGTACAACAAAACCGCTGCCAAGACAAGTTGCACCGCAAACCATGCACCACCATATTTTGCCGACAAGGCGAGCAGCAAGGCGTTGCAGGCGGCAACATAATGTGCGGTAGAGAGCAGGTGGGCAGTAATACGGCTGTCGGTTGCGTTGTTCATCATTATCCTTGTTTTAAACGGTTAGCCGCAGCTTCGACTGCTTGGGCCGTGGCCGGCGATAATACCATTTGCGGTCGAGCCTGTTTGAGTTCGGCCTTCGCTTGCGCCAAGTCTTTGCAGCCACCATAGACCAGCAGCCACGTCAGCACCACTGCGGCACTTCTTCCATAACCCAAAGCGCAGCATACCAGCACTTTGCCGTGTTTTTGGCGCAAGGTTTCCAATATCAAGGCCGTCTGAACCAAATCGTTTTCAGACGGCGTTACCATATCCAGTAAAGGCAGGGAGCGATATTCGCCTTGATAGCTACGGCAGGGATATTCGGCGCATACATCCAATACGGCAGGCAGATGGTTTGAAATTCCCAAAACGCTGCCAATCCATACATCATGGCGGGCTTGTGCCGTTTTCGCCTTACCGCGTAACCAATACGCCATGTTTAGCCGTACGCCCACCAGATAAGGTAATAGCAAAACCGTCACTGCCGCCGATAATTTACCGTTAGCCTGTTTTTGGAATATGTTTGCATTTCCAGTCAAATAGGCAAAGGCCACCATCAGCAAAGACATGCTAATCCATATAAACCACAGCCACACACCACCCAGCAGCGCAGGCAAAGCCATCAAACACGCGCCAAGCAAATACAGCAGCGCAATCTTTTTTGAGTGTACATCACTTGAGCTCAGTCTTAACGGCGAAGTCATCTGACGCGGGAAAGCCCACAACACCAGCCAGCCAAGCAATGCTCCGGTCGGCACGTCAATAAAATGATGTTGATAAGTCGTCAGTACCGACAGGGCAATCAGGCTTTGCCATAAGAAAAGCGGCAGGCGGATTTTAGGAAAGCGCGTCCAATAAAATACACCCACGATAATCGCCAGCGCGATATGCAAAGATGGCGCTTGGTTGTACGGCAAATCAAATGCAGCCAATGAATCAAACAGCCAGCCTGACAGCCCATCGGCAGGCGGTTTAGGCCACCCGAAACGTAGCGGAAACAGCACAAAGCAAGCAGTCGCAATCAGTTGGGCGGCTACAATGTGCACTACATATCGGTTTTGTTCATGTATATCACGGTAAAGAAAAAATGCCGCGGCATACATCAGGTTCAGCGACCAATAAGGCACAATCGTCCATGCCCAAAACGGAATATTGCTCTCCCATGCAAAAGCGATTTCAGGCACATAGTCCAGCGATGCCGCGTAATGGTTGGAGAGGCCGTAGCTGGTGTAAAACAGGATACCGACTAAAATCAGCTTGAGCAGGGAGTTTTTGAGGGAGGGTTTCATGGATAGGTACATGGTTTAAATAAGGCCGTCTGAAAGTTAAAAAATTGTTCAGACGGCCTTGATTTTTATTTCTTCACTGCCAAGCTCACGGTGAAAATACCGTCTTCGTCTATCCATTGATGGATTTTTTCAAAACCGGCTTTTTCAACCAACTGATCCATTTCCTGCTGGCTGCGGCGGCGCATTACCCAGTTTGGGCTGCCTGCTTTGTGGCTGGTTAGGGCGCGGGCAATCATTTCCAGTTGCGGATGCCACGGCTGGCCTGTGTAGATCAGGTAGCCGCCCGTTTCAATGGCTTCGCCGAAGCCGTAGATCGAGTTCAAAATCAAATCGTTGTCGGCAAACAATTCGTGCAGGCCGGAGACGATGCCCAGCGTTGGGCGCGGCTGTAAATCGTGATAATTGGCGCGGTCGTAGGCATTGACCTCATTGAAGGTTACTGTCTCTTGCAAGCCGCGCTCGGCAATCAGCTTACGGCCGGCTTCGACATTAATCGGGCTGTAATCGCGCAAGCGTACGGAGTCGGGCAGAGTATCGGCAGTCAGAGCATCCAATACATAGCGGCCATGACCGGACGCAATATCCAAAACGTGTACCGGTTTGCCTGCTTCACGCAGTTTGGTTGAGGCCGTCTGAATGGCTTTGCCGATATTGACTTTGCGTTGGCGAATGCCGCGCCAGCCGATGGCGTTGAGATAGTATTTATCCACCCATACACCGAAAGCATTGCTACCTTGCGGTTGATTTCGGTAGACGTAATCCAGCGTGCTGCCCGAATCAAAACCTGTTTCTTGACCGATTCTCAAGCCTTCACTCCAGCGCGAACCCAGTTTGAGCGAGGCGCGATATGTCGCCCAAAATGCGCCGCGAGGCGTGCAAACAGGCAAAGGCGTAGCCAGTTCGTCAGCTTCGCGACGGCTGTCTCCAAATAAGTGCGCTTGAGTCAGATCGACTTGTTGCAAAGGCTGATTGAAACGCTCGCGGATAAAACGGCGCATTTCAACAAACGCGATTTCACGGTTTTGCTCGCCTAAGGTGTCATGGTAGAAACCGGGCAGGATATGGCGCTCTTTAATATGGCTGCCCAAACGGTTGTAAAAATCGTGTTGCGGTTTGTGATGAACAACCCAATCGCTGCCTGAAATCAACAGTTGTACAGGCGTAGTAATCGCTTGTGCATCGGCAACGACGCGTTCGGCCGCTTCATATAAACCCAGCAGAATGCGCACAGAAATAGCACGGGCAATAAGCGGATCATTGTCGTAGCTTTTTTGACGTTCGACATTGTGGGTCAGATAGTGGGCTTTGACATAGCTGTTGACAAAGAAATTGCCGCGCCATTTTTGCATAATTTTCAAACCGGTACGGGCAAACGGAACATAGAGTTTGACTTTGAACGCAGGCGAAGCCAATACGGCGCAACGGATTTTCGGCGCGTAATCGTGCAACCAAGTAGAAACCAATACCGCACCGACACTTTGCGCAATCACGCAAATGTTTTCAGGTTTGATGCCGTATTCGTTTTGGATGTGTCGGATAAAATCATCTACGTCTGCAACCGAAGTGCCGATACTCGGACTATCGCCGCGTTCTCCAGGGCTGTAACCATGACCACGCGCGTCCCAAGCAAAATAGGCAAAATCATCAAAACCCAGCTCATCGGCAACAAACATCATCCGGCCGGAATGCTCATGTCCGCGATGGAACAGCACAATGGCTTTGTCGGAAGAACCATCGGCAGCAGGGCGATAGCGGTAGAAAAGCGAAGTACCGTCTTGGGTAGAAAAGTATTTTTGCTGTTCGGACATGAGAAACTCCTAATAGTCATATTTTTTGAACAGTATCATGACATATCGGATAAATGCAATGACTATCCGATAGACGGACAAATGTAATGATGGAGAGAAATGGTAAAAGATGGTTTCAAATTTCACTTAAAACGGATGACAGTGATTGTTAAAAGGTTAGATAGAGGGTGTTTGGACAACCTTACAAACTATTACCGACATATCATCATAAACTCTTTGTTTCGCAATTAATTTACGAAACACAGTCAGACGGGACTTATCGTTATCATATTGTTGCCAAATTTTTTCTCTTATTTCTTCTGAAAGGGCGTCACTTAGGCCGTCTGAACAAAGCAGCAGGCTTTCTCCTGTTTTAAGTGTAAGTTCGATATGGCATATTTTGTCTTGGAATTCGGAATAATCTGCTACTAGATAAGAAGAAACGCCGCCATATATGGTTGCGAACCCTTCTTCTTTTTTATCCGACAAACCATCCAGCAATTCGGAGAGTATCGAGTGATCTTGCGTCAGCTGCTTCCATTTTCCTTGTGTATCAATCAAATAGGCACGACTGTCACCTACACTGATGATTTTGGTTTTTCCGGTGGTTTGGTTGATTTCTGCGGCAACAAAAGTGGTTGATGAACCAAAATAATCCTCTGCCAACTCTTGAGATAAAGCGGCTTGTACATGATTGATGGTTTGACGGCTGAGTTGGGCTGTACGGCTTAATAGGTGCATGGCTGATTTGCTGGCTTTTTCGGGACGGTTGCTATTGGAAATACCGTCGGCTATCCCGATGATAAAGCGTGGACGGGTTTCAAGACGTGTTTCAGCGGTTTTGAGTTTATATTGAAACACTTGTTCGCCATTAAAAAGGGCATCTTGGTTGTGCTGTTTATTGCTGCCGATTTGTTGGCAAAAGGTGATTTCGCAAAATTTGTTCATGATTTGTCCATTTGTTGGGTGGAGATTCGCTGCAGGCGTTTCATCGTTTCTAACCCTCCGGATTTACACTTGGGCAATACGTTTGAAATTTGATGATTAAGGATCAAGGCCGTTTGAACAGTTTTCAGACGGCCTTTACTGTGTTTAACCAAGCACTAATTAACTGCTAATTTTGTCATGTTTTAATACATCCATCGAAACCCGAATACACATTTTAAAAGGAAATCAAACATGAAAAAATTCTTATTGACCGTCATCGTTGCTTTGTCAGCTGCTACTGCCGGTGCCAGCGATTACATCGAAAACAAAATCTACAGCGACAAAAACTTCGAGCAAAACCGTGCTAAAGCCGTAAGAATGTTGGAAAAACGCGGCTATCAAGTTCACGATGTTGATGCCGATAGCCGTCGAGGTCAGCCTGTGTTGGAGGTTGAGGCTTTTAAAGATGGCCATGAGTACGACATTGTTTTGTCTTACCCTGATTTGAAAATTATCAAAGAGCGCATCGATTATTAATATTTCGATATAAAGTGGATTGTCGCAGGGCTTTTAGTTCTGCGACAGTTTGCTATTTAGGCATTTAAAGAATGTAAAACAGCATGTAAATTACCTAAAATAAATGAACTAAATATGCTTTTTATTTTCCATTTAATTCAAAGTGTTTGATGTTGGGAGTCATGATATGAGTTTGAATGATTGGAAGGAAGATGGTCAGTCGAGGCTGGTGGGCGACCAAGAAAAGCCTTTAAACGACGGCACAGCTGCCGAATCCCAACAGGATGTTGATTTTTGGGAACGCAAGCAAAACGGCGTTGTTGAAAACGAAGTTGAAGCAGTGGCTGACGAGGTAGAAATTCAGGAAGCAGTAGAAGGTCAGGAAGTGGTTGAACATCCTGAGATGCCGTCTGAAAAAAGTGAGAAGAAAGCCAAACGTAAAAAAGACAAGGCGAAAAAGAAAAAAAATAAAGCCGGGGATTTGAATGCGCCTGATTTGTTGGGTACGAATAAGGGCGTGGAAACCATGTTCCGCAATGCCGTACGCTCGGAGATGGAATTGTTGGCGCTGGCGGCAACCAAAGCGAACATTATGATTTCGCTGAATGGTTTTATTGTTTCTGCTCTGATGATTTCGGGCGCGTTTATTTTTTCATCGTCGCCCGAATTTTTGATTCCGGCCAGCACGTTTATGATTACTGCCGCCGCGTCTATCGTGTTTGCATTGCTTTCTGCTTCGCCGGAACGTATCGGCAAAATGCAGGCGGCGCGTACATGGCTTAAGGATTTTGTCCGCGGCCGTTCTAAGTTGCGGGATTTGAAAACCCGCCTCAGCAGTACTGAAACGCGTTTTTTTGGCGGCAGCCAACCCAATATTTTGATTTATGAAGATCGTGTGAAACTGCAAAAAGATCAATATTGGGAAATGATGCAGGAAATTATGGGCGACCGTAAACAAATCTATGAAAAGATGAGCGACCATCTTTACTGGCTCGGTTTGTTGGCGGATAAACAGTTTAAATACATTAACTTATCTTATGCGGTATTCCGCTGGGGTTTGCTGGCTTCGTTGGCGGCATTTATCGGCGTGAAAACATTGCCGTCATTACTGACGCCTACGGCCAACGACGCGGCAGAGCTGCGTTCGCTGGGTATCAATATGTTTAACGGCGTATTTGAGCCTTCTGCTGTACAACAGCTTCCGGATGGTAAGCTGCTGATCGCGGAAGACGAACCAAACCATGCGTTCAGTATCATCAGCATTGATAAAACCGGCAGGTTTGTGGAAGACGAGGCATTGGATACGCGCGTGATTACCGGTTTCAAACGCCGTCTCAGCGACTTGGAGGCTTTGGCGCGCGATGATGAAGGCTTTATCTACGCGCTGACTTCACATTCGCGCACCCGTAAAGGCAACCGCTCGCCTGACCGTGAACACCTGATGCGCTTTAAAATCCAAGACGGCAATGTATTGGGGCTGACCAGCTACGACAATCTGACGCAGGTTTTGGAAACCGATCACAAGCTGCATGATTTGATTCGCGAGCGAACCAAGGCAGAGGTTTCTTTTGAAGAAATCAATATTGAGGGCATGGCGTTTGATCCGGTGAAAAAACGTCTTGTTTTGGGATTCCGTGATCCTGAGTTCAACAATATGGCTTTAGTTGCATTTATCAGCAATCCGAAAGATGTGTTTGAGCGAAATGCCAAGCCTGAGTTTGATGAAGTGGCCGTAATTGATATTGATGGCGGCGGTATCCGCTCCCTCAACTATGATCCTGTGTTGAAAACCTACGTGATTGCCAATGAAGTGAAGGATGAGAATGGACAGAAATTCTCACAACTGTGGACTTGGAGCGGTAATCCGACCGATGAACCGCAAAAAATCTCTCTGCCTAATCTGCAACACATCACCAATGTTGAAGCCGTTGATTCGATTACCGTTAACGGCAAGCCTCAAATGATTCTGATGGGCGATGAAGGCAATGCTTCGCAGAAAATTACTGCCAAGTATATGTTGGTAGATTACAGTCAATTGGGTAAACAGTAAGTTATCTTGGCTACTGAATAAAAGGCCGTCTGAAACCATAAACTATCGGTTTCAGACGGCCTTTTTGTTTTCAGTAAAACAAGGGATGGGTTTAAATACTCTAATCAATGATGATTAACCCAAAAAGTGGACAAGTTTCAGACGGCCTTCAAACCATTGATGACACGTTTGTAGCAGGTATAAACCAATGCCGTGCAGGCCAGCCACATAAGGATATAGAAAGTCGAATGGAAGCTGCCGGCGATTGCATACCATACGGCTAATGCGCCGATAAAGAATGCGCGGTCGCTTTTGCCGAATGGCCCGTCATAACGACGTCCGTTGCCGTGAACTTGTCCCAAAACGCCGCAAAACTCAGTCATTGCCGCCAGCCAAATAAACAGGGCAATTTGTACGCCGCCGAAGGGCGCGATAAAGGCAAAAGGCAGATACAAAGCAGCATCGGCGACAATATCGGTGATTTCATTCAAATAGCCGCCTAATGCCGATTGTTGACCGAACTCCCGTGCTAACATGCCGTCCATTGCATTCAGTGCCATACGGACAAACAACCAGATCGGTAAAAGCCAGAATAGTGTGGATACACCTGCAAACAATGCTAAAAGCAAACCGATCAAAATGGAAACGGTGCAGGCAAACAGAGTGACTTGATTGGCAGTAATACCTTTTTGATACAGTTGCTTAACCATTGGACGCAACAGGTTTTGAAATTTTGGTTTCAGGGCGTAGATGCTCATAATTATGCTATATAAAAGAAAACGAAGTGCCGTGATTATAGACGAAATCCGTTATAATCCGTCAATCTTCGAATCACGCGGTTCGTAAACCTCCCGCGTTAACAAAACTAGGAATTTACTATGGAAAAACAGCAGGCACTCGTTATTTTTTCGGGCGGGCAGGATTCAACAACCTGCCTGATTCAGGCAATTCAAACATATGGCCGTGAAAATGTGCAGGCCATCACTTTTCAATATGGGCAACGCCACGCCATCGAATTGGAGCGCGCGCGTTGGATTGCCCAAGATTTAGGCGTGAAGCAGACAGTACTCGATTTGAGCTTGATGCAACAGATTACACACAATGCCTTGATGGATGATACGGCATCCATTGAAACAGCTTCAGACGGCCTGCCCAATACATTTGTAGATGGACGTAATGCTTTGTTTTTGCTTTACGCCGCTATTTACGCCAAAGGGCAGGGAATACGCCATATCATTGCCGGCGTGTGTGAAACCGATTTTTCGGGTTATCCCGACTGTCGCGATGTGTTCGTTAAGTCTATGAATGTCACGCTGAATCTGGCCATGGATTACGCTTTTCAAATCCACACGCCCTTGATGTATTTAACCAAAGCGCAAACATGGGCGCTGGCAGATGAAATGGGTGTGTTGGATTACATTTGCGAGCATACGCATACCTGTTATAACGGCGTGGTCGGTGGTTGTCATGAATGCCCAAGCTGTATTTTGCGCGAGCGCGGTTTATCAGAATATTTGGAAAGTAAAAAGGCCGTCTGAATTAAGAGGGGCATCTATTTCCAATATCCAGTTGTACGAAAAGGCCGTCTGAAAAATTCATTTCAGACGGCCTTTGGCTATGTATTTTGTTCTGCTTAGAACAGCAAATCTGCCGGTTCGCTGCTTGCCGGAGTATCTTTCACAGGAGAAGAAGCTGGGGCAGTAGCCGGTTCAGAAGCGGCTTTAGGTGCAGAAGCAGGAGCATCGGCCAGGGTGGTTGCCGGTTTGGCGGCAGGTTTTGCCTGTTTCACCGGAGTTGGGCGAACGCTTTGTTTCGGTTCGGATGCTGCCTTGTTTGTATCATCGGTAGCATCGACTTCGATTTCAGTGCCTTGAGGCAATACCACATCTTTAGCAGGAGCCGGTTTCGGCATGACTTTAGGTTTGCTGTAAGCATCCGTGCCGCTGGTCCATGCCAAAGACTTCAAAGGCGATTTGAGTTTTACGCCTTTGGCGCAGGTCAGACAGTTTGCTGCGCCGGTGCGTCCTTTCAGGATTGCATCCACACGAGCGGCAGGGATGGTTTTACCGTGCGCTTTTGCCCAGGCGGCAATGCTTTTTTTCAGGGCAGCCGTATCAAGGTTTTTCTTGTCATAAGGGTCACGATAGGCAGCCAGCCACAAGTTTTGGTTGGCATCTTCGTTCAGGCTTGCCATCTGGTAGATAACGGAGGCAGGAGAACCTGTTGCAATGGTTTTGGCGAATTCCAATGCATCAGGCGATTTCATGCGCACGCAACCATGGCTGCGGACGCCGGGTACGCTGGCAGGGGCATTGGTGCCGTGGATACCAAGGCTTAATTTAGGGTCGCCAAGACGGACAAATACGGGGCCAAGCGGGTTATTTGGGCCGGCCGGTACGCTTTTTACTCCGTCATTGCGTTCTTTTTGGATGGATTTAGGGATATGCCAAACCGGGTTGTAGGCTTTTGCGCCGATTTTATGTTCGCCCAGGTTGGTTTGGGTCATGGCTTTGCCGACGGCAACAGGATAAATTTTACTTAGTTTGCCGTTGTCGTAGAGGAACAAACGCTGTTGCGTAATATTGATAACGACGTGTTGTCCGGAAGAAGCAGGAGAGACGTCTGGAATAAGTGTGTTTGCAGCAGCGGCTGAAGTTAAAAGGGCGACGGTCAGGCCGAACAGTATTTTTTTCATGTCGTCTTTTTTTATAGGGTTTGAAATGAAAGTTTTTGGCGCATGATACCTGAAACTCTGTGTTTTTGTGAGAAAATATGCGCTTTCGGTATTGGAAGACAGTCAAACGGTCGAGTAGCGGCTGCGTGGCGGAAACGGTATGGGTGTGAAAGAACAGTATCAAAAGACGGAAGTTTTTTCTTTGGATTATGAGGGCAGGGGTGTTGCCAGAGTCGATGGGAAGACTGTATTTATCGGCGGTGCGCTGCCTGGGGAGCGTGTAACGTTTACCATACATAAAGAGAAAAAACAGTTTGCAGAGGCTCAAGTTGAAAAGGTTTTGAAGGCTTCTTCCGAACGTGTCGAGCCAGAGTGTTGCTATTTTGATACATGTGGCGGCTGTTCGCTTCAACATGTTTCTTTTGGAGCGCAAGTTGCATTAAAGCAACGGATTTTGGAAGAGCAGTTGGAACGGATAGGTAAGGTCAAGCCGGAGCTAATTTTACCCCCTTCATATGGTTACTCCTGGTATTATCGCGATAGAGCGCGTTTAAGTGTTTCGATGGATAAGCAAGGCCGTCTGAAACTCGGTTTTCAGGCCAAAAAAAGCCATGATGTCGTCAATATCCGCCATTGCCAGATTTTGCCTAAACATGTGTCCGATAGATTGCCTGATGTCCGTCATTTGCTGCAAAAGCTGCATGATGACGGTGTAAAAGTAAAATTTGTTGAGTTTTATTGCGGAAAAAATGTGACGGTGCTCAACATTCGTTTCGTAAATCAACCGTTTGGACAAATATTAAGCGAATTGCGTAATTGGTTTGATAAGATATTGTCGGGTGCTGAAAAGGCATGGCAAATATGGCTGCAGTATCATGCCGAGTCCTTGCCGTTTTACCCTGAGAATGCGCCTGACCTGAACTATACTTTTGCTCAATTTGATGTGGAAATGCCTTATAAGCCTGGTGATTTTACGCAGATTAATGCTCAGCTGAACGAAGTGATGGTGGCAAGGGCCGTCAGGCTTTTAAACCCTCAAAAAGGGGAGCGGATTGCCGATCTGTTTTGCGGTTTGGGTAATTTCAGTTTGCCGCTGGCAAAAAGTGGCGCATCGGTTGTCGGTATCGAAGGCGTCGATTATTTGGTCGATAGGGCAAGGGAAAATGCACGCCTGAATCGTTGTACCGAGAATATGACGTTTTCTGTTGCAGATTTATTCGATACCGATGAAAAGACTGTTGAGTCGTGGGGACAATTTGACAAGATGTTGCTGGATCCACCGAGAAACGGAGCTTATGCTGTTGTCAAATCACTACACAAACCGTTTTTGCCTCAGAAGATAGTGTATGTTTCGTGTAATCCATCAACATTTGCACGAGATGCCGGTGTCTTGGTTGATAAGGGCTATAAGTTTAAGGCGGTGGGAATCATGAATATGTTTGCACAAACCTCGCATGTTGAATCCATTGGTGTGTTTGAGTTGTAAATTGGTATCAAGTCCTTTATGTAAGTAGGGTTTTTAATGTAAAAATGAGTGCATTCATGTTATCATCATTCGTTTGGGGAATGAATAACGTTGAAGTTGCGTGTAAAGCAACAGATGTTAATAAATGCAGTTTGCAGCACAAGACCGGGAGGTGTTCTTGAACTATCAATTTTTAACTATTTTTTTGCTGGTGCTTTTTTTGCTGGTGTTGGTTTTTGTTCGTCATAAACAAAGTAACAATTCAGACAAACAAAGCGCACATGCATCAAAAAGCAGCCGTACATCTGCTGCTCATACAGCCTCCTCTGAGGATGGAAACGACTGGATTGAGAAAGTCAACCAGACAGTTTCCAATGCGGATAATCAAGACTGGGAATGGGGTGGAAGCGGCTCAAACGATGCAACAGCTTCTGTTTCCGCACAAGAAGTCGATCCGTTGACCGAATATCAGGTTTATAAACAGTTTGGCTATGAGAGCAAAGCAGCGGAGTCTTTGGCCGGTTACCTCAATACTTTGGAAGACGGTGCGCCGGAAAAGCTGGTTCATGAATTAATCGGTTTGAATCTGCGTGTCGGCAATATCGACATGCTGGCGGATACGCTTGAGCGTCATAGTGCTTCCCTTTCTGAAGACAGCGTAGCCGAATACCTGAAAGCCGGTCTGGCTTTGGATTCTACTAACCTGCGCCTGCGTGTTTTTGCCGAGCGTTATCTCGGTTGGAATATGCAGGAAGTGGACCGTCAAATTGGCGACCAAAATGGTTTGGAAGTTGCTTCCGACGAGCATATTGCCTTTGAGAGCGATTCGGTTGAACGCATGGTCGTCCCAGGTATGGGCAAACGTGCGCCTATCGTATTAGGCAAGAAAGATTTTGGTGAAATCAGCCCTGAAGAGATGGGTGCGGTTATTGGTTTTGCCAAACCGGAGCGTAGTGCAAAAATCCTGAAAGACAAGATCAGCTACGAGACTGCTTTGCATCAATACAACAAAGCAATCCAAACTTCTGCGAAGCCTGCTGGTCTCATTATCGATGCCTTGCGTCTGGATTATCAGAACGAAGAAGTAGGGCAGTTTGCCAAGCATCTGTGGAAGCTTTACCACTCTTTGGGTCAATATGGTCGTCAAGTAAAAGAACGTATGCTTGGTTGGGGTTATAGCCTTGGTTATCACGAAATTTTTGATGATTTGGAAAAAGGGCCGTCTGAACAGCAAATTAAAGAGATTGGCTTGAAACGCGGTTATATTCAGCCAAGTTCTTTGCAGATGAAAGCCAAATATCGAGAGTTGGTTCAGAAAGACTCTTCAGTCATCAGTGCCAGCTCTTCACCTGCAGATGAAGCCCTGAAAGAAGTGGAATCTTTGTTGGCCTACGGTCAGTTGGATTTGGCCATCGGTACTTTAGAACAGGCTGTTTTGCAGTATCCTCAAGAATCGCAGTTGTACATTATCTTGTTTGATTTGTACGAACGCGTTGAAGATTGGGGACGTTTGGAACAATTTCTGCGCTTGTTGCGTGAACGTGTTGTCAGTCTGCCTGAAGAGGTTGTCTTGGCAATGAGCCGTCTCTTGCAACGAATGAACCAATATTCAAAAAAATAAGATAATCGTAGAAAGTACGAGTGATGAATAATCATTTACCAAAAATTAAAACCATACGGGTTATGCTACAGGAGATGGGTGAGCAACAGCAGGCGGTATTCCGTATGGCATTTAAAATGCACAATACGACGAATTACGTCATCGTTTCCTCTGATTCTGATGAAAAACCGGACTTGATATTGGTTGATACCGATACTCCGGCAGGTATAGAAGTTTGGAAAGAGTCGAAGAAAACTTATCCGGAAGTACCTGTGGCTATGTTTTCTTCCGAGTTGCCGACAGTAACGACTCCTTATTTGGCTAAGCCGGTCAAATTCGATACCTTGTTTCCTGTTTTGCGCAGCCTGGCTCAAGGCGGCAATGTTTTTGAGCCGTCTGAACAACAAGCGGCTGAAGAGAATAAAAGACAATCAAATTCCGATGGCACAAGAAAAGCAACCATTCGCCGATTTAATCCAAATAAAGGCTTGTTGGGTGCGCTGAAATTTGCCAGTCAAGGACACCAAGATATTGCTGTCTTGCATGAAGGTAAGCCGATATTAATCGTGTTTCCTAGCATCCAGCGAGTACTGTTGACAGTCAGTGCCAACGAGTTGGAGAAATTGTGTAAGAACGATAACTTGGCTGTCGTGTGTAAGGCTGTCCCTGATAATCCTCAATGGAAAGAAAAAGCCAAAGTCACCATTATGTCATGCTTGTGGCAAATGGCTATTTGGACTGCATCAGGCCGTCTGATTTATCCGATGACACCGCAAACTGTCTTTACACTCAAGCGGTGGCCAAACTTAACCCGTTTGGCACATGTTCCGGAATCTATGCGTTTGTCGGCATTTCTGACAAAAACGTCTGTTAATCTGAACATCCTCTATAAAGTCATGCCTTTAGAAATGCCTGATATTTTGAACTATTTATCGGCAACATATATGACAGGCTTTTTGGCGACAGATACAGAGTTTGCAACTGATGCGAACAATACGCCTTCGTTGAACGAACAGATTGATGTGAATAGCAAAGACGTACCTGAAACAGCAATGAGTAAAGAGGCTCAAAAAATTGCCGGTCCGTCGAAAGAACAACCTCGCGGCCTGTTGCAACGCCTGATGCGTAAGTTGCTGGGTAAATCGTAAAGGACACGTCATGAAAGAAAATAAAATTATCTTTACCGGTCCTGTTGGCGTAGGTAAAACCACTGCAATTTCAGCTTTATCTGATGAACCACCGGTTCAAACTGATGCATCCGCATCTGATATGACACTTGTCCGCAAGGGGTACACGACTGTGGCAATGGACTACGGTGTCATTCATTTGGATGAAGAAACCAAGGTTCACCTGTATGGCACGCCTGGTCAGGAGCGTTTTAATTTCATGTGGGAAATTCTAAGCCAAGGCAGTATGGGCTTGGTGCTTCTTTTGGATAATACAAGAAGCAATCCATTGAAAGACTTGCAATTCTTCTTGGATGCATTCCGGGAGTTGCTGAAAAAAGCGCCTTTGGTTGTAGGGGTAACGAAGATGGATATTCGATCCTTACCAAGCGTGGATGTTTATCAAAAATATTTAGCACAGAATAATTTTAATGTACCGGTTTTTGAGATTGATGCGCGTCGAGAAGACGATGTAAAACAATTGGTTACTGCCATGTTGTTCTCAATTGACCCCGGATTAGAGGTATAAGATGGAAGCGACACTCTCTTTACAAGCAAATTTATATCCTAAGATTACACCGGCAGGTGCGTATTATGCTGTTTCAAGTGATACGCCCAGTGCCAGCAGAACTTTATTGTATGGTCTGTTGCGTGCAGAGCCGTCTGAAACCATCAGCAGTGAAAAAATCTTGGCGTGGGCGGATACCAGCGACATCAATACCGCTTTGAACCTACTGTACCGCCTCCAACGCTTGGAATTTTTGTATGGTGATGAAGAAATCAGCACAGACGATATCCATTTGACTGACGAGCAATTGCCTACATTGTTGGAACAGTTGTCCAATTCTGGCAAAGCATTATTGGCTGATGAAAACGGTTTGTATTTTGCCAATGCCAATTTCCATCACGAGGCTGCGGAAGAGTTGGGTCTTTTGGCGAGTGAAGTGGCCAAAATGGAAGACAATCACCGTCTTTTGATTCGCAATAACCTGCATATCAATAATAGTGCATGGGGTATTTGTGATCCTTCAGGCCAAAGTGAATTGACCTTTTTCCCTCTGTATATTGGCATGACCAAGCTGATTTTGGTAATTGGCGGAATGCCTGACTTAAATAAAGAGGCTTTTGTTACTTTGGTTAAAGTGCTGTACCACCGATACGGCAGCCGTTGATTTTTGCCTGACCGATATTTATTTTAGAATGGAGCGACTATGCAACAACTATTAATCTCTGTATTAAGCGATTTGAACAATACCTCGGCTGATATCACTGCTTCTGCAGTTATTTCTACAGACGGCCTGCCGATCGCAACCATGCTGCCTTCACACCTGAATGCAGACCGTGTAGGTGCGATGTCGGCAACGCTTTTGGCATTGGGCAATCGTTCCGTACATGAGTTGGCTTGCGGTGAGTTGGATCAGGTAATGGTTAAAGGTAAAAATGGCTATATTCTGTTGAGTCAAGCAGGTGAAAATGCAGTGTTGGCATTGATGGCAAAAGAAAGCGGTAAATTAGGCTTGATTTTGTTGGATGCGAAACGTGCGGCCAAACAAATTGCTGAAATCTTATAAAAGTTTTATAAATTAAAAGGATATAAAAATATTTTTGTTTTTATATAGATTGTTGCTTGACAAGTTTCTGATATTTTCTATATAATTCCATTTTTAATTCCCCGATAGCTCAGTCGGTAGAGCGACGGACTGTTAATCCGCAGGTCCCTGGTTCGAGCCCAGGTCGGGGAGCCAAATTTTAAAACCACCATGTTACATGGTGGTTTTTATTTTATCTATTGGTTAATATTTTAAGATATTTTGATGATGATTGATTAAATGATTATACTTAATTCATCAGCCTTTATAGGAACAAATTATTAAAGTGCCATCACAACCATCCATGTGAAAAGTGGAAAAGAGTTTTGGAGAACTATAAATCGTAGCAATCCAAAAGATAAAACAATTTATGAAGTAAAATAATTTATGAAAGGTTAAAAATGATTTACTCAGCAAAGCTAAAAAAAATGGATGAAATAATTGAGGAATTTGCATATTTTTCTATAGAAAATAACGATCTATATTGTTTCCTCGATTATTGTCCAATGGCTATTGAAGTAAATAAAGTTTACAATGTGGAACTTGACTATTTCATTGTTGATAAGTTTATATTGGAAGAGGTTAATACAGATGAATCTGTTATTATTCCTTTTGAAAGAATAGGTGATAGTACACAATATAAGATAACAGGTAGGCTAGATGGCAATACATTTACAGCTGGAAATATTTGCTTTGTAGATGATGCTCTTCAATTAAAATATTCTTATTTAGATGGCAGATTAATTACTTTAACTGTATGGAGATTAAATATATCTGTAATTTCTGAAAGTGTATAATCGGGAAAACTTATATTTTCTAAGAAAATTATTGCCTATATAAATCGTGCCGTCTGAAAAGAATCCCAATTTTTCAGACAGCTTGAGACCTTGGCAAAATCCCCTAAATTTCTACCCAGGTATTTAGGGGGGCTTATGAGAATCTTCTTTCAGTAAACCGAACAAGCCATGATCACCAAATACATCGACCGATTCCCTTTGTTAAATCTGAAGAAAGTGATTGATTGACAGCCGTAGTCTGTTTTTAAAAGAAAATATGCTGTCAGACTTTGCCTTTCTTTCGTCAAACTGATAAACTGTTTGCCATTATTTTTGACCGAGGCATAAATTTTTCATGAAAGACGCAGAGCAGAGTAGTTGTTATACCGCTTCTTTCCCTTTATTTATGTCCGAACTTTGGCAGTCTGTCCGTTTTAAGCGGAACGGCTGCCTTTTTGTATTTTAAAGGAACACAATCATTATGGATTTCAGTTGGTTGGCAGAGCCGCATACTTGGATAGGCTTTGCCACGCTTCTGGTTTTGGAAGTTGTTTTAGGTATTGATAACCTTGTTTTCGTAGCGATTTTGGCAAACAAGGTTAGACCGTCGCAACGTGATAGGGCGCGGATAACGGGCTTGGGTTTGGCCGTGGTTATTCGGATTTTCATGCTGGGTTTTATGGCGCACATCATGACGCTGACGCGTCCTTTGTTTGAGCTGGGCGGCTTGGAGATTTCCGGTAAAGATATGATTATGTTTGCCGGCGGTATTTTCCTGCTTTATAAAGCGACTACCGAGCTGCACGAACGCCTTGAAGGCCACAATCAATTTGCTGTTGCTGAAGGGCAGAAGAAGCATTCCGCTTTTTGGGGCGTTGTGGCGCAAATCTTGATTTTGGATGCGGTTTTCTCTATCGATTCTGTCATTACGGCAGTGGCGATGGTGGATCATATTGTGGTGGCAATGGGTGCGGTTGTTGTTGCGATGACTGTGATGATTTCTGCCAGCAAACTGTTGACTGCCTTTGTGGATAAGCATCCGACCGTTGTGATGTTGTGTCTGGGTTTCTTGTTGATGATCGGTTTCAGTCTGATCGCGGAAGCCTTCCATTTCCATATTCCGAAAGGCTATTTGTATGCGGCGATCGGCTTCTCGATTTTGATCGAACTGTTTAATCAGGTTTCTCAAAAGAATGCCCGCAAAAATGACTACATCAGCACTTCTTGGCGTAAGCGCACTGCTGAAAATGTGTTGGGTATGATGGGTGTCCGCGAAAGCATTTTGGCAAAAGCAGGCGATAATGGCGGCGATGACGAGCATTTTGAAGAAAACGAAAAATCCATGATTCGCAGCGTGCTGACTTTGGCGGAGCGTCCGATTATGGGCGTGATGATTCCGCGTCGGGAAATTGAGAAATTGGATATTTCCCAAAGTCGGGAAGAACAAAATACGCAGTTGAAAAATACGCCGTATAGCCGGTTGTTGGTTGTCGGTAAGGCGGGTGTAGATGAGCCTTTGGGCTATATCAGTAAAAAAGATTTGCTAAACCAGCTGCTTGAATCGGGAGAAATCAATATTCAGACGGCCTTGCGCCAGCCATTGATTTTGCCGGACAGTACGACGGCGTTGAATGCGATTGAATTGTTCCGTCAAAGTAGCGCGGATTATGCGTTGGTGGTGGATGAATTTGGCGCGGTGTTGGGTATGGTGACCATGAAAGATTTGTTGGAAACCATTGCCGGTGAGTTCCCCGAAGAGTTTGAGCGTGAGGAAGAAGAAGCTGTTCCGGCCAGTCAGGATGAAACACTGTCTGTGGATGGTGCATTGGAGTATGTAGAATTGGCTTCTCAATTAAATCTGCCTGCTCAAGAGGAAGATGCGGACTTCCATACCGTTGCCGGCTTGATTATGGAAGAATTGCAAAGTATTCCTGATGTGGGCGACTTCATCGATTATCATGGTTGGCGTTTTGAAGTGGTTGAGAAGGACGGACAACGGATTGCCCGTGTAAAAATCAATCGTTTGCCGGAAGAAGAATAAGTAAAGGCTAATATAGTAAAGGCCGTCTGAAAATGTTCAGACGGCCTTTTTATTTATTCAACTTTAGTTGCCGTAATGTCCCGAACCTAAGATTCGGTGTGAATGTGCGCCGGTTGCATGGTGGGGATTGCTCGGAACTTGATTGCACCAACAGGCTGCAAGCCAGGCGAAAGCGGCGGCTTCGACCCATTGTGGGTCAAGATGGAGCTTGGCTGTGCTGTGCAATTTGGTGTCGGGAGAAAACAGGGTTTCCAAGTCTTGCATCAAAACCGGATTGCGGATGCCGCCGCCGCAGATATAAAGATGATGAATTGCCGGAGCAGCTTGTTTGGTCGCATCAAAAATGGTTTGTGCAGTATAAAAGACCAATGTGCGTATCACATCTTCCGGCTTTTCATTACCTTTCAGACGGCCTTGAAGCCAGCTTAGGGAAAACAATTCTCGGCCTGTACTTTTCGGATGAGGGCGGCTGAAGTAAGGATGGTCGAGTAGGGAAGCGAGCAGGTCTGGGAGGACTTTGCCTTGTGCGGCTTTTTCCCCGTTTTTGTCGTAAGGCTGTCGCCAAATATGTTGCATCCATGCATCCATCAGCATATTGCCGGGGCCGGTATCGAAGCCGAAAGAAGGGCTGTCGGGCGGAAGAATGCTGATATTGGAAATGCCGCCAATGTTGAGTACGGCGCGAGTTTCATTTGCATCTTGAAACAACGCTTCATGAAAAGCGGGGACGAGGGGCGCACCTTGACCGTTGCAGGCAAGGTCGCGACTGCGGAAGTCGCCGACCGTGAAAATGCCGGTTAGTTCGGCTAATAGGGGGAGGTTGACCAGTTGAATGCTGTAACCGTGTTCAGGCGCATGGCGGATGGTTTGTCCGTGGCAGCCGATCGCGGCAATGTCTTTGGCTGATAGGTTTTGTTCTGCCAATAGTCGTTGAACGGTTTGGGCGTATAGGTGGCTGAGTGTTTGCGCCAGGATATTGCTTCTGTGCAATTCATTTTCGCCTATGTCTTGCAGTGCCAATAATTCTTGGCGCAGGCCGTCTGAATAGGGTAGAAAGCTGTGGGCAACGGCTCGTTGCCATTGCTTGCCCTGCATTTGAATCAGTACGGCATCGGCACCGTCCATGCTGGTTCCTGACATGATGCCGATATAGTATTGGGGTTGCATTTCGGTTACAGAAAGAGAAGGTAAAACGACATTTTAACGCCTTTTGACGTTTTTACGGGAATTTCGGCATTTAATGTAAATAGTTGGTGCAAGAAAGATTACAAAAAGGTTAAAATAACGCGACTCAACATGTTTTCCAAAAGGAAACTTTCCATGGCTCAAACTCAGTCGAGTGCGAACTTGAAGCTGATTAATACGGTTTTTGCCGCTATGCTTGTGAGCATGGTCGGCTATTTTATTTATTGGGGCCTGGGTTATACCCACTACAACCACTCCGGCCTGTTTATCCTTGCTACCTTTTTCGGCGTCTTCATGGCGTTTAATGTGGGTGGTAACGATATTGCCAACTCTTTCGGTACAAGTGTCGGCTCCGGCACATTGACTATTCCGCAAGCTTTGCTGATTGCGGCAGTATTTGAAGTCAGTGGCGCAGTGATTGCCGGCGGCGAGGTAACAGATACCATCCGTAAGGGTATTGTCGATTTGAATGGCATGCATCTGGATCCGATGCAGTTTGTCTTTATTATGATGTCTGCGCTTTTGGCTGCGGCATTGTGGCTGCTTTTCGCATCACGCAAAGGCCTGCCGGTTTCCACGACACATGCCATTATCGGCGGTATCGTCGGTAGTGCCTTGTGTATGGCGGCATTGAACGGTGTGGATTCCGTTGCGCTGATTCAATGGGACAAGTTGGGCGAAATTGCCTTGTCTTGGATTTTGTCTCCGGTATTGGGCGGCATCGTTTCTTATCTGTTGTTTTCACGAATTAAGAAAAACGTTTTGGACTACAACTCTTGGGCCGATAATACGCTCAAAGGCATCAAGTTGGAGAAGAAAGCCTATAAAGAAGAACACCGCCTGTTTTTTGAAGCCT
The DNA here is from genome assembly GCF_051958295.1 of Neisseria sp. P0014.S002. Classification (NCBI taxonomy): domain Bacteria; kingdom Pseudomonadati; phylum Pseudomonadota; class Betaproteobacteria; order Neisseriales; family Neisseriaceae; genus Neisseria; species Neisseria sp. P0014.S002. The sequence continues at coordinate 84,485 of NZ_JBQCVO010000003.1, read as the reverse complement.
TGAGTGAATCTGAAAAAGTCGAATACGCCACCAAAATGGCGCACGATGCCCAAATTTATGATGAGCCGGACTTTGATCCTGAAGAATTGCAGTCTGAGTATTATCGCGGTCTGCACCGCTTTGACAGCCGTAAGGGCGAAGTAGATTCTTATAAAGCCCTGCATTCCTGGGTGCCGTTTATCGCTTCTGTCGGCGGTATGATGATTGCGGCCATGTTGATTTTCAAAGGTCTGAAAAATCTGCATTTGGGCATGAGCAATGTCAACAGCTTCCTGACCATTTTCATGATCGGCGCGGCTATTTGGATGGGTACGTTTGTATTTGCCAAAAGTTTGAAACGCAAAGATTTGGATAAATCGACCTTCCAAATGTTCTCATGGATGCAGGTATTTACCGCTTGCGGTTTCGCATTCAGCCATGGTGCGAACGATATTGCCAATGCGATTGGTCCGTTTGCCGCGATTATGGATGTGTTGCGTACCAACAGCATTACTGCTCAAAACGCCGTACCGCCGATCGCCATGTTGACTTTCGGTATCGCTTTGATCGTCGGCTTATGGTTTGTCGGTAAAGAAGTGATTAAAACCGTAGGTACCAGCTTGGCAGAAATGCACCCCGCGTCAGGCTTCTCAGCCGAGCTTTCTGCTGCCGCCGTCGTGATGGCCGCATCATTTATGGGCTTGCCTGTTTCCAGTACCCATATCTTGGTGGGTGCAGTTTTGGGTATCGGCTTGGTTAACCGCAATGCCAACTGGAAATTGATGAAACCGATCGGCCTTGCTTGGGTTATTACCTTGCCTGCCGCTGCCGTTTTGTCTGTTGTCAGCTATTTGGTTTTGCAAGCAGTGTTTTAATTGATTATTTGATTTAAAAAGGCCGTCTGAAAGATATTTCAGACGGCCTTTATTTATGTTCATTAAAAGGAGATTTTAGTTTGCTTTAATGTCGAACAAATAATGTTGTTCAATATTTGAACTGATACAAGAATAATCAAGGTAATAGAGAAATACCTTATTGGGAATATCTTAGAAAAAATTTTTGGTTTCAAAACTTGGAGTAGTGAGGCAAACAAAACTATTTTTAATCAGTCCACTATAAGGGTAAGGCAATAAAAAAGCCCCAATTCATCGACGTTTAAGTGTCGTATTGAACCAGGGTTTTTTCTATTTAGCATGAGCCTTATCAGGCCGTCTGAACATTATTCAGCAGCTTCGTTGGTCTCAGCTTGCACAGGAGCCGTTTCTGCTTCAGCGGTAGCCTTAGCGGCTTGACGTTCGGCTTGTGCAGCCAATGCCTGTTGAACGGCTGGGTGTTGTTGGGCGATGGTTTGTTCTTCTGCGCTGACTTCGCCTTTGAAGCGGTTGTTCAAGTCAAAACGTTTGCCGCCGCGAGCCAGGGCTTTCAGATAACGTGGACGGCGGCAGTGGTTGGCCAGTACGCGTGCAATCAGTGCAGGGTCGTATTGGGGCAGGGCGGCAACCAAGTCTTGGTCGATACCGACGGCCAACGGTTTGAATCGTTTGAATACATCATATTTGCCGTAGATGTGGTCGGCAATCATGTCTGTCTGTTTTTTCTTGCTCATGGTTTGGACGGCAGATTTCAGCGCAGCGCCCAAAGCGGTTTCTTGTGCCATTGCGGTTGTATTCCTCTAATATAAATCCGTATTTTCGTCATACGGCAATAAGGTGCTATTGTAGTATAAAGACTGTGATTTGGCTAAATTTTTCTGAGAATATTCAGAAGTAAACGGTTATTTTTCCAGTTTGGCAATGTCCGGTGTATTAACCCGAACATCGGCATTTTGCGCACGATGGCGTAAGGCGTGGTCAATCAATACCAAGGCCAGCATGGCTTCTGCAATCGGAGCGGCGCGTAGGCCGACGCAGGGGTCGTGTCGGCCGTGTGTGGCAAGCTCGACAGGGTTGCCCTCTATATCAATGCTGCGACGCGGTGTAGCGATGGAACTGGTCGGTTTGATGGCAATATTCACATGAATGTCTTGTCCGGTGCTGATGCCGCCCAAGATGCCGCCTGAGTGGTTGGATAGAAAACCTTGAGGCGTGAGCTCGTCGCCATGCTCGCTGCCGCGTTGCGTTACGCTATCAAAACCTGCACCGATTTCAACGCCTTTGACGGCATTAATGCCCATCATGGCATAGGCAATTTCTGCATCGAGGCGGTCAAAAACCGGTTCGCCCAAGCCGACAGGGACGTTGGCTGCTTCGATATGAAGTTTTGCGCCGACAGAATCCAATGATTTGCGCACGCTGTCCATATAGTTTTCCAAGTCCTCAATTTGGCTTTGGTTTGCTGCAAAAAAAGGATTTTGGGAAATATATTCGTAACCTTCAAATTGGATTTCTTTTTCGCCGACTTGGGTAACGTAGGCGGTGATTTCCGTGCCGAATTTTTCTTTCAGCCATTTTTTAGCGACTGCTCCGGCAGCAACGCGGGCAGCAGTTTCGCGGGCGGAACTTCTACCGCCGCCGCGATAGTCGCGTGTACCGTATTTGTGCCAGTAGGTGTAATCGGCATGTCCGGGGCGGAAACTGGTGGCGATATTGCCATAGTCTTTGCTGCGTTGGTCGGTGTTGCGGATTAGGAGGGCGATAGGTGTACCGGTGGTTTTACCTTCGAATATGCCGGAGAGGATTTCGACTTGGTCGGCTTCGCGGCGTTGGGTAACGTGGCGGCTGGTGCCGGGTTTGCGGCGGTCAAGATCAAGCTGGATATCTGCTTCGCTCAATTCTAATCCGGGCGGGCAGCCGTCAATGATGCAGCCCAAGCCTGCGCCGTGGCTTTCGCCGAAAGTGGTAACGGTAAAGATTTGTCCGAAGGTATTGCCTGCCATAGGGATACTCTTTTGAAATTGGGTTTGGAAATTTTTTACTTGTTTGGATAATTCTCAGGCCGTCTGAACGGTAAAACGAGAATCTTTGATTTCGTTTTTACACTTGTTCAGACGGCCTTTTGAGATGACTGCTTAGTTCAATTTACCGTGGCACTGTTTGTATTTCAGGCCGCTGCCGCAAGGGCAAGGATCGTTGCGGTGAACAATCAGGCCGTTTTGTGCAAGCGCTTCGGGGCTGAAGTCTGTGCCGTCTGGGTCGAATGCTTCGGTAACCAAATCGGTTTGCGATTGACCGAGCAATTCTTCCATATCAGGCGCATCGGAGTGGACGGTTTGAACATCGCTGACGCTTTGTGCGGCAGTGTGGTCGTATTCGCTGTTGCGCTCGATTTGAACGGCGGTCAGCAAAGCGGCAATGTTTTGTTTGATGCCGCGCCACAGGTTTTCAAACATGGCGAAAGCTTCGCGTTTGTATTCCTGTTTCGGATTTTTCTGAGCATAGCTGCGCAGATGGATACCTTGGCGCAAGTAGTCCATGGCGGCGAGGTGTTCGCGCCATTGGTTGTCGATAACTTGCAGCATAACATTGCGTTCGAAGTCTGACATAGCCTGTTTGCCGACCAATTCAACTTTTTCGGCATACTCGTCTTCGATGCGCTTGATGAGGCGTTCTTTAATGTCTTGGTTGTCCAAAGTGCTGTCTTCTTTCAGCCAGCCTTTAATATCGACATGCAGGCGGAAATCGGCGGCAAGTTGGTGCTCCAGTGCCGGAATGTCCCATTGCTCTTCCATGCTGTCAGGCGGGATGTGGTAATCAACCAAGTCGCTGATAACGTCGGCACGGATTTCGCGGGTCAAATCGCTGACGTCTTTGCTGGTCAGGATTTCGTTGCGTTGATGGTAAATCACTTTACGTTGGTCGTTGGCTACGTCATCGTATTCCAAAACTTGTTTGCGCATATCGAAGTTGCGGCCTTCGACTTTACGTTGTGCGCCTTCGATTTGACGGGTCAGAAGGCCGTGTTCGATGGCGACGCCGCGTTCAGGTGCCAGGCGGTTGAGGATGGCGGCGGCACGGTCGAGTGCAAACAGGCGCAACAATGGGTCTTCAAACGACAGATAGAAACGGCTGGAGCCGGGGTCGCCCTGACGGCCCGCGCGACCGCGCAACTGGTTGTCGATACGGCGGCTTTCATGGCGTTCTGTACCGATAATGTGCAAACCGCCAGCGGCGACAACTTGGTCGTGTTCGGCTTGCCAACCGCTTTCAAGGGCGGAAATTTGCGCTTGTTTTTGCTGTTCGCTCAAGGTTTCATCGGCATGGATGGCTTCGATTTGATGTTTGAGGTTGCCGCCCAAGACAATGTCGGTACCGCGGCCTGCCATGTTGGTGGCAACGGTAATCGCGCCGACTTTACCGGCTTGAGCGACAATTAATGCCTCGCGCTCGTGTTCTTTGGCGTTCAGAACGTTATGCGGCAGACCTGCTTCGTGTAATAAGCGGGAAACCAGTTCGGAGTTTTCGATGCTGGTTGTACCGACCAAAACCGGTTGACCGTTTTTGTGGCATTCGGCGATGTCTTTGACGACGGCTTCAAATTTTTCTTCGGCTGAACGGAAGATTTGGTCGTTGAAGTCTTTACGTTGTACAGGACGGTTGGTCGGGATGATGACGGTTTCGAGGTTGTAAATGCTTTGGAACTCGAAGGCTTCGGTGTCGGCCGTACCGGTCATGCCGGACAGTTTGCTGTACAGGCGGAAGTAGTTTTGGAAGGTAATGGACGCGAGCGTTTGGTTTTCGCGTTTGATTTCTACACCTTCTTTGGCTTCAACGGCTTGGTGCAAGCCTTCTGACCAGCGGCGGCCGGCCATAAGACGGCCTGTGAATTCGTCCACAATCACGATTTCGCCGTCTTGAATGACGTAATGTTGGTCTTTGTGGAACAGGGTGTGCGCGCGCAATGCAGCCATGAGGTGGTGCATCAGGGAAATATTGGCGGCAGAGTAGAGCGAATCGTTTTCCTGCAATAAGCCCATTTGGGTCAGGATTTGTTCGGCGTGTTCGTGACCGGCTTCGCTCAGGATAACTTGGTGTGCTTTTTCATCTACCCAGTAATCACCTTCGCCTTCTTCGGTTTCTTGGCGGATAAGGTGGGCAGGAACAGCGTTCATCACGCGGTAGAGCTGGATGTTGTCATCCGCCTGGCCGGAAATAATCAGCGGCGTACGCGCTTCGTCAATCAGAATAGAGTCCACTTCGTCGACAACGGCAAAGTTCAATTCGCGCTGAACTTTGTCGTATTGGTCGGTCACCATATTGTCGCGCAGGTAGTCGAAACCGAATTCGTTGTTTGTACCATAAGTGATGTCGGCACCGTAAGCAGTTTGGCGTTCAAAAGGTTGCAAATCGGCGACGATCACGCCGACGCTCAAGCCTAAGAAATTGTACAACGGCTCCATAATGCCCGCGTCACGGGAGGCGAGGTAGTCGTTGACGGTAACGACGTGTACGCCTTTCCCTGACAATGCATTCAGGTAAACGGCAAGGGTGGCCACTAGAGTTTTACCTTCACCGGTACGCATTTCGGCGATTTTGCCATTGTGCAGGACCATACCGCCGATCAGTTGTACATCGAAGTGGCGCATGCCCAATACACGGCTCGATGCTTCGCGGCAGACGGCAAAGGCTTCGACCAAAATGTCGTCCAAGCTTTGTCCGTCGGCGAGACGTTGTTTGAATTCGGCTGTTTTAGCTTGCAGTTCTGCATCGCTCAATGCCTGCATTTGTTTCTCAAGCGCGTTGATTTTGGCAACGGATTTACGATATTGTTTCAGCAGGCGGTCGTTGCGGCTGCCGAAGATTTTCTTAGCAATGTTTGTCAGCATGAATAATTCCTGCGCCTTGATATAATAGTGGGCGAAATTGGGATTTTAACACAAGCGCTTGTATAACGCGGTAATGCTGTTTGAAATAAAGGCGGTTTTGCTGTATTTCAATTGTAATTGTTTGGTTAATTTACTGAGAGGCCGTCTGAAACTATGGATTTAACACAATTAGGCAAGCGCGATCATTTATTGGCGGGCTTGTTGCAACAATCGCAACAATGGCGGAAATTGGATGCAAAAATCAAAACGGTTTTGCCGGCCAACCTGCATCCGCATTTTCAGACGGCCTGCGTAGAAGACGGAAGATTGGTCTTGCTTGCCGCCAATAATATGGCTGCTTCGCGTTTGAAAATGATCCTGCCTGCCATGTTGTCCAAGTTGCAAACATTACATGCAGGAGTAAGGGAAGTGGTGGTCAGGGTAGTCCCCAAGCCTCCGGTTCAGCTGAAAACCAATAGTTTGCGATTGAGCGAGGCAGCTTTAGACAGTTTCGATGAGGCGGCAGCCAAATTGGAAGACAAACATCCCGAATTGGCGGCGGCATTGGCAGAATTGGTACGCAAGCATAGCCGGTAAAATTATGTCGGATGAGATTACAGTTAATAAATGTTAAAACTTATATCGTTCGGCTGATAGCATCTAATACTAAAGAAATACGACCTAAAAAGTATCCGTTTTCTTTTAGGTAAACTGATGTAAACTTGGCTTGAAACTTTGATTTCGTGTGAAGTTTGTAGCAAAATAACGCCTGAATTTCACATCACGCTATGCGGATAAATTTTAGTTTGGCGTTTGCTTTTATTAATATATTCGTGTAGTGCTGTTAATAGAACTTAACAAGACTCTCATCATTAGGAGATACATCAATGAAAGCTTATCTGGCTCTGATTTCCGCTGCCGTTATCGGCTTGGCTGCATGCTCTCAAGAAGCTGCAAAACCTGCTGAAGCCCCTGCTGCTTCTGCCGCTTCCGAAGCTGCCCCTGCAGAAACTACTGCACCTGCTGATGCAGCCCCTGCTTCTGAAGCCGCTCCGACCGACGCTGCCGCCGCTCCTGCTGCCGGCAACTGCGCGACTACTGTTGAGGCCAACGACGCTATGCAGTTCAACACTAAAGAAATCCAAGTAAGCAAAGCTTGTAAAGAATTCACCATCACCCTGAAACACACCGGTACCCAACCTAAAACCAGCATGGGTCACAACATCGTCATCGGTAAAGCTGAAGACATGGACGGTATTTTCAAAGACGGTGCCGGTGCTGCTGACACTGACTACGTTAAACCTGATGATGCACGCGTTGTTGCCCACACCAAACTGATCGGTGGTGGCGAAGAAGCTTCCCTGACTCTGGATCCTGCTAAATTGGCCGGCGGCGAATATAAATTTGCTTGTACCTTCCCAGGTCACGGCGCTTTGATGAACGGTAAAGTTACTTTGGTTGACTAATCCGCCTAAAGCTCGAAAACAGACAGCCTGCCTTGCGCAGGCTGTTTTGTTATAATCTGGAAACATTAATTTAAGAATAAATCCTATGAATCCGTTTGAAACCAAAAGCGTTACTTTTGCCGAACCCATTGAAATGCTGTACGCCTGCCACGGCAAAGTGCGCCGTTTCTGCAATCAGGTTGCCATGTTGTCGGACTATATTGCCGAAAATGGCTGCAATCAGGTTGTTTTGCAAACCATCCGCCAAATTGCCCAGTATTTCAACGTTGCCGCGCCGTTGCACCATGAAGATGAAGAAGAAAACTTCTTTCCGCTTTTGTTGCAATATGCGCCGCAAGCACAAGAAAGCGTTGACGAGCTGTTGCGCCAACATGTCAGCCTGCATGGCAACTGGGACGGCGTAGCGGCTGAATTTGCCAAGCTTGAAGCGGACAACGCCTATATCCCTGATGCCGAAGCATTCAAACGTTTTGTCGCAGGATATGATGTTCATCTAGCAATTGAAGAGCCTTTGTTTGATATGGGCAAAACCTTTATCCCAAAAGAAAAACTGACCGAAATCGGCGAAATTATGGCCGCACGCCGCCGCAAATAAGGCCGTCTGAAACAATCGTCTCAAGGAATACACTATGCTGACCCCAAAAAGTTGCGATTTGTTCAATATCCCTTTTTTCCAGTTTTCCCAGCTTAAAAAATACCAGCCTGAAAGCATTCCGCAAATCAAGGCAGACTATAAAGAAAACTGGCAGGTATGGCAGCAGCTGATCCAGCAGGTTGCCGCCGAATTGGGTGCGCCGTTTGCGCCGCCGCATATCGAACGCTGGTGTAACGGCTGGCAGGTACGCGCTCATTTCTTTGCGTATTTCAAATACGAACAATATAAAAATTCTGCAGCGATTTTGTCGATTTTGTTGAATCGCCGCCGTTTGAGCGTCAGCTTGGACTGGCATTGCTATAAAGCCGATGTTTCCCCCATTGCGCTGCCTGATTACAACCGCTGGCTGGATAATTTTGATACTGAAAAATACGCCTCATTCGATATGTGGCACGGTGCGGAAAGCGAATATGACGATTATCGTACCGTTGCCCAACAAAGCGACGGCGATAGAAAGCTTCGAGACGACAAAGATTTTTTCTGCATCGGGAAACACATCGAACGCGATGATTTAGGCAAGCAGGATGTCGTGAAATGGATAGTGGAAACAGTGGAAGAATTACTGCCGCTTTATGAAGCTTGTCATGGAAAATAACTCAGGACGTAGAAAGACAAATTGCCCATAATAAACTCAAGGCCGTCTGAAAATCACATTCAGAACGTTTCAGACGGCCTGTTTCTCAAAGTGAACAAATATGACCGAAACTCAATCCCTAGAGCTTGCCAAAGAGCTGATTTCCCGCCCATCCGTTACGCCGGATGACCAAAACTGCCAACAACTGCTGGCCGAACGCCTGCAAAAAATCGGTTTTGCCGTAGAAGAGCTTCATTTTGGTGACACCAAAAATGTTTGGTTCCGCCGCGGTACGCAGGCTCCGGTGTTCTGCTTTGCCGGACATACCGACGTCGTGCCGACAGGCCCTGTTGAAAAATGGGATTCGCATCCGTTTGAACCGACCGAGCGTGAAGGCCGTCTGTATGGTCGCGGCGCGGCGGATATGAAAACCAGCATTGCCTGTTTTGTTACCGCCTGCGAGCGTTTCGTTGCCGAAAATCCCGATCATCAGGGCAGCATTGCGCTCCTGATTACTTCGGACGAAGAGGGCGATGCGCTGGACGGCACGACTAAAGTTGTCGATGTGTTGAAAGCGCGCGGAGAGTTGATTGATTACTGTATCGTCGGCGAACCGACTGCCGTGGATAAATTGGGCGATATGTTGAAAAACGGCCGCCGCGGCTCGCTGTCGGGCAACCTGACCGTCAAAGGCAAGCAAGGCCATATTGCCTATCCGCATTTGGCAATCAATCCCGTGCATACTTTTGCCCCGGCCTTGTTAGAGCTGACACAAGAAGTCTGGGACGAGGGCAACGAATACTTTCCCCCGACCAGTTTCCAAATTTCCAATATCAACGGCGGCACAGGCGCGACCAACGTTATTCCGGGCGAGCTGAACGTCAAATTCAATTTCCGTTTCTCTACCGAGTCCACCGAAGAAGGGCTGAAACAACGCGTCCACGCCATTTTGGACAAACACGGCGTGCAATACGATTTGCAATGGTCTTGCTCAGGCCAACCTTTCCTGACTCAGGCCGGAAAACTGACCGATGTGGCGCGCGAAGCCATTGCCGAGATTTGTGGTGTTGAGGCTGAATTGTCCACCACCGGCGGTACTTCGGACGGACGCTTCATCAAAGCCATTGCCAAAGAACTCATCGAGTTAGGCCCATCCAACGCGACCATCCACCAAATCAACGAAAACGTACGTTTGGAAGATATTCCGAAGCTGTCGGCAGTGTATGAAGGTATGTTGAAACGCCTGTTGAAGTGAAAAGGCCGTCTGAAAAAGTAGGATATTAGCCTGATAAAATGGTGTATATTTTTCTTAAGTAATACTGCGATAACAATTAGTTGATAAGGAGAAAAATTGAAGTACGATAATTTTTTCTTTCCTGCAGATGATCTGGCTACTAGTTGCCGTTTTTATCAAGATGTACTGGATTTGCCCGTTAAATTCGACTTTTCCGAAAGCGGTATGGTTGCTTTTCGGGTGGGCGAAGAAGAAGCTGCCATCATTCTTAAAGAGCGGAAAAAATTTCCCAATATGACGCCTGCCGTGTGGATTGAAGTGGATGATGTGCGGGCGAAGTATGCGGCGTTACAGGGTAGAAATATCCGTTTTCTAAGTGAACCTTTCCGTATTCGTACCGGATGGGCTGTAGAATTTTTTGATCCGTCGGGTAATCGTTTGGGGTTTGTTGATTATCGGGAGTAAATGCAGATGATTACTCTGCCTTCTTTAAATGCGCTTCCATCAAAGTGGAATGAAATCCGAGAGCAGTTGGAAACCGACTTTTCTACCGACCTCGAAGCCCTACTGCACGAGCGGTTGACGGAACACGAAGCCAAGCAGCTTGAGCAGGATTTTATTGATTGTATCGGTTGTACGCCTGAAGAATATGTCCATATCCGCCGAGCTGTCCGACTGTTGGAAACGCGTTATCCGGATAGCCCGCACGAACTGACTACCGCCGCGGTTGCCACGCCGTTGGGCGAGATGTTGGCGGTGTTCGGCAGCAAGGGTTTGTGTCTGCTGGAATTTGTCGGGCAGAAACATATGGAACAAGAAATCATGGCTGTCCAAAAAGCTTTGCGCGGGCAGTTTATTTTCCAAGAAAATGAGCAAACGCAACTTTTATGCCAAGAATTGGATTTATACTTTCAAGGCCGTCTGAAAGTTTTTGCGACACCTTTGGAAACGATAGGTACAGCTTTTCAGCAGCAGGTGTGGAATGCGCTGCTGACTATTCCTTACGGCGAAACGCGCAGCTACAAGGAGCAGGCGCAGCAGTTGGGTAATCCTAAAGCCATTCGCGCCGTTGCCGCTGCAAACGGACAGAATAAGGTGTCTATCTTGATTCCCTGCCACCGCGTTATCGGTAGCGACGGCAAGCTGACCGGCTACGCAGGCGGTTTGAACCGCAAACAATCGTTGCTTGCCTTGGAACGAGGCGAGGTTCAGACGGCCTTGTTTTGAGTTTTGATAGAGGATAAGGGGCCGTGCTTGCAGGCTTCGCACGTTGAAAAATTGAGTAGCAGAAGGTCGGGGAAGCCCAGAAAAATCTGCATGGAGAAAAATGTTGGGCAATGCCCACGCTAGAAAAAGAGAAATAAGACATGAGCCTGAAAAACCGCCATTTTCTAAAACTTTTGGATTTTACGCCGGAAGAAATTACCACCTATCTCGACCTTGCCGCCGAATTGAAAGCCGCTAAAAAAGCAGGGTGCGAGGTGCAGCGGATGCAGGGGAAAAACATTGCCCTGATTTTCGAGAAAACATCAACCCGCACCCGTTGCGCGTTTGAAGTGGCCGCACGCGACCAAGGGGCAGGGGTAACTTATCTGGAGCCTTCTGCCAGTCAAATCGGGCATAAGGAAAGCATTAAGGATACGGCGCGTGTTTTAGGGCGGATGTTTGACGGTATCGAATATCGTGGTTTTGGACAGGATGTGGTGGAAGAGCTGGCCAAGTATGCAGGCGTGCCTGTGTTCAATGGTTTGACCAACGAGTTCCACCCGACCCAAATGCTCGCCGATGCGCTGACGATGCGCGAGCATAGCAACAAACCTTTGAACCAAATTGCGTTTGCCTATGTAGGCGATGCGCGTTACAACATGGCTAATTCGTTGCTGGTGTTGGCTGCGAAACTGGGTATGGACGTGCGTATCGGTGCGCCGAAAAGTTTGTGGCCGTCTGAAAACATTATCGAGACGGTGCAGGCTGTTGCCAAAGAGACCGGCGGACGGATTTTGTTGACGGAGAATGTGCAGGAAGCCGTAAAAGGCGTAGATTTTATCCATACCGATGTGTGGGTCAGCATGGGCGAGCCTAAAGAAGCTTGGCAGGAACGTATTGATTTGTTGAAAGATTACCGCGTTACGCCTGAGCTGATGGCGGCGGCGGAAAATCCGCAAGTCAAGTTTATGCATTGTCTGCCTGCTTTCCATAATCGCGAAACTAAAGTTGGCGAGTGGATTTATGAGACATTCGGCCTGAATGGTGTGGAAGTAACGGAAGAAGTTTTTGAAAGCGAAGCCAGCATCGTGTTTGATCAGGCAGAAAACCGGATGCACACGATTAAAGCGGTGATGGTGGCGGCATTGGGCGATTGATTGTTACGCTCAACATTACTTACTGCTTTGTTTAATAGAGATTAAATAAGGGCCGTCTGAAAGAAAGACTTTCAGACGGCCTTGTCGTTTGATTGGGGTTTATTGCCAAATCAGGACTTTGGGTTCGGGCGTTACTTGATAGCCTTCTTGACGCAATAGTTCGATTAAGCCTTTTTCGCTGGGTAAATGGGCAATACCGACGGCAAAGAGGGTGCTTTGTTTGGCGGATTGCTTGCGGATTTCAGGCAGCCATGCCAAGTTGCGGCGGATCAGGAGGTCGTTTTTCAGCCAATCGGACATGGCTTTGGCGTATTTGGTATCAACAAGTTTGAGGGTGCGTTGTTCGGTTTCTTCCAAAAGTGGGATGAGTTCTTCAAAGCGGCCGTCTGAATAGGCTTGATGGAGTTTTTTGACATCTTCGGTTTCTTCTTTATTGGTTTTAATACTGGCTTTCAGAAAGTTGAGCATGGTTTCTTCAGGCTGTGCTTTGAAGATCGCGGTAACATCGTCTAAGCTTTCCAATGAACCACGCGGTTTATTGATACCGACTGCCGCGTTAGTCAGCAACATATCTGCACCGGTTTCTGAGCTATACCCTTTGGGAAATGTACTGCCGGCAAAAATGAATGCTGCCCACGGATGGAGTTTGTCGGCCATTTGGGCGATGGGTTGGCTTTCTTCATTTTGCGAATAGATTTCTTGTAAAAGACGGAAATCTGTTTTGCCAAGCTTGCGGCTGAGCGGTTCGGTACTCATGACTTCTTTGAAGTATTTTTGATACATTTTTTTCGTTTCTGGACTGCTCTCCGGTAGTGGGTCAACTTCTGTCGTCAGTTGGTCGGTGGATTGTAATAGTTTGACTGCATCGGAAGACAAGGTTTGATTGGTTCGTCCCATGTGGATGGTGCCGAGCAGGTAGGAATCGGGTTGGCCTTCTTTGCTGATTTTCCAAACATTGCTGGTCAGTTTAGGCTGCTGCCAGTTAAGTTCGGCAGGTTTGCTTTCGGGTGAAGTTGCGGCGGGTTTGCAGGCACCCAAGGCAAGGGCGGTCAATGGCACAAGCAGGCAGGCAAGCAGTTTTTTCATGTTTTTCCTTATTGTGGTGTGCGGTAGGCAAGAGCGATTTAGAAATCGAGCAGGTTTTGAACCGGATGTTCGCCCGTTTCGGATTTTTCCATTTTGCGGTTGCGGATTTTGGCTTTTCTGAGGGACAGAAGGTGCATGACTTGGTGCTTTTGGCTGTCGGTCATCTGGAGCCAGTACAAGCGCTCTTCTCGGCTGCGCAGGCAGCCTTTGCAATAGCCTTTGGCATTGGCTTCGCAGACACCTATACAGGGACTGGGGATGGGGAAAAAATCGGGTTGTTCCATATTTTAAAAGCGTTTGAGATAAGGGACCGGACAAAGTAAAATTGCAGACTGCTTTCGCTTTCGTCTAAACACGACAAGTGTATCCGGTAGGATTCCTACCAATATTCAATTGAGTTGTTCATTTTAAACCCAATTACTGCAATGGTATCGTATCGATTCAAATGGGGGAGCAAAGTGTACGGTAAGGTCTCCAAGATCAATTACGGTATGTTTGGCAGAATCATGTTTTAATACATATCTGGAGTTCCTCTATATTTTGATTTTCAGACGACCTTATGCCCAGCTCCAACTATTTGCACTTTATGACTTAATCAGTTTACGCAAAGACTGATTGTTGTATTTGATATCGGCAATCATTCGGTCGTATTGATGCATTCTACGGAGTGAGCGGGTAATCAGATAGACCGAGAAAATAATCAAACTGATGTTCATCAGGCTGACCAGTGCGAGCAAAGGCCAAACATCAACGGCCTCGTACCATTTTGATGTCGCAATCAGCGCACTGAAAATAGACAAAGGGAGTGCGAAAACGGCAATGCCCGTACGCATGATAGCAAGTGCCGTGCGTTTTTCAGCAAGGAGAAGCTGCACTTGATTGATGCTGAGGATATCGTTTTGCTGTTCGGTAATCATAGGGTGCGCGCCTATACAAATTAACTTTGAATCCTGATAAAGCGGGAAATATGGTTTTATGTTACCCGAAAGTATTGAAAATAAAAACAAAGGTCGTCTGAAAATTTTCAGACGACCTTTTCCATTCCTGTTTACACAGTTTGCGAGTATTTGGCTTTGGTTTCTTTATGGCGCAGATGGTAGTCGAATACCATGGCGATGTTGCGGATCAGGAAACGGCCCTTCGGCGTAACAGTCAGGCTGTGCGGTTTGAGACGAACCAAGCCGAGGGTTTCCAGTTGCTTCATATCTTCCAGTTCGGCTGCAAAATAGCGGCTAAACGGAATACCGAACACGCTTTCGTAAATTTGATAATCAAGTGAGAAACGGCACATTAAATCCTGAATGATGTTGCGGCGCAGAATATCGTCTTGATTGAGCTGGTAGCCGCGCATAATCGGTAGATGTCCGGCATCGAGTGCGGCGTAATAGGCATCGATGTCACGCTCGTTTTGGGAGTAGGTGCTGCCGATTTTGCCGATAGAGGACACGCCGATCGCTACCAAATCGCAGTCGGCATAGGTTGAATAGCCTTGGAAGTTGCGTTGCAGGAAGCCTTCTTTGAGGGCGGTGGAGAGTTCGTCGTCAGGTTTTGCAAAGTGGTCCATACCGATGAAAACATAGCCGCGCTCGGTCAGGGTTTGAACGCAATATTGCAGCATATCGAGTTTTTCTTCGCTGCCGGGTACGACATTGGTGTCGATACGGCGTTGTGGTTTGAAGATATGCGGCAGGTGGGCGTAGTGGTAGAGGGCAAGACGGTCGGGATCAAGGGACAAGACTGTATCGATGGTAGTCTTGATGCTTTCGGTGTTTTGGTGCGGCAGGCCGTAAATCAAATCGACGCTGACCGATTTAAATCCGGCTTCACGCGCGGCATCAATCACTTCTTTGGTTTCTTCGTAGCTTTGGATGCGGTTGACGGCTTCCTGCACTTTAGGGTCAAAGTCTTGAATACCGACACTCATGCGGTTGAAACCGAGTTTGCCCAATTTGAGGACGGTTTCGCGGCTGACTTTGCGCGGGTCGATTTCGATGGAGTATTCGCCGTTGGGAATCAGCTGGAAGTATTTACGGATCATGTCGAAGACGCGTTCGAGTTGGTCGTCGCTCAGGAATGTGGGCGTGCCGCCACCGAAGTGCAGCTGCGCGAGCTGGTGTCTTCCACCCAAATGCGGTGCCAGCAATTCCATTTCTTTTTCCAGATACTGGATATAGGCATCGGCACGGCTTTTGTCTTTGGTAATGATTTTGTTGCAGCCGCAGTAGTAGCAGATGGTATTGCAGAAGGGAATGTGGATGTAGAGCGAAAGGGGTTTGTTGAGCGCGCCCATGTTGCGCAGGCTTAAAGCTTGGATATATTCGGCTTCTTTAAAGCCTTCATGGAAGCGGTCGGCAGTCGGATAGGATGTATAACGGGGACCGCTTGATGGCAAACTGGCAATTAATTCACGATCGAATTCCGGTAATTCGTTGTTTGTGTTGGTGTTATTTGAGATGGGGATGATTTTCATGGTTGGGCTTGTAGTATAAAGTAGGGAAATTAGGGAAAATTTTAGTCAAAATTTCGATAGTTTGGTAGAATGCCTGATAATGATATGCCGACTTTGACTTGGGTCAATAGTTATTCGGCTTAATCAGGGATTTATAGAACTATGCAGATTAAGGGTGCGTTATGGCCACACACAATGCAACACATCAAATGAAAACCTTGTGTTCCACATGTTCTTTACGCGAGCTGTGTTTGCCTGTCGGACTGATGCCTAACGAATTTTCACAATTGGACGCGGTTATTCGTCAAAGCCGCCGTCTGAAAAAAGGTGAATACCTGTTCCGTGCCGGCGAGCCGTTTACCTCTTTGTTTGCCATCCGTGCGGGCTTCTTTAAGACAACAGTCGCCAGCCAAGATGGACGAGACCAGGTAACCGGCTTTTTTATGTCGGGCGAGCTGATCGGTATGGATGGGATTTGTTCCCATATTCACAGCTGTGATGCTGTGGCTTTGGAAGACAGCGAGGTATGCGAGCTTCCGTTTACACACATTGAAGAACTCGGTCAGGATATTCCCAGCCTCCGCTCTCACTTTTTCCGCTTAATGAGTCGTGAAATTGTTCGAGATCAGGGCGTTATGCTGCTTTTGGGCAATATGCGCGCTGAAGAGCGATTGGCAGCATTCTTGCTAAACTTGTCTCAGCGCCTCTATTCACGAGGCTTCGCCGCCAATGATTTTATCTTGAGGATGTCACGTGAGGAAATCGGCAGCTATTTGGGGCTAAAGCTGGAAACAGTCAGCCGCACCTTGTCTAAATTCCATCATGAAGGCTTGATTTCGGTTGAACACAAGCACATCAAAATCTTAGATGCGACAACCTTGAAGAAAATGGTTTCCGGTTGTTCGCACGCTATCTGAATCTTAGGCCGTCTGAAATATTTCAGACGGCCTTTTTAACAAGAATTAAAGAATAATTGTTAAGTTACGAAAGTGATAGTCAGATATTAAATTGAAAAATCTTCAACAACCGGCGTGTACAGAATGCGGTCGACCACTTCTCTGGTCAGTTTCGGTGCAAACATCTGGATAAAGTCATACGCGTAACCACGCAGGTAGGTATCAGTGCGTAAGGCTATCCAAGTGGGCGACGGTTCAAATAAGTGTGCCGCATCAATCAGCTGTAAATCTTGATCGACAACGGGATCGTACGCCATTTTAGCCATCAAACCAACGCCCAAGCCTAAGCGGACATACGTCTTCAATACATCCGTATCGGCAGCCGATAAGGCAACATCAGGTTGCTCAATATGCGCTTTATTAAATGTACGCGCGATACTGCTGCCGGAATTAAAAGCAAATTCGTAAGTGACCAGCGGAAAAGAAGCTAAATCTTCAAGGCTTAAAGGATTGCGGCAGTCCAAAAGAGGGTGGTCGTGCGGAACAATGACGGCATGGTTCCATTCATAGCAGGGCAGTTTGCCCAACTCAGGATGATCGTCAATGCGTTCAGTAATAATTGCCAAATCAGCTTCGCCGCTGCTGACCATTTGCGCAATGGCAGAAGGGCTACCTTGTTTGATGGTCAAATTGACTTTAGGGTAGTTTTTGACAAATTCCGCAACGATTTTGGGCAAAGCATAGCGCGCCTGGGTATGCGTTGTCGCGATGGTCAGGGAGCCGCTGTCATGATCGGTAAACTCGCTGCCGATATTTTTAATGTTTTGTACATCACGCAAAATCCGTTCCGAAATCTCTAATACGGCTTTGCCCGGTTGCGAAACGGAAACCACACGTTTGCCGCTGCGGATAAAAATTTGGATACCCAATTCTTCTTCAAGCAGGCGGATTTGTTTGGAAATGCCGGGCTGGGATGTGAAAAGCGCATCAGCGGCTTCGGAGACATTCAGATTGTGTCGGTAAACCTCAAGGGCATAACGTAATTGTTGCAGTTTCATGGTAGCAGTACCGGATACGTTGTTAATGTGGATTTTGTGCGACAAACGGCATGTAATTTAACATATTTTGCCCAGTTTTGCCCCGAGTTTTGAAAATGGTTGTTTTTAATGAAAATATCTTTTAATGATATGAAAACAGGAAATCTGTGAATGAAAGGGGGATGAAGTTTTGTTGTTTTTGTACAACTTTGGGCGGGTGAATTGGCTGATTTTGCCCTAAATTAATGACACAAGATTGATTTTTCGGCATGATTAACTACTAGGAAGCAGGCACTTCATAATTGTTTGAAGGCATCGAGTATTGACAGTTTGCCTTGCGCTTCTTTATAGTGCAACCTGATATATCCGATTTGCCGCTGTTTTGATACTGCGGCCTGTATATTGGTACTTTGCAGCGGTTGCTTTCCTAGTCCGCCGCATAACAATTTGATGAGGGAATAAAATGACCAAACAGCTGAAATTAAGCGCATTGTTCGTTGCCTTGGTTGCCTCTGGCACCGCAATGGCCAGCGAAGCGCATACCAAACACGGTTACACCGTAAGCAGCCAATCTCAAGAAATCGTCCGTAACAACTACGGCGAATGCTGGAAAAACAGCTACTTCGACAAAGCTACCCAAGGCCGTGTTGAATGTGGTGATCGTGAAGCAGTTGCTCCTGTACAACAAGCTCCTGAGTATGTTGATGAAACTGTTTCTCTGTCTACTAAAACTCTGTTCGGCTTCGACAAAGACAACCTGCGTCCTGAAGCTCAAGAAAACCTGGACGCTTTGGCTCAACGCCTGAGCAACGACAGCGTACAAACTGTACGTGTTGAAGGTCACACTGACTTCATGGGTTCTGAAGAATACAACCAAGCTCTGTCTGAGCGTCGTGCTAACGTAGTTGCTAACTACTTGGTAGGTCATGGCGTTGCTTCTAGCAAAATCTCTGCAGTAGGTCTGGGCGAATCTCAAGCTCAAATGACTGCTACTTGTGAAGCTGAAGTTGCTAAACTGGGCAAAAAAGTTTCTAAAGCTAAGAAACGTGCTGCTCTTATCGCTTGTATCGAGCCTGACCGCCGCGTTGATGTTAAAATCCGCAGCGTGGTTACTCGTCAAGTTGCTCCAGGTCAAACTATCGAAGGTCAAGGCGAATTGCCTGCTACTGATGAAGGTTGGATCCCAGCTCCTTACAATGGCGTTCACGGTTACGCTAAACCTTAATCGGTTTTTGAAAAATGCCCTGCATATTGCAGGGCATTTTTTTATGGTTTATATTTGAAGAGTCGGGGAATTCATGATTCAAAATAAAAGGCCGTCTGAAAGACTTATTTTCAGACGGCCTTTTATTAAGACAGATTAGTTTGACTTGGGCCATTTCCATACGCAAACAGCGGCGAGTATTGTACAAATCAAAAAGATGATACTGGATAAGCCGTGCCAAACGCCGAATGTTCCACCTACTAGGGACAGTAACCAGTTATCTAGTCCGTACTTGTGTGCTTCGATAACCGGCGTAACCAAAAGATGGTTGCAGGCTAAGAGTAGCCAAAGTACCAAGATCCACCAAGAAAGTGAGGCCAGTTGCCGTCTGAAAAAAGCATAGGCTGCGCCAAAAATAACTAAGCCACATAGTGCTGTGATGGCAAATAAAATGCCGGCAATTTCTCCCGCCTGCATTTTGGGCAGGAGGCGGAACAGGATAGGGGCGGTAACATAGCCTGCTGTCAACTGCATACCGAGCCACATAGCGGCAGCGGTTTGGGTAATTTTGTACAGTAGATTCATTATGTTTCTCCTGGGAATATTTCATTTTTTCTATTATGATGTTTTTAGGTACAACAAAAGGCCGTCTGAAAATGTTTTCAGACGGCCTTTTGTTTATTTAAATATATTGCACGGCAATGATGTCATATTCACGTACGCCGCCGGGTGCTTGAACTTCTGCAACGTCGCCTTCTTCTTTGCCGATTAGGGCGCGGGCAATGGGGGAGCCAACGTAGATTTTGCGTTCTTTGATGTCTGCCTCATCTTCACCGACGATTTGGTAGGTAACTTGTTCTTCAGTTTCCAAATCTTCCAGTGTCACAGTTGTGCCGAACACGATTTTGCCTTCTGCATGGATTTCGGCAGGGTTGATGATGTGCGCCATAGAGAGTTTGTGTTCCAACTCGGCGATACGGCCTTCGATAAAGCCTTGACGCTCTTTGGCGGCTTCGTATTCTGCGTTTTCAGACAAGTCGCCGTGCGAACGTGCTTCGGCGATGGCTTCGATGACTTCTGGGCGTGCTACGCTTTTAAGGTGTTGAAGTTCTTGTTTCAACAATTCTGCACCACGGACGGTCAAAGGGATTTTTTGCATTGAGTTCTCCATGAAAGCATGATAATGCTTTTAAAATTTTATCCGGCCACGCGCGGTAGCCGGATTGGAAATAAAAATACAAGCCGCCAAAGCTTGGCGGCTTGATGAATAAATAAGTAATGTCTGTATTCTACCAAATTCTGCCGAAACCGCAATGATTAAAACGGATTTTCAGTAAAGTGTTGTTTTCTGTCTATTTTGTTTTTTCAGACGGCCTAAAAACTAAATATTGAAGTATTTCAAAGCTGCATTGGAAAAACGGTTTCTTAAATGAATGTTTTTGATTAAAATACCTGTTGCTAATTCGTAGTAATTAGTCTGCTTTAACTATATGAAGAGAAAATATGGAAACAAAACCAACTTCCCAAAATGAACAACGGGCTAACCGCCGTTATTTGACTGTTTGGCGATGGCATTTTTATGCCGGACTTTTGGTTGCGCCGTTTTTAACCCTGCTGGCTGTTACAGGGTTGGGAATGCTGCTATTCGCCAATATTACCGGTAAAGAAGGCGAACGCATACATATTACGCCGCAGGCAGTGGTGCAGCCTTTGTCGGCTCAGGCTGAGGCCGCCAGACAGTTTGTGAATCCGGAAACTGCTTCTGTAGTGCAGTATATTGCGCCACGCGCAGATGATATGGTTGCCGTATTCCGTGTGAACAATGACGATAAAGCCACTATGGTTGCCGTTGATCCCTATACGGCAAAAGTTGTGAATACGATGCCGCGCGGTCAAGGCTGGTATCACACGATGGACGAAATCCACGGCGATATGATGATCGGCCCGGTGGGCGACTATCTGCTGGAAACTGCCGCGTCGCTGACCATCCTGATGATAATCACGGGGATTTATTTGTGGTGGGCGAAACAGCGCAGCCTGAAATCCATGCTTGTGCCGAAAGCAGGCAAAGGACGCACATGGTGGCGTAGCATGCACGGAGCATTTGGTTCTTGGGTTTCTTTGATTTTGTTGCTGTTCTGTCTGTCAGGTATTGCTTGGGCGGGAATTTGGGGCGGTAAAGTGGTTCAGGCGTGGAGTCAATTTCCTGCGGGTAAATGGGGTGTGGAGCCTAATCCGGTATCTTCCGTGCCAACCCATGGTGATGTGCTGAATGACGGTAAATCTAAAGAAGTGCCATGGATTTTGGAGTTGACGCCTATGCCGGTTTCCGGTACGACAATGGGTGAAAACGGTATTAATCCAAGTGAGCCGATGACTTTGGAGACGGTTGACCGCTTTGCACGTGAAATTGGCTTTAAAGGCCGTTATCAGCTTAATTTGCCTAAGGGTGAGACCGGTGTATGGACGCTGTCACAAGACTCAATGAGTTACGATATGATTAGTCCGACCGCTGACCGCACGGTACATATTGATCAATACAGCGGTAAAATCCTGGCTGATATTCATTTCGACGATTACAACTGGTTTGGTAAATTCATGGCGGCAAGCATTGCTTTGCATATGGGTACATTGGGCTGGTGGAGCGTATTGGCAAATGTCTTATTCTGTCTGGCGATTATCTTTATCTGTGTCAGCGGCTGTGTAATGTGGTGGAAACGCCGTCCTTCGGAAGCACATGGTTTGGTTCCTCCGGCGCAGAAAATCAAATTGCCGGTATGGTGGGCAATGGCTGTGCCGCTTTTGATTTTGGCTGTGATTTTCCCAACAGCCATTGCTGCAATCGCTGTTATTTGGATTTTGGATACACTGTTGTTGTCGCGTATCCCGGCATTGGCAAGATGGTTTAAATAACCGCCCGATGTGATTAAAGGCCGTCTGAATTTTTTGTTTCAGACGGCCTTTTGTATAAAGGTTTAAAGAAGCAGGGGGTTATGATTCTATTTCAGTTTATGCATGAGATGGGAATTGTGGTTGGTTTACAGGATTGTGTAAGAAAGATAAGGAGTTTTTGTATAAAAACAAAAAACCCACTTCATTGAAGTGGGTTTTTGATGAAAGCTATTAACCTTTGCGAGCAGGCAATTTTTCTTTAATGCGAGCTGCTTTACCGGTCAGGCCGCGCAAGTAGTACAGTTTGGCGCGACGTACGTCACCACGGCGTTTAACTTCGATTTTTTCTACGGTAGGAGAGTACAGTTGGAAAGTACGTTCTACACCTTCGCCGCTAGAGATTTTGCGAACGATGAAGTTGCTGTTCAGGCCACGGTTGCGGCGAGCGATAACAACACCTTCGTATGCTTGCAGACGGCTGCGAGAACCCTCAACTACGCGTACAGATACGACAACGGTGTCGCCTGGAGCGAATTCAGGGATTTCTTTGTTCAGGCGAGCGATTTCTTCTTGCTCTAATTGTTGAATCAAGTTCATTTGTTTTTCCTAAGTTATGATTGGATTTCCTGTTGCTCTTGCAAGATTTCTTTCAAGAGGCGGGATTCCTTTGGGATTAAACTGCGCTTTTCCAATAAATCAGGTCGGCGCTCTAAAGTGCGTCGCAGCGATTGCTTCAATCGCCACTCGGCAATCAAGCCATGATTTCCTGAGCGTAAGACCTCAGGAACCATCATGCCTTGGAATTCTACGGGTTTGGTGTAATGAGGACAGTCTAAAAGGCCGTCTGAAAACGAGTCTTGTTCGGCTGACTGTATATCGCCCAATACACCCGGAACCAATCTTAAGACGGCATCCATCAACATCATGGCGGGTAATTCACCGCCCGAGACGACAAAGTCGCCAATGCTGATTTCTTCGTCCACACTGCTTTGCAGCAGTCTTTCATCTATGCCTTCATAGCGTCCGCATAGAAGAATAAGATGGGACAGTTCGGCAAGTTCTGCAGCTTTTTTATGTGTCAGCGGCTGACCTTGCGGACTGAGATAAATTACTTTGGCAGGTTTTTGCGAGTTTGCTTTGGCTTCTTCGATTGCCGCTTGAAGCGGCGGCGCCATCATAATCATTCCCGGACCACCTCCGAAGGGGCGATCATCGATATAGCCAAGTTTGTTATCGGCAAATTTTCGGGGATTGATGGCTTGAAACTGCCAAAGATTTTGTTTTCTTGCTCTGCCTGTAACGCCATATTCGACAATGCTGTCGAACATCTCTGGGAAAATGGTGATGGCTTGAATCAGCATCAGTAGTCCAAACCCCAGTCGGCGATAATGGTTTTGTTGTCGGTATCGACAGATTCGATATAGTTGGAGACAAAGGGAATCAGGATTTGTCCGTGTTCGCCTTTAATCATCAAAACATCATTTGCACCGGTTTCCATCAGGTTGCTGACTTTGCCGAGGACGATGTTTTCTTTGTTGATGACGGTCATGCCGACTAAATCTGCCCAGTAGTATTCGTCTTCCTCGGTAGGGGCGAATGACTCTCTGGGGATTTCGATGGTATAGCCGCGCAAGGCAAATGCTTGGTCGCGATCGTCTATACCTTCAAATTTGACCTGAAGTTCGCCATTGACAATTTTACCTGCCTCAAGCACAACATTCAGGGTTTTGCCATCCTTGCACAACTGCCACTCGGGGTAGTCCAGCAGGCTGTCGGTATATTCGGTATTGGTGGCAATTTTAAGCCAGCCTTTAATGCCGAATACGCCTTTGATGTAGCCCATGGCTACCCGTTTTTGAGTGTCTGTCATGGTCGTTTCGGCTGATTAAGCAGCGATTTTTTGCTCTTTAATCAGTTTGGCAACTGCGTCGCTAACTTTCGCGCCTTGAGCAACCCAGTGGTTGATGCGGTCTGCGTCGAAACGTAGGCGTTCTTGTTTTTCGTTGGCAACGGGGTTGTAGAAACCTACGCGCTCGATAAAGCGGCCGTCACGACGGTTGCGAGAGTCAGTTACGACTACGTTGAAGAAAGGGCGGTGTTTTGAGCCGCCGCGAGCCAAACGGATAACTACCATTTTGAGTCCTTTTGAAAAATGCGGATATATAGAAACCGCTAATTTTAGGATATTTCACACGGGTTATGCAAGTTTTTATTTGTTTTTGTTGCTGTTTTGCCATTCGTTCAAATCGAGGCTGGCTTGATACAGGCCGCGCTCGGTTTCCGATGGGGTGACGGTAAATCCTGATTTTTCAGCGAGTTTGAGCATCGGTGTGTTTTCTTTGAGGATTTCCGCATTCATGGTTTGGTAACCTTGCTGTGTGGCAGTTTGGATAATGAGGCTCATCATTTTGCCGGCCAGGCCGGTTTTGCGTGCTTCAGGCGCTAAAGTAATGCCGAACTCGCACTCATTGCGATTGATGCGGCTGTAGCGGCTGACTGCGACGATACGGCCGTCTGAAGCGAAGGCTGCCCATGCGCATTCGGTATGAAAATCGGGACGGGTCAGCCGTGCGAGTGTGGGCAGCGGCAATTCGTTGGTATGGGTCATGAAGCGCGTATAGCGGTCGGCCACCGGTAATTGGCGGACAAATTTTTGTTTGGCTTCGGCATCTTCAGGCTCTAGTGCGCGGATGTGCAGTGTGCTGCCGTCGGGCAGGGTAAAGGTATCGGTTTGGCTCGGATAGGGTGTGAGTACATTTTGTATCTTAGGCGTTTCGGTTTTAGGGTGAAGCAGTTCGGAAGCGGCTTCGCCAGTGTTGCGTAGGAATTCGGCTGTGGCCGGATTTTTTTGTTGGAGGTAGGCGGCGGCACTTTGCATTTTGGCTGCGGCCTGTTCCAAGGTTTGGACGGCTTTTTTGGGGATTTTGGTTGTTGGTGCGGCTGGTTTTTCCACGATTTCGGGAATGATGGTACTGCTGTACTGGCTGCCGTTGTAGTTGAGGATAATGTCGCCGATATGCTGGTTATTGTGGATAAGCGTGTTTAGGGAATGCAGGAATTGATTGAGAACAGAAGTATTGTCGAGTTCTGCAAACTGGCTTAAATGCTGGATATCGAGCGTGGTAAAGGGAGGTAATGCGGCTTCGGTTTTGCCGTTGTAATGGGCGGTAAGGATGGTGCCGTAAATGGCATGACGGCTGAACCGGAACTGGATGGCATTGTGTTTTGGGGTTTGGCACGGAGGCAGGTATAGGGCTTCTGCCATCAGTTCGGTTTGGCCGGATGCAATGGCTTTATCGATACTTTTGCTTTTAGGTGTTTTCAGACGGCCTGTTTTGGCTGGAGCAGGGGTATTTTGCACTTGTCGTAAATAGGCTGTTTGATTGCGGAAATAAAGTGTCAGCAAGGCTTCTTCCGGCGTGTTAAACCGAGTCAGGCCGTCTGAAAAACGATAGCTGACGAGAATGGGCTTGCTGGTTTTTTGTGCCAAATTATCCAGAGTTTGATGAATGCTGTACGCATCCGGCGTATCTGGCGAAATAATGCCAAGCAGGGCTTGAGTATGCGGATTTTGTAATTGTTCGAGTGCCAAGCGGTGGATGCGTGCAGGCGTGGGGTTGCTGCCGATGCAGCCTTGTCGGACGGATGGTACATCAGTTGGGAGGTCAAGGGTCAATTCGCAGGCATCGGCGGTCGTGCGCAGCCATTCTATCGGCGTGTCGGACAGAATGGTAGGGTTGGTAATGACGGGAATGCCGGATAGGTGGGCTTTTAGGGCTGCTTCCAGTTCGGAGGTATTGAATACTGGTTGGAAATTGCAATGGCGGCTGAGGCTGCGCAGGATGGCTTTGTCGGTGTCGTCGGTGTAGTGTGTGGACAACAGGATAAGCGGAGTGTGGCGTGTAAAGTGGCGGATGGCACTGAACAGCTCGCGTTGGTTTTCGGCCGGATTGTAGTGGATCACGGCAACTTTGGTATGGCGGTTGTGGCCGAAACGGTTGAGCCAGTCGGCAGACGTAGTAGGGCTTAGGTCATAGTTGAGGCTGATGTGGCGTGATACGCCTTGGTGTAGCGTGTTCAGCAGGTGGTTGATGTTGCGGCTGACGGTGCTGTGGCCGGTCAGTAACGCGATATGGCCGGCCGGATAGTCGGTTTGGGTGCCGATGTTGAGGTTGAGTGAGGGGAGTTGGATGCCTGCGCTGTTACACACGGTGATGTTCAATTCGTTGCCGTGATATTTTTGAATGATGGAGCGGGCGTTTTTACAGGATTCTGGAGGCAGGTTTTCCCAATCTTGAATCAGGATAATGTGGCGCAGGTCTTTTTTACGGCAGGCTTTGAACAGCGAGTCGTAATGGTCGGGCGGGATAACGGCAACAACCAGGTCAGCTTGGCCCGGGATTTTGCTGAGGCTGGAGTAGGAGGGAATACCTGCGACACTGCTGTGTCGAAGATTGACGGGGGTGATTTTGCCTTGATATGAGGAACCGAGCAGGTGGCTGAAAATGCGTTCGCCAAGGCTGTGCGGACGTTCGCTGGCGCCGACGAGGATGATGTGTTCAGGCATGAAGAAGTAGCCGGTTTGGACGGTTGCACTCATGATGGTTCCTTATTTGTGTTTTTGGCCGTCTGAAAAGTTTCAGACGGCCTTATTTTTAGACTTCTTTTTTGTCTCCGGCTTTCTTTTTGGGAAGGATAAAACGCATCCTCAGGCCGTTGGGTTTGACATTTTCAGCAATGATTTTACCGCAGTGCTGTTCCATAATGTGCTGTGTCAATGCAAGCCCTAAACCTGTACCGGGTTTGTGCGCGCTGGAGTCGGCGCGATAAAAGGCAGTGAAAATATGCGGAAGCTGCATTTCGTCCACGCCAGGCCCGTTGTCGGTAACATCGATAATCCAGTTTTTGCCGTCTTGTCCGATATGGGTTTGAATGGTGCTGCCTTCCGGACTGTAATTGATGGCATTGCGGATAACGTTGTCAAAGGCGCGGTATAGATAGCCTTCGTTGGCGCTGACTACGGCATTTTCAGGGATTTTTGGGTCAATGCTCAGGGTAACGCTTTGGTTGTTTTGGTGGGCGATGCTTTGGTTGTCCTCAATCAAGTTGGTCAGGAAAGGAACGAGTTTGAGGTTTTCTTTTTCCAAAGGAATATTGGAAGTTTCCAAGCGGGAGAGGGTCAACAATTCTCCGACCAAAGTATCCATGCGCACCAGTTCGCCTTCGAGTCGCTTGAGGTATTGCTCTTGTTTTTGCGGCTGAGATTGAATCAGGCCGACAATCGCCTGCATACGCGCCAGCGGCGAGCGCATTTCATGAGAAACGTGGTGGAGCAGGTGGCGCTCTTTAGCCACAAGTTTTTCCAGTTTCTCGGCCATTTTGTCGAACTGTACGGCAAGGTGGGACAATTCGTCGTCACGGTCATCAACTTGTTGGGAAATACGGGTTTCAAGTTCACCGTTGGCCACTCTGTCCATGCCGCCACCCAAAATTTTAATAGGCTTGGTGATATTATTGGCAAGGATGTATGCCATCAAGAGCCCCACAACGATGATAAAAGACAGAATGATAAATTCGTGCCAAATGGGCGAAAGCGGCAAGCCGGGAATGAAGAGTGGGCTAGGGAGGCGTTGGGCTTGATGATTGTCCCAGCCTTTAATGAAGAAGAGGTATTCTTCGCCGAAGCGGTCATATTCGATGTGTGCCAAATCAGATTCGGGGTTGTTGATGGCAAAGATACGGGCGCGTTCGATGGAGAGGCTGTCAATATCGCGGCCTAAAATATCTTTTTTATCGTCGCCGGCAATGACATAAACTGCATTGGAAACCGGATTGTTTTTCCATTCGGAAAGAATTTCGCGCGCACCGCTGTCTCCGCGTGAGTTGAAGGCGGAAATGATGCTGCTCATCAATGTGGTTTCGATGGTGCGGCGTTGGTTGAATTGGTTTTCGGCAAGGGTGTTTTGTACCAGCCAAAATGAAAAACTCGCCACAAAGATTGCGCAGACGATGACTGCGCAAAATGTGGCGAAGATGCGTTGAAACAGTTTCATTGATCTGTTTAATCTTTAATTTTTAACAAACAGGTAGCCTAAGCCGCGTACAGTTTGAATCAGGGAAGCATCGCCCAATTTGTGGCGGATGCTGGAGATGTGTACGTCGATGCTGCGGTCAAATTTAGCCAGTTTGCGGTCGAGTGCCTCGATAGACAGGGTCTCTTTGCTGACAACTTGTCCGGCATGGCGCATCAAAACTTCGAGCAGATTGAACTCGGTGCTGGTTAATTCAAGCGGAATGTCTTTGATGCTGGCTTGGCGTTTGGCAGGGTAGAGGACAACGTCGCTGACAGAAATGCTGTTAGGCGCGTTGTTTTGTTCGTTGCTGTGTTGCGCACGGCGCAAGATGGCGTTGATACGCGCCAAGAGTTCGCGTGGTGTGCATGGTTTCGGTACGTAATCGTCCGCACCCATTTCCAAACCGATAATGCGGTCGATGTCGTCACCTTTTGCAGTCAGCATGATGATGGGTACAGTGCTTTGGGTGCGTACGTTTTTCAAAACGTCCAAACCGTTCATTTTAGGCATCATGGAGTCTAATACGACGACATCGTATTGTCCGGTCAGAATTTCTTGAACGCCGGCTTCGCCGTCAGAAACGCTGTGGACGTTAAGGCCTTCGGCAGTCAGGTATTCGGTCAGTAATTCGGTCAAGAGGGCATCGTCATCTACGAGTAATACGCGACTCATGGAATTTCCTTTTCGTGATTGTATGCGCCGTGGCACTAAATAGGCGGTGCGGCGATTAAAATAGAGTTGTGTTCAATCTTAACATGCAATCTGCTTTTGTTGATAGCGTAATTTTCTGTGCTTTTGCGCTTTTTTGCATAGAAACTTGTCGCTCTTTACATTTTCAGACGGCCTGTAAGGACAAACTGACAATTGGGCGTGTTTTGTTTAGGGTTTGTCACATGATTTGGCAGTTTGGTGTTTCGGTGCATTGATGAAATCTTTGCAATCGGACAAAAGTTTGGGCAGCAGAGGGGCGAATACCGGATGGCTGCGTATTTTGTCGGCGTAGAAATACATCATATAGGGGTAATAATATTGCACTGCCTGCATCCATTGCGCACCTTCTTCTTTCTTGCCTTGTCGGTAGAGGTAGAGGCCGACTTGATAGGCGCTGGAGTAGGGGCGGTAGGTCAGGGCTTTGAGTGCGGCTTCTTCTGCCCACGGGCGGATGTAGGCGTCGGTCGGGTCTGCACGTTTGCTCAAACTTAAATCGGCGTAATAGGCAAGCATGGGGCTTTCTTTGGAAAGTCGTTGCAAGCCGTCGATTTTGTTTTTAACCGTTTGCGGGTTATCGGTTTTCCCTACACGGCTATATTGGGTCAGATTTTGATATTCCCAGCTGAGGTTTGCCATGCCGATTAAAATCGATAAAGCAGCTATACCGCCTGCCCATTGTCTGATTCGGGTAGATAAAGGGCCGTCTGAAACATCTTTCGGATAAGAGGGTGTCAACGACAGAATCAGGTTGAATACGGTGAGGAAGTAGATATACCAAAGTGGATATTCAAGCATGCTGTGGCAAAGGCTGACGGCGGCGGCAGTCAGTAAAAACAGCGAGGCCGGCGTTTGGTTTTTGCCCAACAGTCGCCATACGGCTGCAAGCAGGGTTAAGGCTGCGAGCGAGGTGCCGGCAATGCCCATTTCGGACAATAACTGCATGACGATGTTGTGCGAATGGGTAAACAGTACGCCGAGGATGTTGTTGGGGAAGTATTGTTGTTGGGCATTGATTAGGAAGGTTTGCTGGGCAAAGCTGTTCCAGCCATGGCCGAACCAAGGTGCGGATTGAAAGGCAATCCATGCCTTACTCCATTCGATTTGGCGCATGGAACCTTCAAAACCGCTGGTGCCTGCGCGTTCGACAGCGGTTTCGTATTTAATGTTGCCAAATAAATCCAGCAGGCTGCCCATGCCGAATTGGAAAGCGGCGGCCAGGGTAGCAGTTAGGAGAAAAATGCACAGTGCGCGTTTGTGTTGGAAACGGGTACGCCAAAACCATAACGGCGTAATCAGGAATAGGGCGGCGATGTAGCCTAAGATGGTGCGCGAGTTGACCAGGCCGAGGGTTGCAGTCAAAGCCAATACGAACAGAAAACCTGCTGCATTGGACATTTTACGTGCCGTCCATAAATAGGACGCCGCCAAAATGCCCCACATTAAATAATGTCCCAAGTGGTTGCGCTGGCCGAGTTGGCCGTTTACGGTGCCGTTGCTTCGGGCAATAATGCCGTTCAACCATTCTACGTTGGACCAGCCTTTAAATTGCAGCCAGACGATGGCGGCCTGTATGGTTGCCCCTATCAATAAAGACCAAGCAAAGATGCTGACGACGCGTTCTTTCCCGTAAGCTGCTACCCAGCCGCGAACCGACCATGCGCCCAGTGCCAAAATGACAAAGGTCCAGGCAGTGATGTCGCTCATACCGGGGTAGGTGGAATGCATGAAGCGCGCTTGGAGTGACCAAAATGCGGCCATGGCAAACAAACCGATACTGAGTGCGGGAAGGCGGGTATTCAGCAGGCCTTTGTGTGCGCTAATCAATGTCAGTACCAATGAGCCGCTCAATGAGATGGCTTCTAAATAAAAGCTGGGCAGTGGGCCGACTCGGTAGAGTGAAAGAAAAGGGATGGCGCAAATCCAAAGAAAACTGAGCCATAAAGGCCAAAAGGTTTTTACTGAAGATTTGGCCAGGCAGTCTGAAAATGTGTGGTAGGTCATTTTGATGTGTGTTTTTGTTGTTTGATAAATGCAAGGCAGCCGAGGAAAAAAGCAATGCACAATAATACGGAAACGGCGGCGCAAATCCGGCTGGCGAGAGCCGTGTCTGCCAGGCGCATACAGGCTTCGGCAAAGTAAATCAGAATCAGCATGGAGCTGTATTGGTAAGTGTAGATGCGTTTTTTCAAAATGCCGGTCAACGGCAAGCACAAAGGCAGGGCTTTCAGTGCCAACCATGAGCCGCCTTCGCGCAATGGCGCGATCCATAATTCCCATGATAAGGAAAGCAAAATCAAAAGGATAAGGCTTATGGAAGTTGCAAGGTAAGGTAACGGGGAGCGAGTATTGTTCACAATATAAAGGGCGTAAGCCGTACTGGGAAACTTGAAATTATACCGCTAAAAATGCAGGGGGAGCCAAGAATATTGCTTAAGGATATTTAAGAAAGAATTTATTGTTTTTCTTTAAATTAATGAAACTTTATCCTGTTTTATAGTCTTATTAATATATTTATCAAATAAAGATTGTGCTATTATTATAGACGCTTTATCTCAGGAGGATAGAAAACCATGAATCGCGTTGCTGATATTATCCGTGATGATATTAAAGTAATGACAGCCTATCAGGTTGCCGATTTGCCGGAAGGTTTTATTAAGTTGGACGCCATGGAGTGTCCGCATCATCCTTTCGCCGGATATGAATCTTTGTTGTCAGAATGGGCGGATATAGTAAAAGAAGCCCCGATTCATTTGTATCCTCATACAGCCAAGAGCGGGATTTATGAAGAATTAAGGGAAGTCTTCGGTATTCCCGGCAAGGCGGAAATCGCATTGGGCAACGGCTCCGACGAGCTTATCCAGTTTTTGACCATGCTGGTTGCCAAACCTAATGCGTGTGTATTGGGTATCGAGCCAAGTTTTGTTATGTATCGTCATAATGCCGCGCTTTATGGCATGGAATATGTCGGCGTTCCCTTAAATCCGGACTTCACTTTAAATCTTCCTGCCGTTTTGTCCGCGATTGAGCAACATCAGCCGTCATTAATTTTTATTGCCTATCCTAATAACCCTACCGGTGTGTGCTTTAAACGAGAAGAAGTAGAGGCGGTTGTTCGCGCGGCAACCGGCATTGTGGTTGTTGATGAGGCATATGGCGCGTTTCATCATGACAGTTTCCTTCCGTGGGCGGGAGAAGTTGAAAATCTGGTCGTAATGCGTACCATCAGCAAAATCGGCTTTGCCGGATTGCGGATGGGGTATGCGGCGGCAAGCCCGGGCATTATTGGAGAGCTGGCCAAAATCCTACCTCCTTACAATATGAATCAATTAAGCTTGGCGGCGGCGAAATTCTCATTGAAACATCATCCAATTATTCAGCAAAACATTGATACATTGAAAAATGAGCGTTCGCGCGTAATGAATGAATTGTTGAAATTAAACCGTTTGCAAGTTTTCCCAAGCGAAGCCAACTTTATCACCGTTCGCGTTCCTGATGCGGACGGGCTGTTTGAAACATTGAAGCAAAACCGCATACTGATTAAAAAACTGCATGGAAGCCATCCGCTTTTGGATCAGTGTGTCCGCATAACCATAGGCTCGGCAGCGCAAAATGATGCCGTCTTGGCCGTTATTAAAAACCTTTACCCCAATCTTTGATTTCAAGGAAACTACCATTATGAACAAAGCTCAACTGCATTTGACCAACTTTCTGTTACTGGTTGAAGAAGCCGGCTCATTAACCAAGCTTGCACGCGCATGCGGTTATGAAAACTCCGCCTCCCTGTCTCAGCTCAAACGCCGTTTGGAACAACAAGCAGGCGACGAGTCTGCGCGCGGCATCCGTCCGAGCCTGGCTGCGAAGTTGGAGTCCGGCATGCACAAACGCAAAGGCTGGCTGAACCGTGATCACAGCAAAGACCAAGAAAAAGCAGCAGCGGTTGAAGTGGCGCGTTTGGAAAAACAAACCGCCGAAGCGGCAGATGCCGGTGTTTCGACCGAGGGCCGTTTTGTTACCGTTACCCGCAATACCAGCGAAACCCAAATCACCGTCAGCCTCAATCTTGACGGTACTGGCAAATACCGCTTTGACATCGGTGTCCCTTTCCTTGAGCATATGCTTGCCCAAGTAGCACGTCACGGTTTGATTGACTTGGATATTACCTGCAAAGGCGATTTGCACATTGACGACCATCACACCGTTGAAGACATCGGTATCGTATTGGGTCAAGCCCTGAAACAAGTGCTTGGCAACAAAGCCGGCATTACCCGTTACGGCCATGCCTATGTTCCGCTGGATGAAGCATTGAGCCGTGTGGTCATCGACCTTTCCGGCCGCCCCGGTTTGGTATACAACATCGACTTTACCCGCGCCCTGATCGGCCGTTTTGACGTCGATTTGTTTGAAGAATTTTTCCACGGCCTTGTGAACCACAGCATGATGACCTTGCACATCGATAACTTGAGCGGCCGTAATGCGCACCATCAAGCCGAGACCGTTTTCAAAGCCTTCGGCCGCGCCCTGCGCATGGCAGTGGAATACGATCCGCGCATGATTGGTCAAACGCCTTCTACCAAAGGCACGCTGAGCGAAGAATCTGTTCAAGAAGAAGCAGAAGCCGCATCAGAAGAATAAGGCAGCGTTTGAATGGATAAAGGCCGTCTGAAATCGATTGGGATTTCAGACGGCCTTTTATTATTCGTTTTGTATAGTGGCAATATTTTGTTTTAAACCATCTTTTGCTACAATCATTCTTATTATTATATTAATCATTAAATGGTTCAGACGGCCTGAGGAGAAGCAATGAAAGTAGCGATTGTCGATTATGGAATGGGAAACCTGCATTCAGTGTTGAAATCCGTTCAGGCGGCGCAGGTCTTATCCAAGCAAAATGCCGAGGTTTATCTGACTTCGCAACCCGAAGAAGTGATGGCGGCGGATAAGGTTATCTTTCCGGGGCAGGGCGCCATGCCGGACTGTATGTCTGCGCTGAAGGCCAGCGGTTTGGGCGAGGCGGTTTCAGACGGCCTGAAAAACAAGCCGTTTTTTGGAATTTGCGTAGGTGCGCAATTATTGTTTGAACACAGCGAAGAAGGCGATACAGATGGTTTGGGTTGGTTTGAAGGCCAAGTAAAACGGTTTTTGCCCAATCAGACCGATGCGCAAGGAGGCCGTCTGAAAGTGCCGCATATGGGCTGGAATACGGTACGTCAAACCCGCCCGCATCCTTTATTTCAAGACATTGGGCAGAACGAGTATTTTTATTTTGTTCACAGCTATTATTTTGCGCCGAAAAATGAAGAGATTGTTTTAGGCGTCAGCGAATACCCGAATGAATTTGCCTGCATTGTCGGTCAAGACAATGTGTTTGCCACACAGTTTCACACGGAAAAAAGCCATCAGGCAGGATTATTGCTGCTGCGGAATTTTTTAAATTGGCAGATTTGAGGTTTTTAACATAAATCTGCTAAAAATCGCTAATTTGTGTAAAATATACTGAAACTGAATAGAGGAGAAAAAAATGCTGTTGATACCTGCCATTGATTTAAAAGAAGGACGTTGTGTCCGCTTAAAACAAGGTTTGATGGAGCAGGCGACGGTGTTTTCCGATTCGCCGGCCGAGATGGCTTTGCATTGGCGCAATCAAGGCGCACGCCGTTTGCATTTGGTTGATTTGGACGGTGCATTTGCAGGCGTTCCTCAAAATTTTCCGGCAATTAAAGAAATTTTGGCCGCCGTGGCTAAAGATATTCCGGTACAGCTTGGCGGCGGTATCCGTGATTTGGGAATCATCGAAAAATATTTGGATTTGGGGCTGACCGATGTGATTATCGGTACGGCCGCGGTAAAAAATCCTGAATTTGTGCGCGAAGCATGTAAGGCATTTCCGGGTCAGATTATCGTCGGCTTGGATGCCAAAGACGGGATGGTGGCGATAGACGGTTGGGCAACGGTAACGGAGCACCATGTCGTCGATTTGGCCAAGCGTTTTGAAGACGATGGTGTCAACAGCATTATTTATACCGATATTGGTCGCGACGGCATGATGAGCGGGGTGAATATCGAAGCTACCGTCAAATTGGCTCAATCCGTGAATATTCCGATTATCGCTTCCGGCGGTTTGACGAATTTGGATGATATCCGTGCATTGTGTGCCGTTGAAAACGAAGGCGTGAGCGGTGCAATTACCGGCCGTGCAATTTATGAGGGAAGTATTGATTTCGCACAGGCGCAAAAACTGGCCGATTCTTTGGCTTGATCTAAGTGCGTTTAATTATGCAGATTAGGGCTTTGCAAGGGGTAACAGCGCAGGAGTTGGCGTATAGCTGAAAATACCTTCAAAAGCGGCATTTTGCAAAGTCCTTAGACTTAAAATCTGTCTGAAATAATTATAAAAAACAACTCACTCAATATCTTATTTTATTAAGGGATTGGTATGCTTGAAGCGTTTGTTTTGGGTTTTTGGATTATCTGGTCATCCGATCGCGAAGTGTATCCGCTAAGCGAAAGTTTGTGGTTTACACTGATTGCAGTGATACTGCGACAGCTGACGGTGTTTGATTTGCCGATTATCGATACCTATTGGATGATTTTCAATGGGATAGTGTGGGCATTTGCCGGTTTGATTTTTTCCATAGTCGGCCGCATCGACAGCAATTTCATTATTTCCTGTGTTTTGGCGATGATAGCGGGGATTGGTTATTTTCAGCTGTTGCAACATTTGCCGGATTGGTTGAGCAAATTTTTGGCCTGACGGTTTCAGACGGCCTGAGAGCGGATAAGAGGTATTGGGTATGGCATTGGCAAAACGAATTATTCCCTGTCTGGATGTAAAAGACGGCCGCGTGGTAAAAGGTGTCAACTTTTTGGGTTTGCGCGATGCAGGCAATCCGGTTGACGTTGCCAAACGCTATAACGATGAAGGCGCGGATGAGTTGACCTTTTTGGACATCACCGCTTCCAGTGATAATCGCGATACTATTTTGCACGTCATTGAGGCAGTCGCATCACAGGTTTTTATTCCATTAACCGTCGGCGGCGGCGTGCGTACGGTTGCCGATATCCGTCGTCTGCTTAATGCCGGTGCCGATAAGGCCAGCATCAATACGGCCGCTGTAACCAATCCTGATCTGGTAAACGAAGCGGCCGGTTTTTTTGGTTCGCAAGCGATTGTTGTTGCCGTGGATGCCAAAGCGGTCAACCCCGGAAACACCCGTTGGGAAATCTTTACCCACGGCGGACGTAATCCGACCGGTTTGGACGCGGTGGAATGGGCTGTCGAAATGCAGCGGCGCGGTGCGGGCGAGATTTTGCTGACCAGTATGGATCGGGACGGCACCAAGCAAGGTTTTAACCTGCCTTTAACGCGCGCGGTCAGCGAGGCGGTGGATATTCCGGTCATTGCTTCCGGCGGCGTCGGTTCGGTTCAGCATTTGGTGGACGGTATTAAAGAAGGAAAAGCAGATGCGGTATTGGCCGCCAGTATTTTCCACTTTGGCGAAGCGAGTATCCGCGAAGCGAAACTGGCCATGCGTGAAGCAGGAATTGAAGTGCGTTTGTGATTGCTATCCAAAGGCCGTCTGAAAATATGGGAGAAAGACGCGAATGTCGAACATAAACAAAACGCTGCTGAATGCCGTAAAATTTGATGAAAAAGGTTTGGTTTGCGCGATTGCTCAAGATTGGCAGACACACCGTGTGCTGATGGTTGCCTGGATGAACGCCGAGGCCCTGCAAAAAACCGTAGAAACCGGTTTTGCCCACTATTACAGCCGTTCCCGCCAAAAACAATGGATGAAGGGCGAAGAGTCCGGACATACGCAAAAAGTACACGAATTGCGCCTAGATTGCGATGGCGACGCAGTGGTCATGCTGATTGAACAAAACGGCGGCATTGCCTGTCATACTGGGCGCGAAAGCTGTTTTTACAAAGTTTGGCAAGACGGCGCATGGCAGACAGTGGATGCCGTGTTGAAAAACGAAGAAGCAATTTACGGACATAAACATCCTTAAGGCCGTCTGAAAGAAATAAGAGAAACCGACCATGACCGATACCATCCTTACCCAAATCCAAAACGTCATCGATTCGCGCAAAGGCGGCGATCCCGATGCTTCTTACGTTGCCCAACTTTTGCACAAAGGCGAAGACAAGATTTTGAAAAAAGTCATCGAGGAAGCGGGTGAAACCTTGATGGCCTCTAAAGATGGCGGTGGCGAACATTTGGTTTACGAAGTGGCGGATTTGTGGTTTCATACCATGGTTTTATTGGCGCATCACGGATTGCGCGCCGAAGATGTGGTCAACGAGCTTGCGCGCCGTCAAGGTTTGTCGGGATTAGTGGAAAAAGCTTCTCGCAAAGAATCTTGAATTTATATTACAATCCCGTATTTGACCTGTTTCAGAATCCGTCTCTTGGGGCAAAAACGATTTCCCTTTTTTGGCCGAAACCCGTTACGCCCGTTTTCAGACGGCCATTGGAGCCATTATGGATAATTGTATTTTCTGCAAAATCGCAACCAAAGATATTCCGGCACAAACCGTTTACGAAGATGATGAGATGCTTTGTTTCAAAGACATCCGTCCTGCCGCGCCGGTGCATCTGCTGCTGATTCCGAAAGTGCACTTCGATTCACTGGCACACGCAACCGCCGAACATCAAACCCTGTTGGGCAAAATGATGTTGAAAGTTCCTCAAATCGCCCATGAGGCAGGTTTGACCGACGGTTTCAAAACCCTGATCAACACAGGCAAAGGCGGTGGACAAGAAGTCTTCCACCTGCATATCCATATCATGGGCACGCCTGCATAACTATTATCTATTTTTAACAAATTCAAGGATTTATCATGGGTAGCTTCTCTCTCTGGCACTGGATTATCGTACTGATTATCGTCGTTTTGGTATTCGGTACCAAAAAATTGCGCAACGTCGGCAAAGACCTCGGCGGTGCGGTGCATGACTTCAAACAAGGCCTGAACGAAGGTACAGACGGCAAAGATGCTAAAAAAGACGAAGTCATCGAACACAAAAAAGACGAAGACAAAGCATAATCCATGTTTGATTTCGGTTTGGGCGAATTGCTGCTGGTCGGCGTTGTCGCCCTGATAGTGCTTGGCCCCGAACGTCTGCCGCAAGCCGCGCGCACGGCCGGTCGTTTGGTCGGCAAATTGCAAGGATTCGTCAATAACGTCAAGCAGGAGCTTAACACTCAGGCTGAGTTGGACGAATTGCGCAAGGTAAAGCAGGAATTTGAAACCGCCGCATCTGAGTTTCGCGACGGTATCAAAGACTTGGGCAACGATGCACAAAAAAATCTGAATGATATTTCAGACGGCCTCAAGCCTTGGGAGCGCCTGCCCGAACAAAAAACGCCAGCTGATTTTGGCGTGGACGAGTTTGGCAATCCTCTGCCTGATTTGGCTTCAAGCAGCACTGAAAATGAAAGTGCGGCCCAAGTTCCTGAAGAGGGTGGGGCAGCGCAAACTCAAGAGCCTGTCGGGGCTGAAAATGCCGAGTCCGAGCAAGACCGCGCTTGGCGTGAGTATTTGACCACATCGGTTTCCCCCGCTCCGGCGGTCGAAGTCAGCTATGTCGAAGCTCCTGCCGCCGATGTTCCTCCACTGCATACGACATCTCTGCGTAAGCAGGCGATGAGCCGCAAGCGCGATATGCGTCCGAAATTCCACGCCAAACCCAAACTGCGCGTCCGTAAGTAAAAAGTGAGTCAACCGGTGTCCGAACCTCAACACGAACAACCCGTCCAACCGCTTATCGAGCATCTTCTCGAGCTGCGCCGCCGCATGATGTGGATCGTCATCGGCATCGTCGTCTGCTTCTTGGGCATGATGCCGTTTGCCCAGCAGCTCTATACTTTTGTTGCCGAACCATTGATGGCCAATCTGCCTAAAGATACCAGCATGATTGCGACCGATGTGATCGCGCCGTTTTTTGTGCCGGTGAAGGTTACCTTGATGGCGGCGTTTCTGCTGTCCTTGCCGCACACGCTGTATCAAGTCTGGGCGTTTGTCGCCCCGGCCTTATACCAAAACGAAAAGCGTTTGATTACGCCGCTGGTGTTATCCAGCGTAACGCTTTTCTTCGTCGGTATGGCGTTTGCTTATTTTCTGGTGTTTCCCGTTATTTTCAAATTCTTGGCCGGTGTAACCCCTGTCGGCGTCAATATGGCGACCGACATCGACAAATACCTGTCCTTTATTTTGGGCATGTTTGTCGCATTCGGTACGACGTTTGAAGTGCCTGTTGTTGTGGTGTTGCTTGCCAAAATGGGCATTGTTTCGACTGCTCAGCTTAAGAACGCCCGTCCGTATGTTATCGTGGGTGCGTTTATCGTGGCCGCAATCATCACGCCGCCTGACGTAATTTCTCAAACCCTGCTTGCCGTTCCGCTGATTCTGCTCTACGAAGCAGGTATTTGGTTCAGCCGCTTTGCTAAAGTGAAAACGCAGCAGGAAGATGAAGATACACCGCAACCACCGGCAGAAGTTTAAGAATCAAGGCCGTCTGAAGAATTTTTCAGACGGCCTTTGTATCATGGCACTTTCAGAGTTTTTAAGAAAAAGTATGATGAATGTTCGGGGAATCGTAAAACATTACCGCCCCAGATTCTTTTGATGTGACTAAAAATTTCGATCGAGAATTTTGCCGAAATCGAAGCAGTAATGCGTAACAGTTTCTCATGCGTCTGGCTGGGCAATTTACGTGACTGGATGACGGCGCGGGCAAAAAATGGGGAAAAATATTCCATTGTTACTTGTTCTGCACTCAAACGCCAATACCGCGATATTCTGCGTGGCGCAGAAGGGAAGGTGGCTTTTATCCATCTGACTCCGCCTCAAGCAATCAATCTTGAGCGTATGCTGTCGCGTCAGGGGCATTATATGAAAGCCGGAATGCTGGATTCTCAGCTGGAGATTTTGGAAGAGCTGAGTGCTGATGAGTACGGTGTCAAAATCGACAATCCGGGTTCGCCTGAAGCCGTTGAGGCAGATATTGTGAACTGGGTGAAAGCGCAAGGCTTGATTTAGTCATGATCAGAAATGGAAAGGCCGTCTGAAAGATTTCAGACGGCCTTTTTTGATGGGATTTAGAATGTTTTTTGCGAATCAAGCAATAAGGTAACCGGCCCGTCATTGCAAAGGGAAACCTGCATATGGGTTTGGAATCTGCCGGTTTCGACTGTCAATCCATGTTCGCGTAGAAGTTGTGCGGTGTATTGATAAAGTTTATCCGCTTGTTCTGCGGGTGCGGCATTGGAGAAAGATGGGCGGCGGCCGCTGCGCGCATCGGCGTAAAGGGTAAACTGGGAAACCAGTAATATCGAGCCGCCAACATCTTTGAGCGATAAATTTAATTTGCCGTTTTCGTCTTCAAAGATGCGTAGGTTGGCGGTTTTATCCGCAATGTATTTGGCGTCCGCTTCTGTATCGGTGTGGGTAACGCCGAGCAATATCATAAATCCGTTGTTGATTTCGCCGCAGGTTTCGTGGGAATCTTCGGACAAAACGTCAACTTTGGCTTGGGTAACTTTTTGGATAACAGCGCGCATAATCTTGTGTGAATAAAAGGAGTTGTAAAAAAGGGCGTAAGATACGCCCTCTGGGTTTAAATATAGTTTCAGACGGCCTGAAACCATTGAATCAATTTACGGATTAATGCCGTTTTCTTTCAAGATACGTTCGATCTGATTTTCGACTTTTTGTCGTTTAACGGCTTGGGCAAGCTGATTGCGCACCAACTCGAAAGGTTCGGCATTGGGATCGCGTTCTACTGCACTGAGTTTAAACAGATAAAAACGGTTTTCTATTTGAATCGGCTCATGCGTTACATCGCCTCGGTTCATGTCGGCAAAAGCGGTAGTCAGTTGAGGAGAGAGCTGCTGCGGAGAGATGAAACCGTCGAACTCCTGTTCGGGGTTGGGATAGCGTTTCATCAGCTCTTCAAATGATAAGCCTTTGAGCAGCAGTTCTTGTGCGGCGCGTACTTCGTCGGCTGAAGCAAAGCTGACTTGTTGCAGCTTGATAATGCGTGTTTGCTGGTCGTAGAAACGGCGCAACTCGGCATCGTTAACCGCGGTTTGGCGTTCTAGATAAGCAGCGTATTGGTTGGCATAGAATTCAGCTTCGACGTTTTTTAACTGATTTTGCACTTCCGCATCTTTGTCCAAACCAGCCTTGATGGCTT
The DNA here is from genome assembly GCF_051958295.1 of Neisseria sp. P0014.S002. Classification (NCBI taxonomy): domain Bacteria; kingdom Pseudomonadati; phylum Pseudomonadota; class Betaproteobacteria; order Neisseriales; family Neisseriaceae; genus Neisseria; species Neisseria sp. P0014.S002. The sequence continues at coordinate 43,928 of NZ_JBQCVO010000003.1, read as the reverse complement.
CATTTTTCAAAACTTCCAAAGTCTGCAAACGTGTAACCACATCTTTGCGGATTGCCTGGCCATCGGGTTTGGCAGTCTGGTTGGGATGTTGATCGGCTTGTCTCAATACTTCGGCGACCATGCTGTCGATACGGGCGGGATCGATTTCAGGTGCTTTGGCAGTTGCCAAGCCGACGGTTGATAGGGCGAGGATAGCCAAAACGGCAGTTTTGGGCTTGATGTTCATGTGAGTTCCTTATTACCCGCCGCCATCACGGCGGGCACGTTATATTATTTGTTGACTTTAATGCTGGCTTTTTTCAGTAATGATTGAATGGCCGCATCAACACGGGCTGCCTGTAAGTCGTTGCCAATCTCGTTTTTAGAGGCTTCGTAAGAAGGTACGGTAACGTTACGGCGGTCATTGACGTAGAAAACGGCGTACAAATTACCGTTTTGCAGTGGCGTTTTAGTGTGCGCACCTTTTTTCAGGTCTTTGACAGCGGCGTAAAGCGGAGGCGCTGATTCTTGCAAATCTTTAAGCGGAACATAAGCTTTAGGGATACCGCCGGCTTTTTTGGCCGCTTCGTCAATTGAGTATTGGTTCAATACCGAAACAAAGCTTTTTTTCGCATCCAGATCGGCAATGGCTTTTTGGGCATTGCTGCTGCTGTCGGTTACGATTTCGCCCAGTTGGACTTCCTGAGTACCTTTATAGAAGTTGCTGAAGTCGTTGTAAGCGGCTTTGACATCTTTTTCTTGAACAGGATATTGACGGACGATATGCGCCGCGAAAGCTTGGCCTAACAAATCATTTTCGAAAACTGCCCATTCGGTTTTGAATGTGGCTTTTTTATCTGCGCCTTGCTTGGCGGCATCGGCACGCGCTTGCTCCAATGCAGCTTTGAATTCAGCGCTTTGATCCAGTTTTAATTTTTTGGCTTCTTGGGTAACCACAGTGCTGATAACTTGGCGTTCAGTCAGAATTTGACGCAATTCAGGCGTGTCTTGAACGTTCGGGTTGCTGGCGCGCACGGAAGCAACTTGGTCATCGATAACGCTGCTGTCGATGGCTTGACCGTTGACGGTAACCAAAGTTTGGGCAAACAGGGTGCCGGAAGTCAGAGCAAGCATCAAGGCTGAAGCAAAGTAGGTTTTTTTCATCGTATTTCTCTTTTAAATTAATGATTAGAAATCAAAGTTTGGGTAGTAATCTTAATGGAAGTATTCGTCCGGCGTGGCCGCTTTAATACTGAGTGCATGAATCAGGCCGTCTGAAAACAAGTCCTGCAAAAGCTGCTTAATCATACGTTGCCGCTGGAGGCGGCCAATGTTTTCAAATGCGTTGCTGACCACCACTATGGCGTAATGCCCACCGCCTTTATTGCCGGCATGGCCGGCGTGCAGATGGCTTTCATCTTCAAAATCGAAGAACTCAGGCTCAAGCGTTCGCAGGTGTTCCTCGATAATTTGACGCATATTGCTCATTTGAACACGGCTTTAAAGGGTTTAATCAATACTTCTGCGTATACGCCGGCATCGACGTAAGGGTCTTGTTCAGCCCATTCTTGTGCAGCGTCCAAAGATTCAAATTGAGCCACGATTAGGCTGCCGGAAACGCGTTCCGGATTGTCTGGTAGAGGATTGGGGCCGGCAGTCAGCAGACGGCCTTGCGCTTTCAATTCTTCCAAGCGTGCTAAATGAGCAGGGCGAGCTGCCATGCGTGCTTCGTGGACATCTTCGGCATCAGTAGCCAAAAGCATGAAATATTCCATTATTGATCCTCCTTAGGCTGGAAACGCATCAGATACATACCCTGTGCGATGGAAAAAATGATTGTGAAACCCAATGTGCCGAACAGTTTGTAATTGACCCATTGGTCTGGGAAATACGTAAAGACAAAGAGGTTGGCCGCACCCATAAAAATTAGGAAGCCAATCCATGCATAAGTCAGGCGTGTCCATACAAAATCAGGGAGCTGCATTTCTTTGCCCATGACGGCTTTAAGCCCGTTTTTACCGGCAAGGTGACTGAACAGCATGACGATCGCTCCGATCCAAAACAGAACGGTCGGTTTCCACATGATAAAGCGGTTGTCTTTCAGCAGAATCGTTGCACCGCCAAAAAAGACAATCAAAATCAGACTGATCCATTGCATGGTGTCCAGTTTGCGGTGTTTCCAAAAGGTCAGCGCAGCTTGGGCAATGCCGACGATAACCGCAACAGTCGTTGCGGCAATCATGTCTTTGGTGATGATGTATGTGATGAAAAATAAGAATACAGCGAATAAGTCGCTCAAAATCTTCATATGTTAATGATGAAACTAATTGAGTAAATGCTAATCATACAGGGAGATGTGTTTTTTTGCACCTTTCCCCATGACTTCAATACCACATATATTTATATGAAATATTTGTTTTGGGTTGGCGAAATTTGTAAAAAAGAAACACAAGCATGCAAAAGTAATAGATTTGCTAAGGAATTTTAGGCTGAACAGCCTCTATTGCTTGGCAGGAATGGGTTAAAAATATATCATGACGTAATATCTAGTAAATATATGGTTAAATGCGCGCACATTGGTTAGTACCATAATTTCCGAACAGGGGATCAGTTTTGAAAAAACATCACAATATTAAATTAATTACAGCTTCTATCGCTTTAATGACATCGCTCAGCGCCTCTGCAGGTTTGGGCGGCTTGAACGTTCAATCTCATTTGGGTGAGCCTTTTACAGGCAGTATTACCGTAACAGGCGAGGAAGCCCAGGCTCTGCTTAACGGCGGCAAGGCTACTATTTCAAATGGCAATTTGCGCGCGGCAGTACGCAAATCAGGCGATAAGGCAGTCGTTACGATTCGTTCTTCCAAAGCCATTAAAGATCCTGTTTTGGTTTTCCAAGTAGGTGTCGGTGCGCAATCGCGTGAATACACTGCCATCATCGATCCGGCCGGATACGACGCTAAAGATGCGGCATCCGTCCGCACCCGTCAGGCTGCCGAATCTCAATCCTTCGAGCCGACGCGCAATGCCCAACAGTCTGCAACAAAAAACAATAAAGCAGCAGGCAATCAGGCAGCTCAAGCGCGCAAGGATGTGCAGCGCAAGGCTGAGAAAAAACAAGTTCAGACGGCCTCCGCTAAAAACGATACGGCCGTACGTTCAGGCAGACAGCATTTGGTGCGTACGGGTGAAACCCTGATTGCCATTGCGTCGAGCATCCGTCCGCAAGGTATGACCTTGGATCAAACCATTCAAGCGTTGGTTAATGCCAATCCGGATGTGTTTATTGATAACAATGCCAACCGTATGTTGGCAGGTAAAGTGCTGAATATCCCGAGCCGTAGCGAGTTGCAACGCTTGGCCGCTTCTTCGCCTGTTAAAGCCGATACGGCGCCGGAAAAAGGCAATGAAGCCACCAATACAACAGAAGCTAAAACAGAAAAACCTGTTACTCAGCCTGAAACTCAGGTTAAAGATGCCGGCGCAAACCCTCCGCAACAGGAAGAAGTGAAACAAGCTTCAGCTGCGCAAACAGAGCAAGCAGCATCTGCGGCTGTCAATGAAAATGCGGCATCAGCAGCTCCTGCTTCCGATGTTCAAGATGTTATGGCTTCCGATAATCAAGAGAATGTATTGGCTTCGGAACCTGTTGCTACGACTGATTCTGCTGCAGAGCCGTCAGAGAGTGAATCAGATGGTAATTTGTGGAAATGGTTGTTGGCAGGCGGCGCAGCCCTTATTGCTGCTTGGTTGTTGTTGAGAGCTGCCGGTAAACGTAAAGACGAGCCGAAAGCCGCGTCTGCAAGCCGTAAGGATGAAGAAAAGCCTGTACAGAAAAGTGTTGCTGCTTCAGCCACCGCTGCGGTTGCCGCAAGCAAAGTAACGCCGTCTGAAAAAACTCAAGAAGGTTTGCTTGTCGAAGATGATTTTGAAGATGATGTCGTTATCAATGAAGTAGAAGAATCTTCCAATGTTGACGATGTCAAACTTGACTTAGGCAAGATTGACCATAGTCAGGCAGGCATTCTTTCCAGTGCGGTAACGCATGATGCAGAAACAGAGCAACGTCGTCATGCGGATTGGGACAATATCGAATCAACAGAAAGCGTGTACGAGCCTGAGCCGGAGAATCCGTATCAGCCGGTATCTGTTGTTATGCCTGAGCGAAATGAAGAGCCGCTAGAGTTTACAGTAGAAACGCCTGAAAATTCAGACGACCATGTGCCGCCATTCGATGTCAAGCAAGATCAGGACGTGCAAATTCAAGAAACCAAAGAAGAAGCAGAGAAAGAAGAAGCTGCTTCAGAGTTTGTGATTGAAGAAGGTGCATTGGAATGGGAAGCTGAAGATGTTTCAGTAGCTGCCGATAAAAGCAATAGCGAAAGAGGCTTTGTTTCAGAATCAGTCGGTATGACTGCTCCGCTCGAGGCTAAATATGATTTGGCCAAGATGTATATCGAGATCGGTGATCCTGAGGCAGCTCGCGAAACATTGCAAGGGCTGATTGAAGAAGCTGAAGGCGATATTCTATATAAAGCCCAAAAACTGATGAAAGAACTTGGCGCATAAGTGTCAGTCAAATGAAGATGCCGTTTCAGACGGCATCTTTTTTATGGTAAATTAAAAGATGAGATTTGGGCCGAATCCATTTTTAGATATGACAGTATTGCATGGCAGTTCTATGGTGGACGAAGATAAAGGCCGTCTGAAATATATGATGAGAGGCGTGTGATGATCACGCCTTTTAATATTTGTTATTTGAGCGTGGACAACAATATCCATTTATAAGAAGTATAAGAAATGACCGAACAAACGAATACAACAGGAAGTTCCATTCAGCGTTGGGCTTTAACCCTCTCTTATGACGGGAGCCGTTTTTATGGTTGGCAAAAACAGGCCGGAGACCTGCCGACTGTTCAGACGGCCTTAGAGCAGGCATTAACTTCAATAGCAGGAGAGCAGATTAATACGATTGTTGCAGGAAGGACGGATACGGGTGTGCATGCGACAGCTCAGGTCGTACACTTTGATACATCTGTAGGCCGTCCGGAGCAGGCGTGGGTGCGTGGAGTCAATGCGCATTTGCCTGACGGTGTGGCTGTATTACTTGCGCAAAAAGTTGCACCGCATTTCAATGCCCGATTTGATGCTTATGGCCGGCATTACCGTTACTTGCTGGAGTCATCTCCAGTTCGCTCTCCGTTGTTGGTCGGCAGGGTGGGGTGGACGCATTTGAAATTAGATTTAAATCTAATGAAGCAGGCTGCTGCCTTATTGGAGGGTGAACATGACTTCTCCAGCTTTCGTGCGGCAGAGTGCCAGGCAAAATCGCCTATAAAAACGCTGTATAGGTCAAGTATTAGTGGAACTTCTCGCTATCTGTGCCTTGATTTGCATGGAAATGCATTCTTGCATCATATGGTGCGCAATATTATGGGCGCATTGGTATATGTAGGAAGTGGCAGAATAAGTGTGGATGAATTTCAGTCAATCTTTCATGCAAGAAGCAGATTGAAAGCGCCTCCGACCTTTATGTCTGACGGTTTATATTTGACAGGCGTTGATTATCCTGATGAGTTTGGGGTGGTAAGACTGCCTCTGCCTGAGTGGATGAGTGTTTTGGGTAATGGTTTTCAGACGACCTGACTGCGGACTGTTGGTATAAAAGCAACAAAATAGCGTGATTGATGTGTAAATTGATAAAGTGTTGTAAAAATGCAAATCTTGGTTTTAAAGAAATTTATCATTGATTTTAAATAATAAATTTCCATTATTTGGGTTATCTCCACCTTTATTTGGTTTCTGCGGTAGCGGAGGTTGGTCGAATAAAGTTTGTTTTTTTAGAGAGGAGCAATTATAGTAACAGTCATGGAATCGCTGATTCCAGCGATAAAGTAAGCCTAAGCGGATTGTCCGGTCTGCTTAAGTTATTTCTTCACAATAGAAAAGGAATACAGCAATGAAAAAATCTCTGATTGCTCTGACTTTGGCAGCTCTGCCTGTTGCAGCTATGGCTGATGTGACTCTGTACGGTCAAGTTAAAGCCGGCGTTGAAATTTCTAAAGTAAAAGAAGGTAAGACTACTTCTAAAACTGCTACTGAGATTGCTGACTACGGTTCTCGCATCGGCTTCAAAGGCCACGAACACTTGGGTAGCAACTTGAATGCTATTTGGCAAGTTGAACAAAACACTTCTATCGCCGGTGGTGATTCTGGTTTCGCGACCCGTGAATCTTTCTTGGGCTTGGAAGGCGGTTTCGGTAAAGTTCGTGCTGGTAAATTGGATACTTCTCTGAAAAACAGCAGCGACAGCTTCGACCCTTGGGAATCTAGTAATGCTAACGCAGACGCTCTGCAATTGGGTAAAATCAAACGTGTAGATACTCGTAAAGTATCTGTACGTTACGACACTCCTGTGTTTGGTGGTTTCAGTGCAAGCGTACAATACCAACCTCGCGACAATGCTAACCCTAGCGACAAATACGATCACGCTGTGAAAAGCCGTGAATCTTACGACTTGGGCTTGAACTACGAAAATTCTGGTTTCTTCGGTCGCTACGCTGGTTCTTATGCTAAACGTGCTGACTTGACTTCTGGTTACCTGGATGCATTCAACCACAACACTACTTTGGCTGCCGGTACTTACAAAGATCACCAAGCTCACCGTCTGACTGCTGGTTACGATGCTAACAACCTGATGGTTGCTGTTGTAGGCCAATACGAAGGCTTTAAAGCTGACGTAGCTGGTGCTAAGAAAAACGAACGTACTGAAGTTGGTGCAACTGCTGCTTACCGCTTCGGCAACGTAACTCCTCGTGTTTCTTACGCTCACGGCTTCAAAGCTAAAGAAGAAGGCGTGAAACAAGAGAACAGCGCGTACAACCAAGTTATCGTTGGTGCTGACTACGACTTCTCTAAACGCACTTCTGCCCTGTTGTCTGCCGGCTGGTTGAAAGAAGGCAAAGGCGATGCTAAATACGAGAAAACTGCTGGTACTGTTGGCCTGCGTCACAAATTCTAATCTGATTTAAGATTAGTCTGAAAAAGAGCCTGTTTTATACAGGCTCTTTTTGTTTTCGTAGGGAGTGTATTTTGTTATTGCAGGAGCAGATTAAAGTATTTTCGATATTTTTTCAGACGGCCTATGGGAATCTAAACCGGGTTATATTCTATTAAATATATGCCAAACAAAATTTTGGAAATTGTTTTGAGTATTATTATAAATAAGTTAACAATATAAAGATGGTTATTGAATTAAGTTGATTTTCCTATATTTCATGTCTACTAATAAAAGATTTATTTTTATAGTTCTAAAGTATTATTAGCATGTAGAATTTGGTTTTAAGATTTGTAAATTTGATTTTAATCAAATTATTGCCGATAGATGATTCATATAATATAAGTGTTTAGAGTATCGATATATCGGGAATAGCCATGTCCTGTCTTGAAATGAAGTGCTTAAGTGGCATTTGGAAACGAATCCTTGTGCTGTTTGCTGTATTTTCTATGATGATAGTAAGCCTACCTGCTTACGCAGAGCGCTTGCCTGATTTCTTGGCAAAAATTCAGCCTTCTGAAATTTTTCCTGGTGCTGATCGTTACGGCAAACCTGAAGGTAAGCCTTTGGTTGCTCGTGTATATAAAGGCGAAGAGCAGCTTGGCTTGGTTTATATCACGACTGATGTGGTCAATACGCGTGGTTATTCGAGTAAGCCGATTGATACGATGGTCGCATTGGCCAATGATGGCACTATTGCGGGAGCAAAATTGGTTGAACACCATGAACCAATTATGCTGATTGGTATTCCGCAATCCCGTGTCGATAAATTCATTGATAAATATATTGGCTTAAATTTTATTAAAAATCCTCCTCAGCCAGGTGTGGCTCCTGCTGATATCATCAGCGGTGCGACTGTAACGTTGATGGTGATTAATGACAGTATTCAGCGTTCTGTCAAATCGGTTATTCATCAATATCATTTGGGTACGGATAAAGCGACTCAAGCCGGTGCTGCTGCCGCTTCTGGTGAGCAGGCTGCAAATGAGCCTGCCGTTCAAACCCGTCCGCGTCGCGTTGCCAGTCAAGACAAACAAGATATCTTGTCATGGAATGCGCTTTTGGAACAAAAAGCCGTCGGTCATTTGCATATTTCTATCGATGAAATCAATAAACTGTTTGAGAAAAGCGGTAAAGCAGGTGTGGTAGATCATGCGGAGCAGGGTGATGGTAATGATACATTTATTGATCTGTATGTTGCCTTGGTCAGCCAACCTTCTATCGGTAAAAGTCTTTTAGGCGAAGCCGGCTGGAACAACCTGCAAAAACGTTTGAAACCTGGCCAAGAAGCCGTGATGGTAGCCGGCGAGGGTCGCTATTCTTGGAAAGGTTCGGGTTATGTTCGCGGCGGTATCTTTGACCGTATCGAAATGATTCAGGGCGATACCAGCTTCCGTTTTACTGATGCACAGCATGAGCGTGTGGTTGCTTTGGCAGCGGAAGGTGCACCTGCATTCAAAGAGGTTTCTTGGTTTACTATCCCTGAAGGTGTGGAATTTGATGGTGCCGAACCATGGCGTTTGCAATTGATGATTCAACGCGTATTGAGCGTAAATGATAAAGCTTTTGTAACGGCGGATTTGGATTACGAATTGCCAAAAGGCTACTACGTTGACGATCCTAAAGCACCGCCGGTTGAAATCAGCGCGCCGGTTGAGCAAGTTGCGGCTGCAGCTTCAGCCCCTGAAAGTACGGGTATTGCCGAAGATGCGACTGCCGGTGATGATGGTGTTTCCAACCAACTTTGGAAACAGGTTTGGAAAGCCAAACAAGGTCAAATCGTGGTTGTCGGTATTGCTTTGACAATTCTCCTGTTGGTATTCCTGTTCCAAGACTGGATTGTACGTTACGAAAAATGGTATGACCGTTTCCGCCTCTGTTTCCTGATCTTTACGCTGTTTTATATCGGCTGGTATGCTCAGGCACAATTATCAGTAGTGAATACTTTGACGTTGTTCTCAGCCATTTTGACTGAGTTCCACTGGGAATTCTTCCTGATGGATCCGCTGGTATTCATTCTGTGGCTCTTTACAGCGGCGACCATGCTGTTGTGGAACAGGGGTACGTTCTGTGGATGGCTGTGTCCTTTCGGTGCATTGCAAGAGTTAACCAACCGTATCGCCAAAAAATTGGGTCTGAAACAAATTACAGTGCCACACTTGTTGCATACCCGTCTGAGTGCGATTAAATATGTAATTTTCTTCGCCTTGTTGGCAATTTCCCTGTACGATTTGGGTACGGCTGAAAAATTTGCTGAAATTGAGCCTTTCAAAACCGCAATTATTCTGAAGTTTATGCGCGAATGGTGGTTTGTATTGTTTGCTGCAGCTTTGCTGATTGCCGGTTTGTTTATCGAACGTTTCTTCTGCCGTTATCTGTGTCCTTTGGGTGCGGGTATCGCATTGCCGGGTCGCTTCCGTGTGTTTGACTGGCTGCGCCGCTATAAAATGTGTGGCAACCCATGCCAAATTTGTACACACGAATGTCCGGTTCAGGCAATCGCACCTGAAGGCGACATTCATCCGAACGAATGTATCCAATGTCTGCATTGCCAGGTAATGTATCACCACGATACGCGTTGTCCTCAAGTAGTGGCAACGAATAAGAAAAAACAAAAACAAGCGGCGGCAAAAGCTGAACAGCATGATGTGGCAGCAACGCAAAATGCTCAAGAACAAGTTGTTCAGTTTGTTAAAAAAGAATCGGCAATTAGTGTTGATAAGTAGTTATTTATAAAAAATAGGGCTGTATCGGCAGCCCAACTTAGAAATTTTTCATCGGCAGGCCGTCTGAAAAAAATCGGCCGCCGGATTTTATCCAAGGAGTGTCGTATGTCAGACGAAAAATTAGAACAAAACGGCTTAAGCCGTCGTTCATTCTTAGGTACTGCCGCTGCTTCCGGTGCAGGTATTGCCGGTGCCGGTTTGTTGGGCTTGGCCGGTTGCTCTAACGGTGAGGGTGATAAAGCTGCCGCTTCTGGCGCAGCTCCTGCTGAGAAAGCAGCAGCTCATTCTGCCGAACCGGGCAAACAAACTTCCGAAGTAGGTCCAGGCGAGCTTGACCAATACTACGGTTTCCTGTCAGGCGGTCAATCAGGCGAAATGCGCTTGATCGGCGTACCTTCTATGCGTGAGTTGATGCGTATCCCTGTATTCAATATGGACAGCGCTACCGGTTGGGGTCGTACCAACGAGAGCTTGCGTATTTTGAATGAAAAAATTACGCCGGAAACCCGTAAATTCCTGCAAGACAGCGGTCTGCGCTGCTACCCTAACGGCGACTTGCACCACCCGCACTTGTCTTTTACCGATCAAACTTACGACGGCCGCTATGCATATGCCAACGATAAAGCAAACAACCGCGTTTGCCGTATCCGCTTGGATGTAATGAAAACCGATAAAATCGTTGAAATTCCAAACGTTTCAGGTGTTCACGGTCTGCGTCCTCAACGCTATCCGAAAACCGGCTACGTATTTGCCAACGGCGAGCATATCGTTCCTGTTGACGGCGTAGGCAAATGGGATGATCCTAAAACTTGGAATGCCGTTTATACTGCAGTTGACGGCGAAACCATGGACATCGCATGGCAAGTATTGGTAGACGGTAACTTGGATAATGGTGATGCCGACTACCAAGGTAAATACTCTTTCTCTACCTGCTATAACTCTGAACGCGCTCTGACTGTACAAGGTGCATCTTCCAACGAGCAAGACTGGTGTGTGGTATTTAACCTGGCCGCCATCGAAGAAGGCATCAAAAAAGGCGACTTTAAAGAAGTTAACGGCGTGAAAATGTTGGACGGTCGTGCGGAAGCCAACTCTCCATACACTCGTTACATCCCTGTTCCTAACTCTCCTCACGGCTGTAATGCAAGCCCTGACGGCAAATACATCATGCTCAACGGTAAACTGTCTCCAACCGTTACCGTATTGGATGTCAGCAAACTGGATGACTTGTTTGCAGGTAAAATCAAAGAGCGCGATGTTGTCGTAGCCGAGCCTCAACTGGGTCTTGGCCCATTACACACTGCATTTGACGGTCGCGGCAATGCCTATACTACATTGTTTATCGACAGCCAAATGGTGAAATGGAACATCGACGATGCGATTAAAGCCTATAAAGGCGAGAAAATCGATCCGATCAAACAAAAACTCGACGTTCACTATCAACCTGGCCACAACCACACTACCATGGGCGAAACCAAAGAAGCCGACGGTAAATGGTTGGTATCTTTGAACAAGTTCTCTAAAGACCGCTTCTTGAATGCCGGTCCTTTGAAACCTGAGTGTGACCAATTGATCGACATCTCCGGCGACGAAATGCGTCTGGTGCATGACAATCCGACTTTTGCCGAACCGCACGACTTGTGCTTGGTTGCTGCGTCTAAAGTGAACCCAAGCAAAACTTGGGACCGCAAAGACCCATGGTTCTGGCAAGAAGCTTTGGAACAAGCTCAAAAAGACGGTGTTGAGCTGGAAAAAGCTGCCAAAGTCGTACGCGAAGGCAACAAAGTACGCGTGTACATGACTGCCGTTGCGCCTGCTTACAGCGTTCCTCAATTTGAAGTGAACCAAGGCGACGAAGTTACCGTATATGTAACCAACGTTGAGACCATTGAAGACTTGACTCACGGCTTTACTTTGGAAGGTTATGGCATTGCTATGGAGATTGGCCCGCAAGCTACATCTTCTGTAACCTTCAAAGCTGTCCGTCCAGGCGTACACTGGTACTACTGCCAATGGTTCTGCCACGCATTGCACATGGAAATGTCTGGCCAAATGATTGTTAAACCAAAATAATTTCGGTTTGATGATTTAATTCTTCAGGCCGTCTGAAAAAACATTCTTTCAGACGGCCTTTATAGCAAAGTTGTTTGTTGGCCGATATGGCCACAAAATGAAAGCCATCATCAGACAGCTTTGCTATAACACCAAAATACCTGTTTCCGCATCGGTTTATCATGCGGCAAGCAGGCCGTCTGAAACAGAGATATGATTATGACGCACACACAAATCCATCGTTCCAAATGGCAACGTGCCGCACTCGTATTGCTGCTTGGCAGCATGGTTCAGACGGCCTTTGCCGCAGTCATCAACGTATCCGCACAAGACAATCTCAATGATGCTTTGGCGCGCGCCCAAGCCGGCGATACGCTCAAGCTTGCCTCCGGTACATACAAGACCAAACTCTATATCGACAAACCGATTACCATTGAAGGTCCGGCCGACCGCTCTGCCAAGATTGTCGGCGACAGGAGCGGGCGTACCATTGCCGTTCATGCGCCTGATGTGACCCTGCGTAATCTGACAGTTTCCAATTCAGGCTTGAGCCTGCCGGCCATGGATGCAGGGATTTATCTTGAGGAAACGGCTCCGCGTGCATTGGTTGAACACAATAATGTCTTGGACAACTCTGTCGGCGTGTACATCCATGGCGCGGCAGAATCGATGGTGCGCGAAAATAAGATTGTCGGGGAAGCCACATTGCGCGTGAATGAGCGCGGTAATGGCGTAACGGTTTGGAATGCGCCGGGTGCGCAAGTAGTCGACAACGATATTTCCAAAGGCCGTGACGGTATTTTTTCCAATACCAGTACAAATAATACTTATAAAGGCAATCGTTTCAGTGACTTGCGTTTTGCAGTGCATTATATGTACACCAACGACAGCGAGATCAGCAACAACATCTCCGTCGGCAACAATATGGGCTATGTGTTGATGTTCTCAGAGCGTCTTAAAGTGTATGGCAATATCGCCGTGGGCAGCCGTGACCAAGGCATCATGCTCAACTATGTCAACTATTCCGATATTAACGACAACATTATCAACAAAGCCGGTAAATGCGTATTCGCCTATAATGCCAACTTCAATAAAATTTTTGACAATCATTTTGAAAACTGTCAAATCGGCATCCACTTTACCGCAGCCATTGAAGGCACAAGCCTGTTCAATAATTCGTTTATCAATAATGAAAGCCAAGTTAAATACGTCAGCACCCGTTTCCTTGATTGGGGAGAGGGCGGCCGAGGCAATTATTGGAGCGACAACAGCACATTCGACCTTGATGGCGATGGTTTTGGCGACAACGCCTATCGACCGAACGGCATCATCGACCAAATCATTTGGCGCGCCCCCGTGTCCCGTCTGCTGATGAACAGTCCTGCTGTCAGCATTGTCAAATGGGCGCAATCTCAGTTCCCCGCTATTTTGCCGGGTGGCGTCATCGACAGTAAGCCATTGATGAAACCAATCAGCAACAAAACAAGCACCAAATACGAAGCCATGAAGGATGAGCTGTTGCACGAAGCCAATACGCGCCAATCCGATTGGAGCGATGCCGAAAACGGATCTTTGAATTAAACATGTTTTCAGACGGCCTTTTAAATGAGGCCGTCTGAAACGGCACAAAGGAATTATTCATGACCAACCACGTCGAATTAAGAAACGTGACCAAACAATTCGGCAGTCAAAAAGCTGTCAACCAAGTCGATTTAGTCCTCAAAGCAGGCGAAAGCGTCGGCATGGCAGGGCATAACGGTGCAGGCAAATCCACCATCATGAAGCTGATACTCGGCCTGATTACACCGACCGAAGGCGAAGTCATGTTGCTGGGCGAGCGTACCGGCAGCAAGGCAGGCGCACTGCTTCGCAGCCAAATTGGCTACCTGCCTGAAACCGTCGCGCTTCATCCTTCATTGACCGGCATTGAAACCATGGATTTCTATGCCAAGCTGAAAAAACAGCCCTTGAGTAAAAACCGTGAGTTGTTGGAACGTGTCGGTATTTCTCAAGCGGCACGCCGTCGTGTCGGCACTTACTCCAAAGGTATGCGCCAGCGTCTCGCTTTGGCACAAGCCCTGTTGGGCAAGCCTAAAGTCTTATTGTTTGACGAACCGACCACAGGCCTTGACCCGGCTTCACGCCAAATGTTTTATGAAGTCGTGCGCGAACTGAATGGCCGCGGTGCGACCGTATTGCTCAGCACGCACGCGCTTGCCGAACTCGATGGACACGCCGACCGCATTATCGTCATGAAAAACGGCGTGAAAGTTGCCGATGGCAGCATGGATGAGCTGCATGTCCAAAGTGGTTTGCCGTTGACCGTCAATGTCCGTTTGAAAGAAGCGCGTCCGTTGAGCGAGCGTTGGCAGCCGCTTTCAGACGGCCTGTCGTATAAAGCGCAATGTAAAGCCGAAGAGCGTATGGGACTTTTGAGCGAATTGGGTGATTTGGGCAACCTTGCCTATATCGATATCCATACCCCGACACTTGACGATATGTACGCACAATTCTTAAAAAGGGAAGACGTATGAACCCCGTTTGGATTATTACCGGCAAAGAAGTCCGCGACAGCCTGCGCAACCGTTGGGTACTCGCCGCCGCACTCCTGCTTGCCGCGCTTGCCCTGTCATTGGGTTTCCTGGGCAGCTCGCCCACCGGCACAGTCAAAGTCGATCCGTTGACCGTTACCGTTGTCAGCCTCTCCAGTCTGTCGATTTTCCTGATTCCGCTGATTGCGATGTTGCTCTCTTATGATGCGCTGATTGGCGAAATCGAACGCGGCACGATGGCGCTGTTGTTGAGCTATCCGATTTCGCGCAACCAAATCCTCGCCGGTAAATTTATCGGCCATCTCATCATCCTTGCCCTTGCCACCACGGCAGGCTACGGATTGGCGGGTATTACCCTCCAGCTTGCAAACGGCAGCTTTGACCTTGCCGCATGGAAACCTTTTGCCCTCCTGATTGTTGCCAGCGTGATTCTTGGTGCAGCCTTTTTGTCTATGGGTTATTTGATTAGCGCGAAAGTCAAAGAACGCGGTACTGCCGCCGGTATCGCCATCGGCGTATGGCTGTTTTTTGTGGTGATTTTCGATATGGCGCTTTTGGGTATTTTGGTTGCCGATACCGAACAAGTCATTACTGCGCCTGTTGTAGAAACCATTCTTTTGTTCAATCCTTCCGACATTTACCGTCTGCTCAACTTGACCGGTTATGAAAACACCGCGATGTACGCAGGTATGGCCGGTTTGAGCGATCAAATCAGCCTGACTATGCCGGTTTTGCTGACGGCGCAGGTATTATGGGTTATCATTCCCTTGGTCTTAGCCGCCTGGATTTTCGGAAAGAGACAAATATGAGAAAAATATTATTTACAGCATTCACCATCATTGCTTTATCTGCTTGTAGCAAAGAGGAAAATACTCCTCCGCCTACGCCCCAACAAATCAGCGACAGCGCAGTCGGTCATTACTGCAGCATGAATTTGACTGAACACAACGGCCCTAAAGCGCAAATCTTCTTGAACGGCAAACCTGACAAACCGGTTTGGTTTTCCACCATCAAGCAGATGTTTGGCTACACCAAACTGCCCGAAGAGCCTAAAGGCATTCATGCCATCTATGTTACCGATATGGGCAAAGTCAAAGATTGGGAAAAACCCAATGCCGATGCCGAATGGATAGATGCGAAAAAAGCCTATTACGTTATTGAAAGCAGCTTTATCGGCGGCATGGGTGCGGAAGACGCGCTTCCGTTTGCCGACAAGGCTCAGGCTGAAAAATTCGCCAAAGAAAAAGGCGGCAGAGTAGTCGGTTTTGCAGAGATGCCCGACGAATACATTTTCAAATAAAACAATCAATAAAAGGCCGTCTGAAATAGTTTCAGACGGCCTTTGTGTTGGAAGCTGTCGATTGCTGATTTAATGAATGCGGCTTTCAATATAAAGATAAAAAATCTAAGGAATACTTTATGTCCACCCCTTTAACGCGCCGCCGTTTCCTTGCCATAGCTGCCACCCTTGCCGCCGGTGTCGGCATTCCTTTTGCCATCAGCCGCAAAACCAATCAGCCGACTCGTCCGGCCAGCCCAAATCAAGAAGAGCAGCCAGTTATTTGGAGAGGCATTGCGTTGGGTTCGGGTGCGGAATTGCGTTTGTTCGGCGTTGAGCGCAAACAGGCGGAAATACTGGTTAACAAAGTATTGGCGGAAGTTT
Source organism: Neisseria sp. P0014.S002 (assembly GCF_051958295.1). NCBI lineage: Bacteria > Pseudomonadati > Pseudomonadota > Betaproteobacteria > Neisseriales > Neisseriaceae > Neisseria > Neisseria sp. P0014.S002. Next base: position 27,899 of record NZ_JBQCVO010000003.1, on the reverse strand, counting down.
CACGGTTGGAAAAAATCTTCAGCCTGTATCGGGACGACAGCCTGATTAGCCGCTTAAACCGAGAAGGCCGTCTGAAAAATCCGCCATCCGATTTTTTGCAGCTGCTCAGCATTAGTCGAGATATCCATCAGCTGACGCGGGGTGCATTTGATCCCAGCATTCAGCCTTTGTGGAATCTGTATGCCGACCATTTCAGAAGAAATCCGAAAACCGAAACGCCACCATCTGAGCGCAGTATCAAAGACACGCTCAAATTAGTGGATTTCAACAAAGTCGATTTTGATACCAAAGAAATCCGTTTTGCCCAAAAAGGCATGGGCTTGTCGCTTAACGGCATTGCCCAAGGCTATATCACCGACAAAGTAGCTGAATTGTTGAAGCAGCAAGGCGTTTCTCAGGCATTGATTGATATGGGGGAGATTTACGGCTTTGATAATGCCAACCAGCGCGAGTGGAATGTCAGCATCCGCAATCCTGACCAAGAAGACCAAATCCTGACCACCATTGCCATGAAAAATCAAGCGTTTGCCACATCGGGCGGCTATGGCACTGTAATGGACGAGGCAGGCAAATTTACCCATCTGTTTGACCCGCGCACAGGCGGAAGCCAGCCGCGCTATAAAAGCATGAGCGTTATGGCGGAGAGTGCGGCGGTTGCCGATGCTTTTTCCACTGCATTCTCCATTATGGATGAGGCAGCCATCCGTACTGCGGCTCAAGTTAAAAAGGCACAGGTTTGGCTGGTGATGCCGAATAATGAATTGAAGAAGATTGGAGGCTGAGGGGAAGGGGGGGGCCTTGATTGCGGTTTTGACTATGTGTCTAGTGCAGGGAAGGCTTGATTGCTGAAAAAATGGAAGATAAAAAAGAAGGGCTGCCCAAGGGGCAACCCTGAAACTCTTGCAGCTGGGAGTAATTAGCAAGAGATTACGACACTTAAAACAAAAATTCACTCATTTCAAAGCACGAAGCTTTAATATCTAAGCAATACGGTATTTCGACCGCTCAAACCCCTTCGATACGGAGAAACACAACATACATGGGAAAATCCGACAAAGTGGTTTGAAGCAATTCAGATGAACGGTCTGTAATTCAGATAACCGGATGTCTTTAGATGAACGGTATAATATCAGGATAAGCGGAACATTACTAGTGAATATTATAAAAAAGTAGAATAATTCATTTAGTGATTGATTATATTGAATAAAAACATGGTTTTTTATTGAACTTTTTTACAACATATTGATTTGGTTTAAAAAGGGAATTGTGTAAGTATTTGGTGTTAATCAAAAAACGTGTTTTGAGCTTTGAGAAGAGATAAGCAATAGAAAAATAGAAAAAGGCCGTCTGAACGTTCAGACGGCCTTTTTTCAAAGAGCGATTTATTTGGTTGCAGAAGCAGTAGAGGCGGCTTCGGCTTGAGCACCTGCTGCTGCGTTTTCACCCCATGCCGCAGGGTATTTGTAACCGGCAAAGCGTTTTTGTGAGTAGGCTTTGAACTCGTCAGAGTTGTAGGCTTCGGTTACATCTTTCAACCATTGGCTGTCTTTGTCGGCAGTGCGGACGGCAGACCAGTTAACGTAGGCGAAGCTCGGCTCTTGGAACAGGGCTTCGGTCAGTTTCATGCCGCTGCTCATGGCGTAGTTGCCGTTAACGATGGCAAAGTCAACGTCGGCACGGCTGCGCGGCAGTTGGGCGGCTTCAAGTTCTACGATTTGGATGTTTTTAGGGTTTTCGGCAATATCTGCTTTAGATGCGGTCAGCGGATCAACGTTGGCTTTCAGTTTAATCCAGCCCAATTCGTTCAACATAACCAATGCACGGGCAAAGTTGGATGGGTCGTTAGGTGCGGAAACGCTGACGCCGTCTTTCAATTCGTCCAAAGATTTCAGTTTGCCAGGATAGAGGCCCAAAGGAGCAGTCGGTACTTGGAAGGCTTCGGTGATGTCCAGTTTGTGTTCTTTTTTGAAGTCGTCCAGATAAGGTTTGTGTTGGAAGATGTTGATGTCCAATTCGCCTTCTGCCAAAGCAAGGTTGGGGCGCACATAGTCGGTGAACTCAATCAGTTTGATTTTATAGCCTTTTTTCTCCAAAGCCGGTTGGATTTGGTCTTTTACCATATCGCCGAAGTCGCCGACGGTTGTACCGAAGACGATTTCTTTTTTCTCTGCGCCGTTATCGGCAGAAGAAGCGGCAGAAGCAGCAGGTGCGCTGTCTTTTTGACCGCCGCAGGCAGCCAATACGATGGCCAGCGCAGCGGCAGAAAGGGTTTTGAAGAATGGGTTGATTCGCATAATTTTGCTCCAGATGGATGATAAAACGGTTTCAGACGGCCTCAAGCTGCCGCTGTTAAAAAAAGAGGGATTGTAAATCTATTTTGGAAAGATGAGGATGTTTTTTGTAAACTTAATGGGAATATATGTCCTAAATAGAGAACAGGCCGTCTGAAAAATAGTAAGCCCATTTCAGACGGCCCGGTTTAATTAACGTTTGTCCAGTTTGCGTGCCAATCTGTTACCAATACCTTGAATCAGGATAACGAGTAAAACCAGGATGGCAACAATGAAGATGATGACTTCCATTTGATAGCGGTAGTAGCCGTAACGGATGGCAAGGTCGCCCAAGCCGCCGCCGCCAATCATGCCTGCCGCCGCGCTGTACGACAGAAGGCCGATAGCCAATACGGTAATGCTGGAAACCATACCTGCGCGCGCTTCATTCAAAAGCACTTTGCAGATGATGCTCATGGGTGAGGCACCCATTGCGGAGGCCGCTTCAATTACGCCTCTGGGTACTTCGCGCAGATTTTGCTCGACCAGACGGGCGAAGTAGAACAGGCCGGATACGCTCAATACCAATGAGGCGGCAACCGGGCCGATGGTCGTACCGATGATGGCGCGTGTAACGGGAATCATGGCAATCATCAGGATGACGAAAGGAAACGCGCGCATCAGGTTGACCAGGTTGTCCAAAAATAAATTCAGTTGTTTGTTGTAGTGCAACTGATGACTTGACGTCACAAACAGCAATACGCCCAAAATCGTACCGAAGATAACGGCGAAAGTAGTCGATAGGCCGACCATAATAAAGGTTTCGCCCAAGGCTTGGATAATTTCGCCCTTCATGCTGACGATGGTTTCAACAGCACTTTCAAATGTTAAATCTGCCATATTAGTCCTCCCGAATCAGCTCTTGCCCGATTTCGGATTGGGCATGGATTTGGTTGCCGTGTACTTCAACGATTTCCAGCAGACGGCCTTTGTCCAAGAGGGCGGCACGGTCACACAGGCGGCGGATAACGCTCATTTCGTGGGTAACGATGACAATGGTTACGTTGAAGCGTCGGTTGATGTCTTCCAAACACTTCAAAACGCTGCGCGTAGTAGCAGGATCGAGGGCGGAAGTGGGTTCGTCGGCAAGGATGACTTGAGGTTGCGGCGCCAGCGCACGGGCGATACCGACACGTTGTTTTTGACCGCCGGAAAGTTGGGACGGGTAATGGTTGGCACGGTCTTGCAAGTCGACGATTTCCAAACATTCTTCAACACGCGCTTGGATTTTTTTAGACGGCCATTTGGCAATTTCTAAAGGAAAAGCGACATTTTCGGCAACGGTACGGTTGCTCAATAGGTTGAACTGTTGGAACACCATGCCGATGTTTTGTCGGGCGTGGCGCAGTTGTGTGGCGTTGAGTGCGGTCAGTTCTTGACCGCATACGCTGACGGTACCTGTATCCGGACGTTCCAATAAGTTAATCAGGCGCAGCAGGGTGGATTTGCCTGCACCGGAGTAGCCCATCAGGCCAAAGATTTCCCCCTGTTTGATTTCGAGGCTGGTCGGCTCGACAGCGACAAAGTCTTTTTTGTCGCGTGTTTGATAGTGTTTGGAGACGTGATCCAGAATAATCATGGTTTATCCGTGTTTTCTTTAATTCGTGTGGCCATCAGGGTGTGCAGACGGCGGTTGTCGGCGCGTGCGACGGTAAATTGCAGGCTGCCGATGATGACTTTTTCGCCGCGTACGGGCAGATGTCCCAACTCTTGAATGACCAGGCCGCCGATGGTGTCGGCTTCTTCGCTGCTGTATTCCGTACCAAAGAAGGTGTTGATGTCTTCGATTTCAGTAGCCGCGTGGATGCGCCAGCGTTCGGAAGAAACGGCGTGGATATTGTCGGCGCTGTCGTCTTCGTCAAACTCGTCTTCGATTTCGCCGACGATTTGCTCGATGATGTCTTCAAAGGTGACCAAACCGGATGTGCCGCCGTATTCGTCGATGACAATCGCCATGTGGTTGCGCTGTTCGCGGAACTCTTTTAAAAGGGCGGTCAAAGATTTGCCTTCGGGAACGAAAACGGCGGGGCGCAAGACGGATTTCAGGTGGAACTGCTCGGGGTTGAACATATATTTGAGCAGGTCTTTGGCGTGCAAAATACCCAAAACTTCGTCTTTGTCTTCGCCGATGACGGGGAAACGCGAATGGGCGGTTTCGATGACGTAGGCCGTGATGCGCTCGATGCTGTCGTTCTCTTTCAATACGTTCATGCGGCTGCGCGTAATCATGGCGTCGCGCACTTCCAGCTCGGCAAAGTCCAATACTTTTTCTAGCCGGGTCAGTGTGTCGGCGTCAAAAACTTCCTGCTCGTGCGCTTGGCGCAGCAGGGTCAATACGTCTTCGGCGGAGTCGGGCTCGCCGGCAAGTCGGGAGATTAGGCGTTCGAAAAATTTGGGTTTCGACTGCGTACCGTCCATTTTAATATTCGTCCTCTTGGTAGGGGTTGGGGAAGCCTGCCGCCAGCATCAGGCGGATTTCTTCGGCTTCCATTATTTCGGCTTCATCGTCTTCGATGTGGTCGTAGCCCATCAGGTGTAAAGTACCGTGTATGGTCAGGTGGGCAAAATGCTGCTCGAGTGTTTTGCCTTGTTCGGCGGCTTCTTTCAAAACCACTTGCGGACAAATCACCAAATCGCCATACAGGCCGTCTGAAAACTGGTCGGGCAGAATTTCGCCTTCGTTGAGCGCGAAACTCAATACATTGGTGGCGTAATCTTTGCCGCGGTAGTCGCGGTTGTAAGCGCGGGCTTCTTCTTCGTCCAGAAGAATCAGGCTGATGTCTGCGCGGCGGTATTCGTTTTTCAAGGCAGACCACGCCCAGCGGTAAAAATCGCGTTCGCTCGGAAGGTTGGCGGTGGAAGAGGCGTTTTCAAAGTTCAGATGAAAACGTTGCCGCTGTAAGGATAAAAAAGGATATTGTTTGGCGCGTTTCATGTTGTCCGGAAAATTGGGTTTTTAGGCGTAAATATAACATATTCACCCCCATGCCGTCTGAAAAACCGCCCAAAATATGATAGACTTCATGCCGTTTTCCATCTTTCAGGCAACCATTATGAACCCGAAAAAACTCGTTATCGCCAGTCGCGAAAGCCTGCTTGCCATGTGGCAGGCAAAACATATCCAAGGCCGTCTGAAAGCCCTGTATCCCGATTGCGAAGTCGAGATTTTGGGCATGACTACGCGTGGCGACCAGATTTTGGACAGAACTTTGTCAAAAGTTGGCGGTAAAGGCTTGTTTGTCAAAGAGTTGGAACAGGCTTTGTATGACGGCAGGGCCGACTTGGCCGTGCATTCGATTAAAGACGTACCGATGGATTTGCCTGAAGGTTTCGCGCTTGCAGCCATCGGCGAACGCGCCAATCCGTTTGACGCGTTTGTGTCCAACCAATACGCGCGTTTGGAAGAAATGCCTAAAGGTGCCATCGTCGGTACATCCAGCCTGCGCCGCGAAGCCCAGTTGCGTGCGCGCTATCCGCATTTGGTTATCAAACCTTTGCGCGGCAATGTGCAAACCCGTTTGTCCAAACTCGATAACGGCGAATACGACGCGATTATCTTGGCTGCCGCCGGTTTACAGCGTCTGGAATTGGACGAACGCATCCGCATGATTTTGTCGGAATCCGACAGCCTGCCTGCCGCCGGACAAGGCGCATTGGGTATTGAAATTGCAGCGCATCGCGAAGATTTGTATGAAGTCTTGAAGCCATTGAACCACGATACCACACATGCTTGCGTGACGGCCGAACGCGCGTTGGCGCGCGCTTTGGGCGGAAGCTGCCAAGTGCCGCTGGCCGCATATTGCACTGAAGAAAACGGCTTGCTGACCTTGCGCGGCTTGGTCGGCCATCCTGACGGTTCGGTCATTTTGCAGGCGGACGCGCAAGCCCCTGCCGAATACGCCGATGCCTTGGGTCGTGCAGTCGCTAAAAAATTGGCAGATGATGGTGCGGAAGAATTGATTGCCGCCGTATTGCAAGAACAGACTTAAAACAGCATAGATAATTTAAAAAGGCCGTCTGAAACTTTCAGACGGCCTTTATTTGTTGATGCTTAAGGATTCATAATCCGCGCAACCAAAGCTTTTTCTTTGCCCTGCATGTTAGGGATTTTGACCTGAATGCCGTTGCCTGGGGCAACATCGACAGGCTGGCCTTTGCGGGTCATTTGTTCCAATTTGATGGTTTGGTTGCCGCTCGGATGGATGATTTCGAGTGAATCGCCGATGGCAAAGCGGTTTTTGACTTCGATTGTCGCCCAGCCTTCGGCGTCGATTTCGGTAACGTGGCCGACATATTGGCTTTGTTTGGCGATGGAGTGGCCGGTCAGGTAGTTTTGGTAATCCTGAGTTTGGTGGCGCTCGAGGAAGCCGCTGGTGTAGCCGCGGTTGGCCAGGCCTTCGAGTTCGCTCAACAGGCTGTAATCAAACGGACGGCCTGCAACGGCATCATCAATCGCTTTACGGTAGGACTGGGCTACGCGTGCAACATAATAAAGCGATTTTGTGCGGCCTTCGACTTTGAGGCTGTCCACGCCGATTTTGGCCAGTTTCTCAACCACTTCAATGCCGCGAAGGTCTTTGGAGTTCATGATGTAGGTGCCGTGTTCGTCTTCCATAATCGGCATCATTTCGCCCGGGCGGTTGGACTCTTCAATCAGGAAAACTTTGTCGGCGTAGGGATGGCGTTTTTGACCGTTGATGCCTTCAAAGTTTTGGTTGGCTTCTTCTTGGGCTTTTTCAAAGTTGAAACCTTGCAGAAGCTGGGCATCACCTGCGTCGCTTTCGACGGCGTTGTGGACTTTGTAATCCCAACGGCAGGAGTTGGTGCAGGTGCCTTGGTTGGGGTCGCGGTGGTTGAAGTAGCCGGAGAGCAGGCAGCGGCCGGAGTAGGCGATACACAATGCGCCGTGAATGAAGACTTCGAGTTCGATATCCGGACATTCTTGGCGGATTTCGGCGATTTCTTCCATGCTCAATTCGCGCGACAGAATAATGCGTTCGACACCAATGTTTTGCCAGAATTTCACGCCCCAGTAGTTGGTGGTGTTTGCCTGTACGGATAGATGAATCGGCATTTCAGGCCATTTTTCGCGCACGGTCATGATCAAACCCGGATCCGCCATAATCAGCGCGTCGGGTTTCATGGCAATCAAGGGCTCCATATCGGAAACAAAGGTTTTGAGTTTGGAGTTGTGCGGCAGCGTATTGACGGTCAAAAAGAATTTTTTGTTGCGCTCGTGCGCTTCTTTAATGCCTTGCTCGAGAACGTCGAGTTTGGCAAATTCGTTGTTGCGGGCGCGCAGGGAGTAACGTGGGCTGCCGGCGTAAACGGCATCTGCGCCGTAATCGTAGGCGGCGCGCATACGTTCGAGGCCGCCTGCAGGCAATAAGAGTTCGGGTGCTTTCATGTTTTATGCTTTTTAAAATGTTTTCAGACGGCCTTTAAGGGAAGAGGGAAGGCCGTCTGAAAGATGTTTGAAGAATGGGCGGATTATCCGCTGTTTTTGTGTTTCGGTCAATTTTGTGTCGGGTTTGCGCTTTGTTTTTTATACGGAAAATGTCCTATATGGGCAAAGGTGAAAAGGGGCTGCAATTCATTGGAAATGTAAAAAAAGCAGGGTTGGGCGGAATAATTTAACAAAAAACCGTTCAAACAATGTATTTTCTTGTAAAATATCAAGCTTCATTTTAAAAAATATTCGGATTAGTTACCGATTTTGACCGACGGAAGGGTTATGGATTTTCGTTTTGACATTATTTATGAATACCGCTGGATGTTTTTATACGGCGTATTGACGACGCTGGGGCTGACGGTGGTTGCAACGGCAGGCGGCTCAATTTTGGGTTTGCTGCTGGCATTGGCGCGTTTGATCAATCCGGAAAAAGCCGGTGTGCCGATGCGTGCCTTGGCTTGGGTGTTGCGTAAGATTTCTTTTTGGTATGTTACGCTGTTCCGCGGTACGCCATTGTTTGTACAAATTGTGATTTGGGCTTATGTTTGGTTCCCATTTTTTGTTCATCCGGCCGACGGTGTGTTGATTAGTGGCGAAGCAGCCATTGATTTGCGCCGTTCTTATGGTGCGTTGATTGCCGGTTCTTTGGCTTTGATTGCAAACTCGGGTGCGTATATTTGTGAGATTTTCCGTGCCGGTATCCAGTCGATTGATAAAGGCCAAATGGAAGCTGCGCGTTCTTTGGGTCTGACCTATACTCAGGCGATGCGTTATGTGATTTTGCCTCAGGCTCTTCGCCGTATGTTGCCGCCATTGGCCAGTGAGTTTATTACGCTGTTGAAAGACAGCTCATTGCTTTCCGTCATCGGCGTGGCAGAGTTAGCTTATGTACAAAGCACGATTACCGGCCGCTATTCTGTCTATGAAGAGCCGCTTTATACAATCGCGCTGATTTATTTGGTGCTGACAAGCTTTTTGGGTTGGGTATTCCTGCGATTGGAAAGCCGTTACAATCCGCAACACCGCTAATCGGTTTGAATCAAAAAAGGAAGACTTTTTCAAGTCTTCCTTTTTTATTTGCCGTCAATGTTTCAGACGGCCTTGAATCAGAATGCTTCACCGACTTTGACACCGCCTGCGATGTCTTTTGGCGTTGCCAGTTTGGCAGTAGCCTGTTGGGCGGCTTGGAATTCTTCGGTTGCCATGATGTCGGCAGCTTCTTGTACGGTCAATGTGTTGGTCATGTATTGCCAACGTGCTGCCAAGTCGGTGTTTGCCGGTGCGTGGAAGCCGTCTCGCAATTCATCGACCAAGTCAGGGCGGTTACATACCAGTACAATATCGCAGCCTGCTTCAAAAGAAAGGCGGGCTCGTTCTTTAATACCGCCGACACCGCATGCGCCTTCCATGGTCAGGTCGTCTGAAAAGATAACGCCGTTAAATCCGATTTCTTGGCGCAGGATTTGTTTCAGCCATTTTTCGGAGAAGCCTGCAGGTTGGCTGTCTATTTGAGGATAGACGACGTGGGCAGGCATGACAGCGGCCATGCCTGCTTGGCTCAGTGCGCGGAAGGGGATAAGGTCGGCAGCTTCCAGCTCTTCGCGGCTGCGTTCATCGCAAGGCAGGACGTGATGGCTGTCGCCTTCGACAAAGCCGTGGCCAGGGAAGTGTTTGCCGCAAGATTTCATGCCGCCTTTGTTCAGGCCTTTTTGCAGGGCAAGGGCAAGCTGGGTGACGATGTTGGCGTCGCGGTGGAAACTGCGGTTGCCGATGACGGCGCATTGACCCCAGTCTAAATCCAAAACAGGTGTGAAGGATAGGTCGATACCGCAGGCGGAGAGTTCGGTTGCCAAAACCCAGCCGACTTGTTCTGCTTGGGCGCAGGCGGCTTCTTTGCCTTCGTTGTCCCAAATTTCGCCCAATACGTTCATGGCCGGCAGGCGGGTGAAGCCGTCAATAAAACGTTGAACCCGTCCGCCTTCGTGGTCGACGGCGATGATGAGTTCAGGTGTACGGACGGCTTTGATTTCTTGAACCAAAGCTTTGAGTTGGGAAACGTTTTCAAAGTTGCGACGGAACAAAATAACGCCACCGACGGCAGGGTCGAGCAGGCGTTGTTTTTCTTCTTCGGTCAGATGATAGGCGGCGACGTCGGCCATGACTGGGCCACGTGGAAGATGAGGCGTATTCATTGTTTTGTCCTGAATAATGTATCTATTGGATAATCGTTATGTTCAGACGGCCTGAGAGTGTGGAAATATCTCAGGCCGTCTGAATATTGGTTTTGAATTAGGCAGTTGCTTTTTTCTTATCTTTTAAGATCAAAATCAACACAACCATCACGATGCCGGTTACCACAAAACCCAAAGGTGCAGAGCCGGTCATGCCCAGTGCGAGGTAGCCTGTGGCAGCAGACGCGGCTACGGTCAGCGCGTAAGGGAATTGCGAGGTAACGTGGTCGATGTGGTTACAGTGTGCGCCGGTAGAAGAGAGGATGGTGGTGTCGGAAATTGGCGAACAGTGGTCGCCAAATACGGCACCGGCCATTACGGCAGACATGCAAGGGATAATCAGCGATGGTTCGACTTTGACGGCCATGGCGGCGGCAATCGGCAACATGATGCCGAATGTACCCCAGCTTGTGCCGGTAGCGAAGGCCATCACGCCTGCGAGCATAAACAAAATCACGGGCAGGAAGCCTGCGTGGATATTGCCTGCTACCAAAGTGGAGAGGTATTCGCCGGTGTGCATTTCGCTGACAACGGTGCTGATAATCCATGCCAAAATCAAGATGGTAATGGCACCGCGCATAGAGATGATGCCCTGCCAAATGGCTTTAGGGTAGTCGCTGGTTTTGATGGTGCCGATGGTGCAGAGGATGACGGCCAATACGCCGCAAGTACCGCCGAACACAAGGGAAGTGTTCACGTCGGTATTTTCAAATGCGCTGAGCAAAGAGAAAGTTTCAGAAGCTTGTGCGCCAGTGTAAATCATGGCGGAAACAGTGGTAATGATCAGTACCAAAACCGGCACAATCAGCGCGAATACACGGCCGTTGGGATGACCTGTTTCAACGGTTTCATCATGAATTTCATTCAAAGCGGCGCGTTCCAAACGAGCCATAGAGCCGATGTCGAATGAGAACCAGGCAACAATAAACACCATAATCAATGCGAAGACGGCGTAGTAATTCATCAGACTCATGGCCACGAATGCGCCCATTGGTGTGTAGTCTGTGATGTTGTAAGTCACCAAAAGGCCGGCCAAAGTAGCGATAATCGATGCCCCCCAGCTGGATACCGGCATCAAAACGCACATCGGTGCGGCAGTGGAGTCAAGGATATAAGCCAGTTTGGCGCGGGAAACTTTGAATTTGTCGGTTACAGGGCGGGCAATCGCACCGACGGCAAGGCTGTGGAAATAGTCGTCAATAAAGGTGACGAATACCAGACAGGCAGTCAGCAGCTTCGCACCGCGACGGCCTTTGATGTGCTGTTTTGCCCAATCGGCAAATGCCTGATTACTGCCGGAATGCGTCAGCAGGGAAGTGAAAATCCCCAAAAGCACCAAAAAGAGCAGGATTTTGGGTTTGCCCAAAGACCAATCGCCGTCTGCCCAAGTTAGGCTGACCGCCATGTCTTTTAAGTGAACCAAGGCATCGAGTGGATGACCGCCTACCAGCAGGAATGAGCCGACGATAATGCCGACACCCAGGGACAGCAATACACGGCGCGTGGCAATAGCCAAGGCGAGCGCAATGGCTGCCGGGACGATAGATAAAATAGAATTCGAATAATTAATAAGTTGCATAATTATATTGTGTATAAGCGGTGAAATATTTTCAGACGGCCTAAATTGGAAGGCGGATAACAAAATACCCACCGCCTCTGACAGATGGGTATTTTATCATTTAACACATCATCATGCCGTCTGAAAATCTTGCTATTGCAGATTTAGCGCGAGGAACAAAGTATTGCCTTCGCGTTGTACCAAAAGCGGTACGTTTTTGCCTGCGCTTTCCAATGCGCTACGGAAAGTGGATTCGTCATTGACGCTGATTTGGCTGACGGCAATAATTTCGTCGCCGCGTTTGAGGCCGGCACGTTCGGCCGCACCGCTAACGCGCAGAACGATTAAGCGTTGTTTGCCGTCTGCGTTTTCAACCTGCAAAGTTAGGCCTGCATTTTCAACGGTAAATCCGTCATGGCCGCCTTCGTGTTGCGGGTGTTCGGCTTCTTTTGCAGAAGTTTCCGTTTGTTCGGCTGCGCTGCCAAGTTTGACTTTGACATCGGTTTGTTTGCCGCCGCGCCAAATGCTCAAAGTCACTTCTTTGCCCGGCATCATCGAGCCGACCATGACCGGCAAGTCGCTGGAGGCACGGACTTCTTCTCCGTTTACGCTGCGGACAATATCGCCGACTTGCAACCCGGCTTGTTGCGCTGCGCTGTTCGGCATGATTTTGGCAATCAGCGCGCCGCTTGCTTTGTCCAAACCGAAAGATTTGGCCAAATCGTAAGAAACTTCTTGGATAACCACGCCTAATTGACCGCGTTGGACTTTGCCGTTGGCTTTTAATTGATCGGCCACATTCATGGCAACATCAATCGGAATGGCAAACGAAATACCCATGAAACCGCCGCTTCGGCTGTAAATTTGCGAGTTGATGCCGACTACTTGGCCGCGGAGGTTGAATAACGGGCCGCCTGAGTTGCCGGGGTTGATGGCAACGTCGGTTTGGATGAACGGCGTGTAGTTTTCATTCGGCAGGCTGCGGCCTTTAGCGGAGACGATGCCTGAAGTTACGCTGTTGTCAAAGCCGAAAGGTGCGCCGATGGCGGCTACCCATTCGCCCGGTTTCAAATCTTTCGGATTGCCGATTTTGACAACCGGCAAGTCTTCTTGCGGCTCAATTTTTAAGAGGGCAACGTCGGATTGGGCGTCTGAGCCGACCAGTTTGGCCGTGTATTCGCGTTTGTCGTTGAGCAGGACTTTGATATTGCCCATGCCAGCAACCACGTGGGTATTGGTCAGGATATAGCCGTCTTTGCTGATGATGAAGCCGGAGCCGAAATTCAGATCGTCGCTTTCGGTATCTTCTTGCGGCATGTCTGGCATATTGGGAACAAGGCGTTTGAAGAACTCGTAAAACGGATCGTTGTCGGGAAATTGGCTCAGGTCCATGCTGTGGTCGTCATCCGGTGTCGCAGAGCGTTTTGCCGGTGTCGCTTGAATATTGACGACGGCCTGTCCTTCGTTTTGCACCAGTTGGGCGAAGTCGGGCAACAACATACCGACTTTTCCGTCATCGGTATTGGTTTCAATACGTTGAACGAGTTCTTTGTTTTCGTCTTTGTCGAAAAAGGTGCTGACTTTGTCGCAACCTGAAAGAAGGGAAGCTGAGAGGACAGCAAGGGCCAGATATGTGTTTGTTTTAATATGCACGAAAGTTCCTTTTGCCGGTGCCTATCGTATTGTCGGCATGCGTTTGAATCGGCAGGCAGTTTTATTGTTTGAATGCTGTTTAAATGTATAAGGTAGGATTTTTACACTTTAACGGTTTTTTTTCAAGCATTTCATTTTAAATGAAAAAATGATAATTGGGATTTTATTGTTTTAAGGCCGTCTGAAAACTTTTGAATATGACCTGTCGGTCGGTTCGCTTTTTTCAGACGGCCTTTAAATTGTGGTCAGTCGTGTTGATCCAAATGGTAGATCTGTGCCACGGCATCGATTAATTCGCTGTTGTCCGAGCCAGCTTTATTGAGCGTGCGTGTCGGAGAGTGGAGCAGTTTGTTGGTCAACTGAATGGAGAGGCGTTCGAGGACATCCTCGGCGGATACGCCTTTTGCCAGTTGCTTCATGGCATTTTCCAATACTTGGCGGCGTGCACGTTCACCTTCGTCGCGCAAGGCGCGGATAAGCGGAACGCTTTGGCGGTTTTTCTGTAGGCGGATAAATTCGCTGACTTTTTCTTCCACCATGCTTTCAGCCGCCGCAGCTGCTTTTTTGCGCGCATCTTTACCGCTTTGGACAATGTCCATCATGTCGTCTACGGTATAGAGATATGCGTCTTCCAATTCGCCGACTTCGGCTTCGATATCGCGCGGAACAGCCAAATCCAGCAGGAAAACAGGCATGTTGTGGCGTTTTTTCAATGCGCGTTCGACCATGCCTTTGCCGACGAGTGGGAGTTGGCTGGCAGTGGAAGAAACAACCACGTCGTAATCGTGAAGAATATCGGGCAATTCGTTCAGCAGGCAAGCTTCGGCGTTGACACCGAGTTTGTCGCACAATTCCTGCGCGCGCTGGTGTGTGCGGTTGGCAACGGTAATGAGCTTGGGATTTTTGGCGGCAAAATAAGTAGCCACCAGCTCAATCATTTCGCCTGCGCCGATAAAAAGGACGTTCAGATCAGAAATGGAAGGGAAGATTTGCTCTGCCATTTTGACCGATGCAGAAGCCATGGAGACGGAGTTTTCGCCGACAGCAGTGTCGGTACGCACTTCTTTGGCAACGGCAAAGGTTTTTTGAAACAGGGCGTTTAAGTGGGTGTTGATGCTTTCCTGTTCTTGCGCAACGCGGACGGCATCTTTGATTTGACCGAGAATTTGCGGTTCGCCCAAGACCATGGAATCTAAACCGCAGGCGACGCGGAAGGCGTGGCGGACGGTTTCATTATTATCTAAGGTATAGAGGTAAGGGCGGATTTCTTCGGCAGGCAGGTCGTGATATTGTGCCAACCAGTCGATGATTTTTTCGGTTTCGCCGACGCAGTAAAGCTCGGTGCGGTTGCAGGTAGAAAGAATGACTGCTTCTTCCGCCGCCTCACTACGCGCGAGGTTGGACACGGCATCCGGCAGATTTGCAGCTGCAAATGCCAGTTTTTCGCGTATGCTCAAGGGCGCGGTTTGGTGATTGAGTCCGACGACGGTAAGTTGCATGGTTATGGTATGACTGGGTAGTGTGTGTGGTGGGTATTATAGCTTAAGTGGGCTTTAAAATGAATGTGTTGGGGGAGAAGATGCAATGAGGTTTGCCATCGAAAAGGCCGTCTGAAAAGATTCAGACGGCCTTTTATCAAGAAAGGCTTAAACGGCTTCAGCTTCTTCTGCCAAGAAACCGCGCAGTTTTTGCATAGCTTTGGCTTCGATTTGGCGGATGCGTTCGGCAGATACGCCGTATTCGGCAGCCAATTCGTGCAGGGTCAAACCGCCATCGTCTTGCAACCAGCGGCTTTCAACGATACGGCGGCTGCGGTCGTCCAGTTGTGCCAAGGCGTTTTGCAGACCTTCGGTTTGCAGGGCGTAGTGGGCTTGTTTGGACAACTGGCGGCTAGGCTCTGCATCGTGATCGGCCAACCAGTCGATAGGGGCGAAGTTGTCTTCGTCATCGTTGTTTTCTGCCATGATGCCGATATCGTGACCGGTCATGCGTTGTTCCATTTCCAAGACTTCGGACAATTTGACGCCCAAATCGTCGGCGATTTCTTGCGCTTCTTTTGGAGACAAGGCATTCAGGTTTTTACGCATGCTGCGCAGATTGAAGAACAGTTTGCGTTGCGGTTTGGTTGTGGCAACGCGGACCAAACGCCAGTTGCGCAAAATGAATTCATGGATTTCGGCTTTAATCCAATGCACGGCAAACGAAAACAGGCGCGCGCCGCGGCTCGGTTCGTAGCGTTTGACGGCTTTCATCAGGCCGATATTACCTTCTTGAATCAGGTCGGCTTGGTTGAGGCCGTAGCCGTCGTAACCGCGTGCAATGGATACGACGACGCGAAGATGAGACAGAATAAGCTGTTTGGCGGCGTTGAGATCGCCTTTTTGTTGACGTTCGGCCAGTTGTGTTTCTTCTTCGGCAGTCAGCATGGGAATGCTGTTGACAGTATGAATGTATTGCTCGAGGCTACCGTTGCCGCTGTGGATAACGGGTAATGCAAAAGCTTTATTCATAAAGGATACTCTCCTTGATTGGGCCGTCTGAAAACGGCTTTTTGTTTATTGTGTGACAAGCAGTATAACACTGCCTGTGGTTTGTTTTGTTATGGGTTGGATTTTTTCTGTAAATTAACGATAGATCCAATAGTTTTTACTGCTTGAATCGCAAGGGTTGATTGTCTTAGAAAATTTGAGTGATTTGCTAGGTTTTGGCTAAGTATATTACAAACATTTCTGTATGTAAATAGTTTTGGTGATAAAAAAGACCTTGTATAACAAGGTCTTAAAAATTTTTTATTCTGGTTTTTTCCGGCCAATCAGGATAAGGAATACGCCGATAACGGCCAAAATGCTGATAAGCCATGTTGAGCCGCCTGCTTTCATATAAGGCGTTTCGCCGATATAGCCTTTAACGTGGCCTTCGAGGACGGTTTCTGTATCCGGTTGGGCTTCGGCAACAATCGTACCTTTAGGGGAAATAATGGCGGTCGCGCCGGTATTGGTGGCGCGAACCATGTAGCGGCCCAGTTCCATTGCACGCGCTTGGGACTGTTGAAGCTGCTGGTACATGGCATTGGACTTGCCATACCACGCCATATTGCTGATGTTGGCAAGCAAGGTGGAGCGTTTCGCCGTTGCAATGAGTTCGTCGCCGAAACCGTCTTCATAGCAGATATTGAAGGCGACTTTTTGATCTTTCATCACCAAAGGCGCTTGGTTGTCGCCGCCTTTTTGAAAGTCGGCCAAAGGCATATCCATCATTTTATAGAGGCGCTCGGTAATGGTGGGCAAGGGCTTGTATTCGCCAAATGGAACGAGGTGGTTCTTGGCGTAGTAGGGGATGGTATCGGAAGTGCTGTTGTGATAGTCGCTCAAATTGATGACTGCATTTTCGTAGCCGTTGCCGTCGGGCGTATATTGGCTGATACCGATGGCCAACGCGCTGCCGTTGCTTTGCGCTTGCTCGGCGAATTGTTCCAAGATGCCTTCGGGCAGGTCTTGGCGCATCAGTGGCAGGGCGGTCTCGGGCAGGATGACGATGTCAGCACTGGTTTTGCTGATTTGTTCGTAGTATTTCTGAATGGTTGGGATGATTTGCTCTTCTTTCCATTTCAGATTTTGCTCGATATTGCCTTGAATCAGGGCAACCGTGCTGGTGCTGCCGTCAGGGCGGGTGTATTCGGTTTGTTGGGAAATGTAGCCGACGGAGCAGAGTGCAACGATAAGGAATAAGGGCAGGAGGCGGTGTTTCAGACGGCCGTGGTTGTCAATCAGCAACACCAGCCATGCGCTGAGAAAAGCGGTTGCCAGCGTGACCATATGAATGCCGCCCAAAGGCGCGAAGCCTGCCAACGGGCTGTCTTTGATGATTTGGGAATAGCCGATTGCACCCCAGCCGAATCCAGTCAGGAAACGTTCGCGGGCAAATTCTGCCAGCGTCCACAAAATCGGCAGCAGGAGGCCGGTTTTGGCCCAGCGCGACAGGTTGCATTTTCTCCACACCCAAAAACAGATGGCCGGATAAAGCGCAAGAAATGCCGGCAGCAGGAAGGTGAGGGGGATGGCGTATGAATCCGGCAAACCCGAAACATCATGCAAGGCAGTGTGTATCCAATAAAACTGCGCCGTATAACCGATTAATCCGAACAGATAGGCAGTCATGACGGCAAAGCGTGGACGCAATTCAATCAGGCGTATCAGCGCGCCAAACAACAGCGGCATCAGCCAGAAATGATAATACGGGGCGAAAGTGAACGGTGTCGCGGCGGCAATCAAGATGACCAGCGGCCAGTAAAGCAGCGGATGTTGCCAATATTGTTCGAGTTTACGGAAAATATTCATGCTTTAAATGGTATTGAGGCCGTCTGAAAAGTTTTCAGACGGCAGGGAAACAAAATCAGTCTTTTTGAAACAATTTCATTGCAGGCAGGACGATTGCGCAAGCCAATGCACCGGCGGCTACTCCGACCACCAAGTTGGCGATATGTTCCATCATGCCGCTGTCCCAATGCTGTGCGTGGAGGAAATCGTGCAAAAAGCCAAGGTTGTGGGTGATCAGTCCGCCGCCAACCAAGAACATCGCCAGCGTGCCGACAATGCTCAAGCCACGCATAAACCAAGGCATAAATGAAATCAAACTGCGTCCGATACCTTGCACAGCAACGCTTTTTTGGCGCATCAACATCATGCCGAGGTCGTCAAGTTTGACGATAATGCCGACCAAACCATAGACCAATGCCGTCATGCCGACACCGATGGCGGCCATAACCAAAGAACGCGTCATCAGGTCATATTTTTCAACAACGCCCAGCGCGATAATAATAATTTCGGCGGAGAGGATGAAATCTGTGCGGACCGCGCCTTTCACTTTTGTTTTTTCGTCTGTGACTTCAGGCTCGGCATCGTGTCCGTCTTCGTGTTCATTGCGGTGCAAGAATTTGTGCAACAGTTTTTCCACGCCTTCAAAACACAAATAAACACCGCCGATCATCAACAAGGGCGTAATCAGCGCTGGCAGGAAAGCGGAAAGCAACAGTGCAAGCGGCACCAGAATCAGCTTATTGACCAGAGAGCCTTTTGCTACCGCCCAAATAATCGGCAATTCGCGCTCGGCGGATACGCCGGTTACCTGATTGGCGTTGAGCGCCAAATCGTCACCGACCACGCCGGCGGTTTTTTTTGCGGCGACTTTGGTCATCATCGCTACGTCGTCCAAAACGGCGGTAATGTCGTCCAAAAGCGTAAAGAGAGAGGCGAAGGCCATAATGTTGTCCGGATAAAATCAAATAAACGCGCGATTATATATGAAAATTCAGTTGCTTGAATGGTTTCAGACGGCCTTTGACGGAAATTAACCAAAGGCCGTCTGAAAATGCTATTTCGGCGTATAACGTCCAGCCATGGCTTTATACACCATATTTTCGTATTTCAAGGCTTCATAGCGTTGGTTCAGTAGGTTTTGCGCCGAGCTGTATTCCGAATTCAAAGCCTCCAGCCAGTCTTTCAGCTCGTTTTTACCGTGTTGGTAGCGTACTTGATAGTAATGGCTGTTTTTCTTGTCCAACTGATAACGCTGTTCTTGATTGGCAAGGCTGGCCTGCGCGTTTTTGTAGGCAAGGTAATTGGTGTTGACCTCGTTGAGCGCGGTAGTCAGGGCTTTTTCAAAATTCAGCTTGGCACTGTCCATCTCCGCTTGTACGGTTTTGTCTTTCCATTTCATGATCTGCCAATTAAGGAAAGGCAGATTGATGGTGGCCGATCCGCCTAACATAGGGATATTGAACGTGCTTTTCGCTTTATCGGAAGACGTACTCAAACTTGCGCCCAAAGTAATCGACGGATACCAACTGCGTTTTTGCGCGTTGACCGATTGCTGCGACGCCTGCAGGCGGTATTCGGCGGCGCGCAGGTCGGGGCGGTTGGCTAAAACGGTAATCGGTACGTCCAAGTTCACGCCTTTGACCGGCAGCAGGCGGAATTGTGCCGGATCGGCGGCCATGTTTTCAGACGGCCTTAAATTCAATAAATTACGCAAAACCTGTTTTTGCGTATCCAAATTGTTTTGCAAAGACAACAGGCTGTTTTCTGCGCTCAGCAATGACTGTTTGGCTTGGGTCGGCTGGCTTGAATCGGCCCGGCCATAGCGGAACTTGGCATTCGCAATGCGGTTGATTTCCTGGTATTGCTTCAGCGATTTTTTCGCCAACTCGATGGCTTCGTTCAGGTAGGAGATATTGAAATACGCATCGGCGACATTATTAATCAAAGTCAGGCGTGTATTGGCCATGTCTTCATGCGTGGCTTGGTATTCCCATACCTGCGCATCGGCAGTGGCACTGAGTTTGCGCCACAAATCCAATTCGTAGCTCAAACCAAGCTGGCTGCTGAAGGTATTGCCATGGCTGCCGGTTTTCAGGTTTTTAGAAGCGTTCGCGCCCAACGATCCGCTGAACGAAGGCACCAAATCCGCGCCCAAAATATTGGCTTGATACAAAGCTTTGTTGACGCTGATGGCGGCCTGTTTCAAATCGACATTGTTCGCCAGCGCCTGCTCCATCAGCGCATTGAGCTGCTGGCTTTGGTAGATTTCCCACCAGTTGCCGTTTACATCGTAGCGTTCGGCAGTTTCCGCCGCGCTCATGACTTGGCCGGTCGCTTCCAGCGTCAGGTTCGGATTGGCTTTAGGCGCGGCGCACGCACTTAGGGCAAGGGCAACAGCCAATGATAAGGCTGCTTGGGAAAAAGGTTTCGTCTTCATAAAAAATCTTTCGGGTAACAGCATTTCAGACGGCCCTAAAATAATAGGCCGTCTGAAACATAATCAATCCTGAGCCAGCGCATCAATCGGGTTGAGCTTGGAAGCCTTGTTGGCAGGCATAAAGCCGAACGCGACGCCGATGGCGGTGGAGCAGACGACTGCGCCGATGACGGAAGTCATGGAAATGCTCATTGGGAAGTCGGTAACAAAATAGTTGAACACCAGGCTGATGCTTGCGGACAGCAATACGCCGGACAGGCCGCCGATGATACAGATTAAGACGGCCTCAATCAGGAACTGTTGCAAAATATTGTTGCGGCGTGCGCCGATTGCCATGCGAACGCCGATTTCTTTGGTGCGCTCGGTAACGGAGACCAGCATGATGTTCATCACGCCGATACCGCCGACCACCAAAGAGATGACCGCGATGGAAGAAATCAGCAGCGTCATGGTGCCGGTTGTGCTTTCCACCATTTCTTTGATGCTGTCGCTGTTGTTCATAAAGAAGTCTTCTGTACCGTGGCGTGCTTTCAGCAGCTCGGTCAGGCTTTTTTCGGCAACCTGTGTGTTGGCATCGTCTTTGATTTTGACAACGATGGAGTTGGTATAGCTTTCGCCGGTAATTTGGTGCATGACCGTTGTATAAGGCGACCAAAGCATCAGCGAGTCGGAATTGCCAAATGAGTTGTCATCCTTTTTCATAATGCCGATGACGGTGAGCGGGCGTTTTTTGAAGAGGATGGTTTTGCCTAAAGGATTGACGCCTTCGCCGAAGAGTTTGGTTTTGGTGTTTTGGTCGATAACGACGACTTGGGCATCAGTTTTTACATCGTCATCATCAAACAGACGGCCTTCTTCCAATTTCAAACCGCGCACGTCGAAATATTGTTCGCCTACGCCGTAAAGCGAGGCGGTCAGGTCGGTGTTGCGGTAGGTCAAGGTGCCACCGGAGTTGGTTTGAGGAGTGGCAGAGGCGACATAGCTTTGTTGGCTGATGGCTTTTGCATCATTAATCGTCAGTGTTTTGATTCGTCCGCTGCGGCGGTCGCCAAAACCACGGCCGGGGAAGATGCTGATGGTGTTTGTGCCCATCGAGTTGATGTCTTCCAAGATTTTTTGTTGCGAGCCATTACCCAATGCCACTACTGATACCACCGAAGCGATACCGATGATAATCCCCAGCATGGTCAGCAGCGAACGCATTTTGTGCGCCATAATCGCCTGTACCGACATTTTGAATGCTTCCATAAATTGATCGTAATAAAACGACCAAGAAGCTTTTTCTTTAATCCGTTCTACTTTGCTTGGCGGAATATCGGGATTTTTAGACGTATCCGAAATAATCTGACCGTCGCGGATTTCGATGACGCGGTTTGCATTTGCCGCAATGCCCGGATCGTGGGTGACCATAATCACGGTATGCCCGTCTTCGTGCAGCTTGTGGATGATTTCCATCACGTTTTTACCGCTGGCGGTATCCAATGCGCCGGTCGGCTCGTCGGCGAAGATGATTTCGCCGCCGTTCATCAACGCGCGGGCAATCGAAACGCGTTGTTGCTGACCGCCGGAAAGTTCGCTGGGTTTGTTGCTTTCTTTATTTTGCAAACCCAAATCGCCCAACAGTTTTTCCGCACGTTCCGCGCGCTCTTTACTGTCCATGCCCATATACACGGCAGGTAGGGCGACGTTGTCTCGGGCGGTCAGCGAGCTTAACAGGTTGTAACGCTGGAAAATAAAGCCGAAACGCTCACGGCGCAAAGCCGCCAGCTCATCCGGCTGCATTTGCGATGTTTCGATGCCATCGATTTGATAAGAGCCGGAAGTAGCGGTATCCAGACAGCCCAAAATATTCATCAGCGTCGATTTGCCTGAACCGGACTGGCCGATAATCGCCACAAAGTCGCCTTTCTCAATAGAAAGGCTGACATCTTTCAATACGTGCACACGGTTTTCACCGCTACCAAAAAAACGGTTGATATTCTTACATTCGATTAAACTCATAATCTTTCCGGGCGAAAAATAGAAATACAGGAACTAAGGCCGTCTGAAACACAGCCAAATCTTTCAGACGGCCTTAATCAATCAGCGAGGAGGGCCGCCACCCATCATCGCGCGTTCGCTGCTCTTATTCTTTTCATCTGCGCTCATTTCAGAAATGATTACTTTTTCGCCTTCCTTCAAGCCGCTTTTGATTTCGGTATTCATGCTGTCTTTCAGGCCGACGGTCACTTCGCGTTCTACCGCTTTATTGTCTGCACCCAAAACGCTGACAAATGATTTGCCGTTATGCTTTTTCACGGTCAGTGTCGGTACCAGCAAGACATTCTTCACGCCGTTGATTTCGATCGTGTTTTGAGTGGTCATGCCGATAGAAAGTTTGCCGTCCTGATTCGGTACTAGAGCGCGGGCATAGTAGTAAATCGCATTTGAAGTTGTGTCCGTGCTGCTGGTGTAGCTGCCCAAAGACATGGTAGTCAGGCCGGGGTCGACGCTGTCTAATTTTGCTTTAATCGGGGTGTCCGGTTCAGACAAAATGGTGAACGAAATATCCTGACCGGCTTTGACTTTCGTGATGTCGCCTTCGGCAATCTGCATTTTGTTTAACATGGTTTCCAAGTTAGCCAGTTGGATGATGGTCGGCGTAGATTGCGCCGCATTGACGGATTGGCCTTCTTCAACAGGAATGGCGACCACAGT
Source organism: Neisseria sp. P0014.S002 (assembly GCF_051958295.1). Lineage (NCBI taxonomy): Bacteria > Pseudomonadati > Pseudomonadota > Betaproteobacteria > Neisseriales > Neisseriaceae > Neisseria > Neisseria sp. P0014.S002. The sequence goes on along the minus strand of NZ_JBQCVO010000003.1, from coordinate 5,225 downwards.
GCCGTCCATGGTAGCGGTGATCCGCGTGTGGCCCAGTTCGGATTCGGCCGTATTGATGGAGATTTTGGATTGTTTGATGGAGGCTTTCAGTTCGGCAACATTGGCTTTGGCTGCGGCTAAAGAGTCTTGTGCAGATTCCAAGTCTTCTTTGGAAGTTGCCTGTTCTTTCCATAAGGCAAGTTCGCGTTTATATTTTTTCTCCGCACTGGAAAGTGCGATTTCGGCAGAAACCAATTTTGCCTGATAGGTTTCCAGTTTGGATTTTTCGGTATTTAAGGTATTGATCTGATTGGTTGAGTCGATTTCTGCAATCAGATCGCCTTTTTTCACTTGTTGGCCCAGTTTTACATACAGTTTTTTAATCTGACCTGAAGCTTCCGCGCCTACGGATACCAAATTGGAAGGTGAGATTTCGCCGGTTGCCGACACGGTTTGACGGATATCGCCGCGTTTGACTACTTCTGTAATAAAAGAAGACTGAGGCTCAGGCTTCATCAAAGACCAGCCGCCGAAAGCCGCTGCTACTACAACAGCCGTACCGGCCGCCCACTTGAAAACTTTAGACATATAAAAGAAACCAATTCAATAAAATAACGTCGCAGACAAGCAACAAATGTATTGATAGAAACAAAAAAACAACTGGATTTTACTGTAAAGACCAAGTCCAACCAAGAGACGGTCGGCTTAAATTGAAGTTTAACGTATTGAAATAAAAAATAAAGGGCAGTAAACATTTTTCAGAACTTGCACCTCATTTACATAAATTCCCAAACCCCCTCCGAATCTGAACATTTAAGCCGCAAGAAAACTACTATAATATTCACGTCTTATTCTAATTATTCACGACATAAATACAATGAAACACCAACAAGGCTTCACGCTTATCGAGCTGCTGATAGTCGTTGTGATTGCAGCCATTCTTGCTACCATCGCATATCCGTCTTATCAAAACTACATCCGCCAAACGCGCCTTGCCGCCGTCCGCACGCAGATGCTTCATAACGCTCAACAGCTGGAACGCTACTACACTCAAAAAAGTACATTTGTAGGATTTCCTGCTGAAAATTTACAGCAGAATCAATATTTCAATATTAGTTTTTCCGAAGGTACAGCTTCTATGCCTAATCCTTCCGATTCAGGTTATATTTTGAAGGCTGAACCCAATAAAGAAACCAACGCTAATGAAACCTGTACCGTTTATTACAACGACAGCGGTATCATCTGGGCAAACAGCGACAAGCAAAACTGTCCCGGTTATGAAATGCCAAAATCAGAATAAATCGAGATATAAAAGGCCGTCTGAATTTCAGACGGCCTTTTTGATGGTTTGGCTGTATAAGCACATTAGCTTAAACAGAGCAAAGATCGGTAATCTCGATCCGATGTGAAATCAATTTTCGCCTTTGCGGTGCGGTTCGTCAGGGCGGATGCGTGAAGCCAGTTGGTCGAGAATGCCGTTGACGAATTTATGGCCATCGGTGCCGCCGAAAGTTTTGGTGACTTCGATGGCTTCGTTGATGATGACAGGGTAGGGGGTTTCAGGCATGGTGCTCAGCTCATGGCAGGCAACCAGCAAAACGGCGCGTTCGATGGGGCTGAGGTCTTTCTCGTCGCGGTCGAGCAGGGGGCTGATTTTTTCCATGTATTCTTCGGCATGGGTTTGTGCGCCGAAAAACAGGTTGTTGAACAGTTCTTCATCCATATTGGATGTTTGGGACAGTTCGTGGATGTTTTTGGCAATTTCGGGAGCGGCGGTTTTGTTGATGCCTGCTTGATAAATAGCTTGTACGGCAAGCTCGCGTGCGCGGCGGCGTGGGCTTTTCATGGGTATTCCTTGTGAAGAGAGTGCCGATGGTTGTCGGCTGAATATTGAATGATTCAGACGGCCTCAATGTCATGATTGAGAGGCCGTCTGAAAATATGCGGTATTCAATACGGGGAGAAGCTTATTCTTCGTCGTCTTCGTATTGTTCTGACAAAAGATGGTTGACCAAGTTGGCACATTCTACGGCAACTTTGGCGGCATCGGAGGCTTTTTCTTCGATGCGTGCAACGGCTTGTTCGTCGTTTTCAGTCGTTAGGATGGCGTTGGCGATAGGGATGTTGTAGTCAAGGGCAACGCGGCTGACACCTGCGCCGGACTCATTGGATACCAATTCAAAGTGGTAGGTTTCGCCACGAATGACAACGCCGATGGCAATCAAGGCATCGAATTGTTCGGATGAAGCGAGGTTCATCAGTGCGATAGGCACTTCAAGCGCACCAGGAACGGTGGCAAGCGTGATGTTGTCTTCGGATACGCCCAATTCTTTTAAGGTACGGCAGCAAACTTTGACCATTTTGCTGCCGATTTCGTTGGTAAAGCGGGCTTGAACGATGCCGATGCGCAGGTTGGTGCCATCGAGGCGTGGTTCGATAATGTTCATGATGATTCCTTCAATATTGGTGAAATAGGGATTCGGCTCGGTTTCAGACGGCCTTGTTATAAAGAAGGCTGTCTGAAACGAAATGGGTGGATTATTCTTGCGGCTGCCAATCGGCAACGGCTTGGAACTCGCCGTCTTCGTTCAATTCCCACGCGCTGCCTTCTGCCTGAGTCAGCAGGGGCGCGATGTCGGGATTGTCTGCGGTAATGGCGGAGAGGCTGACAATGCTGAAGTTGTCGGGATTGTCGGTGTATTCGTCGGTTTCGTCGCCGCTGAAAATACGCCAGCCGCTGTCGTTTTCAAATACGGGGGCTTCGCGGTAGAGGAAGCCGACGGGCTCGCCTTGTTCGGCGACGGTGTTGGTGACGATGCAGCGGTCGAGCGCCGCAGCCAATGCTTGGGCAAATTTGTTCATGGAGTTGGCAAAGAGATGATTTGGCATGATTTTACACGATTCGCCGCTTTTCCGCACGGATGTGTGCAGGGGCGGTTTGATGGTACAATGTCGGTCGAGTGCCGTCAGGTTTGAACATGACGGCTTTTGATTGTTTATCGGCTTGAGGGACGCAAGAAACAATGAGCCAAAATAAAAAAGTTGCCGGTGTAGCCTTTTTATTTTGTTTCACTGCGGATGAGGCGTATTTCAGGCTGTTTTTTGAAAGTATGGAATGAAACCTGATTTGCTCAAACAGCAGGCGCATCGAGCGATTCAAAAGCGCCTGGGCTATGAGTTCCGCAATATGGAGCTGCTTCAGCAGGCTTTGACCCACCGCAGCTACAATGTCAAACACAATGAGCGTTTTGAATTTGTCGGCGATTCGATTTTGAACTATTCTGTGGCGCGGATGTTGTTTGACGCGTTTCCGAAATTGTCGGAAGGCGAGTTGTCGCGGATGCGCGCGGCTTTGGTGAATGAAGGCGTGTTGGCTGAAATCGCGTTGGAAATGAATGTCGGCGACGGTTTGTATTTGGGTGCCGGCGAGTTGAAGAGCGGCGGTTTCAGACGGCCTTCGATTTTGGCCGACGCGATGGAGGCGATGTTTGCGGCGGTCAGCTTTGACGCGGATTTTTCTGCGGCGGAAAAAGTGGTTCGCCATTTGTTTGCGGAACGCGTGAAACGTGCGGATTTGAACATCGGCAAAAAAGACAGTAAAACCGCTTTGCAGGAAGCCTTGCAGGCACGCCGCTTTGCCCTGCCGAAATATCGAATCGAAGAGCAGGCGGAGCAGACGGCCGATGCGATGTTTGTGATTTCCTGCGATTTGGGCGAACTCGGCTTTATCTGCAATGCACGCGGCAGCAGTCGGAAAGTGGCCGAGCAAAAAGCGGCATGTGAAGCCTTGGAATGGTTGGAACAGAAGTTCCCTTTAAAAAAATCTAAAAAATAATATTTCAGACGGCCTTTGAGCAAATGCAAAGGCCGTCTGAAACAATCAAGAAAGTCATATATAAATGGATATAGAAACCTTTTTACAAAACGAGTCGCAACACCCGACAGATTATCGTTGCGGCTTTGTTGCCATCGTGGGTCGCCCGAATGTCGGCAAATCCACGCTGATGAACCATTTAATCGGTCAGAAAATCAGTATTACCAGTAAAAAAGCACAAACCACGCGCAACCGTGTAACCGGTATTTACACCGACGACACGGCGCAATTTGTGTTTGTCGATACCCCGGGTTTCCAAACCAATCACCGCAATGCCTTGAATGACCGTCTTAATCAAAACGTAACCGAAGCGTTGAGCGGCGTGGATGTGGTGGTTTTTGTGGTGGAAGCCATGCGTTTTACCGATGCCGACCGCGTGGTGTTGAAGCAGTTGCCTAAGCATACGCCTGTGGTATTGGTGGTCAATAAAATCGATAAAGACAAAGCCAAAGACAAATTTGCGCTTGAGGCGTTTATCAATGAAGTGCGCCAAGAGTTTGAGTTTGCCGCCAGCGAGGCAGTCAGCGCGAAACATGGTCTACGTATCGCCAATTTGCTGGAATTACTCAAGCCGTATCTGCCGGAAAGTATCCCGATGTATCCGGAAGATATGGTCACGGACAAATCCAGCCGATTCCTGGCGATGGAAATTGTGCGCGAAAAACTGTTCCGCTATTTGGGCGAAGAGTTGCCGTATGCGATGAATGTTGAAGTGGAGCAGTTTGAGGAAGAGGAAAGCGGACTGTTCCGCATTTATATCGCAGTGTTGGTCGATAAAGACAGCCAAAAGGCGATTTTGATTGGCAAGGGTGGGGAGAAATTGAAGAAAATTTCTACTGAAGCACGTCTTGATATGGAAAAATTATTTGATACCAAAGTCTTCTTGAAGATTTGGGTGAAAGTGAAATCCGGTTGGGCAGACGATATTCGTTTTCTGCGCGAATTGGGACTGTAATGTAATGTGTGTTTGAACAAAGGCCGAGACCTTTGCAAAATTCCCCAAAATCCCCTAAATTCCCACCAAGACATTTAGGGGATTTCTCATGAGCACCTTCTTTCAGCAAACCGCCCAAGCCATGATTGCCAAACACATCGACCGTTTCCCACTATTGAAGTTGGATCAGGTGATTGATTGGCAACCGATCGAACAATACCTGAATCGTCAAAGAACCCGTTACCTTCGAGACCACCGCGGCCGTCCCGCCTATCCCCTGTTATCCATGTTCAAAGCCGTCCTGCTCGGACAATGGCACAGCCTCTCCGATCCCGAGCTCGAACACAGCCTCATTACCCGCATCGATTTCAACCTGTTTTGCCGTTTTGACGAACTGAGCATCCCCGATTACAGCACCTTATGCCGCTACCGCAACTG